>JAZTXV010000026.1:0-37513 GCA_045636605.1 Eubacteriales bacterium | reverse complement strand
GACATGGCTACGATCCGACTTAGCGGTGTTGAATGACAGTCCGGGGGACTGTCAGATCCGCGGAAAGGCTTTGTCCGCAGACAAAGGAGTCCTTGCGCCCCTGCCAAGCTAAAAAGGGTACGCTTGTCGTGCCCTTTTTGGCTTGAGTGGGGTAAAAGGCTCGAAGGGGAGCGGTGTTGAATGACAGTCCGGGGGACTGTCAGATCCGCGGAAAGGCTTTGTCCGCAGACAAAGGAGTCCTTGCGCCCCTGCCAAATCAAAGAGGGTACGCTTGTCGTGCCCTTTTTGGTTTGAGGGGGCAAAAAATTTCCAACAAGTAAAACAGACCTTTTTCACCATCCTTTTTATCAAAGGTGGTCCAGTATTTTACCGAACCACCCCAAGATTTTTTGAAAAATTTTAATTTTGTATTGACTTTTATGTAAAAATCATTTATGATAATGCTAGAGTTTAACCCTACGCCGTCTCTCTTGACGGAAATCGCTGTGCAAACGGCAACCTTTTTCTGGGGGTTAAATTCTTTTTCCATTTACTATGCTTTTTGTTAATTTTTTTAATCAATATCCTATCCTCTTTACTTAACTTCCAATAACAAGAAACCGTTTTCAACGGTGAAATTGCCGTGGTCCTTGTAGAAGATGAAGCAACTCTTAAAAGAGTTTATTACTACCCAAAAAAAACACACTTATTCTTAAACCGGAAAACTCAAACTATGAAGATATGATTTTTACCGGTGAAGAACTAAACAACATTTCAATACTCGGAAAAGCAATCGCTTTCCAAAGCCTAATAAGATAAGGAGATTTATATGTTAAAAATTTTACTATCATCATTTTCCTCGAATGTAACTCCACCAGAACCAAAACCAGAATCTCCAATTAAATATGTTATTATTGCAATAGTTGTAATAACAATTATTATAACCATATTGGCAATTATAAACAGAATAATAGAGAAAATAAGGAACAAAAAAGAAAAGTTTTTCACAATTATAATATGCAAAAACTGTAATACAATAGTATCAGAAAAAGATGTTTTTTGTCCTAAATGTGGAGTAAAATTAAAAAACGATATAGATATAAATTAGATTTACGGGCGCAGTTCGGCAGAAAGGACGAACTATGATTAAAAAACGAAAAGACGGACGACTTTTGTTCGTAATTACCTATATTTAGACACCTTTTATCCGCAATAAGCCAACAAAAAAGCCTGATTTGTCTGCCAGACAAATCAGGCTTTTTTTGAACCAAGCGTTCCGCTTGTGCGGAACATGAAGTATGCTTTGCAAGTGAAGCCACTTCGTGCGTGAAGTGTGCCTTCGGCACGATAGCAATCATAAACAAGATACTGAACACAGAGCGTAAGCTTCTTCTGTTGTTCATTATTGTTTCGCCTTAATTCATTTCAATACTTAATTTTCATTATGCAAATTCGATATCGCCGATTATGTCAATTAGGGGGCGGTCGTCTATTTTGAAGTTTAAGAGCACGTCGTCGAAGTCCTTGAAGAAAACGAACTCGTCGGGAGCAGTGCAGATGCCAATCTCCCCCATCGTCGGCTCGACGCAAAAGATTTCGCCCTTATAGGCGAGCAAAACCTCGTTTAAATTTTCAAGGTCGGCTCTTATCGCATCAATAAATTCGATATCCTCTTGCCTTAAGGCATACCGTGTTAGATCAAGCATTTTAAGACTCCTTCTCTTTTTTCCCCGCACTCAGCTCGCTCCAAAGGGTGAAGCCTAAAATCAAGAGTCCGCCTATTATTTGGGGAATTGTCATTTTTTCATTTAGCCAAATTACACTCACAAGCACTGCCACCAAGGGATCTATGTAGCTTAGAATCGCAGTTTCTTGTCCCGGAAGCTCTTTCAGCGCAGAGAAATACACACAATAGGTGATGCCCGTGTGCAGAACTCCGACAACAGTTAGGGCTATCCATCCGTTTGTATTTAACGCCCCTACGGTGAAGCCACTTGTGAGGGCGACATACGGCAGAAGCACGATGGTAGCCGATAAAAACTGAATAAAGGTGCGGTGAAGCCCTGTTATGCCCTTGATAAATTTATTTAGCAGCATTACCGTTGCATAAAGCACGGCGGCACCGAGTCCGAAGGCAATTCCAAGCAGATCCCTGCTTCCGCCTCCTGCAGTTCCTGTTATCAAAACAAGTCCCATTGTTGCCATAGCAAAGCACACAACTTGCTTGCGACTTAGCTTTTCCTTGAATATCAGGGGGCAAACCACCATTACGATAACGGGCGCGAAATAGTAGCTCAGAGTGGCAACCGAAACGGTGGTGTATTTATATGCTTCAAACAGCAAAATCCAATTAAAGCCCATAGCCGCACCAGATAGCAAGAGAAGCAGTAGCTCTTTTTTAATGCTACCAAGGCAGAGCCTTTGCCTTGTGATCAGCAAAAAGCCACCCACAAGGACTGCCGCCATTATCGCGCGGTATAGGGCAAGCTCTGCCGAGCTGACATTGATAGCCCTCACAAAAAGTGCGATTGTGCCGAATATAAGCATAGCCACCGCCATCAAAGCCTTTGCGGTGTTTTCCTTTTTCATACAAGCTCCTCTCAGACTCCATTACTGAGCCTTGAACTCTACAATGGACTTGAACATATCAACACTGTTAGCGTACATATCGCTATCGGTGTTTACTGTTTTAACAACACAGATAAGGGTGTCCATCGGCAGTACATCAAAGCTGTCAAAATAGGTTGCAAAGTCGGTTTTCGAAAAATAGAGAGCGCCCTTATCGTAGGTAAGCCTTTCGCTTGGATCGTAGCCGAGAATTTCGCTCACGGGAACGCACGCTCCGCTTCCCTTCAGGCGAAGATCGTAGAGGTACGGATCAATGAGGTATATAACGAGCTCGCCCGACATTGTTTGCATCTCAAATTGTCCGAGCGCCTCCTTATTTGCGTTGGGGGCGATGAGCTTTTCGGGGTTGTTTTTTGCATACTCCTCCCGTTGCTGCGGGCTTTGGTGAATGAGGGTGGCAAAGTTGATTTTTACCTCGCCGTTGCCATCGTAATCGTCGCAGACAAGCGCCAAATCTCCAGACATAAGCTCTACCTTATGAAGCACGTATTCGGGGCCCACGTACATAATGTTCAAGTCCTCGGGCTCGTCACCACAGAGGGTAAATCCCAAAATTATGAACATGACAAGGGCTATTGCGCCAAAAATGATTGCCCATTTATTTCTATACCAAATGTTGTCCCAAAAGCTTCCCTTGACCTCGGCATCGCTTTTGAGGTGAATATCCTCGCTTGATGTGTCGCCGAGGAGTCTTATTCTTCTTGCGGAATTCGACTCGGTAGGCTCGGGGGTGTGTCTGTTTTCGTTGTTTTCCATAGCTTATTCCTTTTAAGTCAGTTAATCCGTTTTACCACACATAGTAGGCAAAATCAAGATATATATTAAGGGGTTATTTTGAGTATTTACACAGATAAATATCGCCAACAAGCCCTGTCGGAGAGATTTGAATATAGCTTGAGAACCAATCTCGACGCTTGTGCGCCAAATTACTTGTGACTATGATTTCAAGCTCGTTTTCGCCGTTTATCAGCGCATCTCTCATAGTGAATTTATACGGAGCACTTGCTCGCATCCCGAGATATTTACCGTTGAGATATACCTGTGCAATCTCGCCGACCTGTCCCAAGTCGATTACCGTAAAATCGGGTTCGGGCGTGAAGGTGGCTCTGTATCGTACTCTGCCCGAAAAATCGGGGTACTTATCGGGGGCGGAAATGTCAAATAGGGGGCTATTCTCGGCTATTGTGACAAGCTCCTGCTCTGTCTCGGGGGCGATTGCGATATCGAAGCGCAGGGGGAGCTCCATTCTTTGCACCTCGTGGGTGAAGTACGGCACGTCCTCGGCAATTTGCTCTCCGAAAATGACGAAAATCATATTTCCCTTTTCCAAGCGCAAGCGGAGCTTTCCGTTCTCGGTGCTTCCACGATAGCACTTATTTTCCCACGGCTCGTAAATTAGATATTCGCCCTGCTCTTTGAGAGTAAGGTGCGCATCCACGGTGTTATAGATGCCCTCGTTTGAGAACAGATAGATATTTGCGTTCTCTTGAATTGCGTGATAGAAGCGAAGCTCTGTAAGCCCCTCTCCCTCGGCTGTGACGTGGCAAAGTCCACGAGCGCGAAGCGTTTCTGCCAATTCCTTTGTTTTGGTGAGTATCATCTTATCAAGAGCATCCGAGATATCGTTTGCCCTTTCCGATTTTGCGGGGAATGAATCTGTGAAAATAACGGGAAGTCCGTTTTTTGAAAGGAAAGAAAAGCGCTCCATGCAGGCGTGTGGCATAATGGGGCTTTCGGAAATTACAAGCGCACCGTAATCCTCACCGTTTATGCACATTCTTCCGTTTTTGACCTGCGCCCCTGCGAGCGCATCGTACGGAATTATATCGAAATCAATCTGATTTTGAGTTAAAATGCGACACAGCTCGCAAAACGGTTGAGCCTCGTCGGATGTCCATTCTCCCTCTGCGTTGTAGAACACTGCAACGTCTGCTTTATGGGTTGCTCCGCACAAAAGATGAGAGCATCTGCCCATATATTCCATTAAATTCTTAAAGAACGGGTATTGAATATTTTTTCCGCCGTTATAAAAATGCGGTGGGCAATCCGTGTCCTCTTCCATGGGAGAAAAGGCGTGAGGCACGAAATGGTTTATTCCGCTTACTATCATAACATCGGCAAGCCCCTTCATATAGGGTAACCCCTCTGCCCAACCGAATGCGCCGAAAATCTCACACATAGCCCTTCCCTTTTTCAGCGGTTGGATGTGTGAATGAGATGATGCAAGCTTTGGCAGGGTATATCTGAAGAATGAGGGATCTGCCCTTCCGCCGTCTGCTAACGGGGCACGATGCACATTACTTGACATGCCGGGCACATCCTGCATAAGCACGATATCAATGCCTGCCATATCCTGACCGTCAAGGGCACGGAAAAAATGTCCGCTACCGTAGCCGAGCCTTGTATGAGCGCCCATATCCTCGATAACGTGACCGATATACATAACTCCTCTTTGACGGCACCAATTTCCAAGCATATAGCTGAAATTCTCACGGTAAAGCTTGGTTACAACGTTCATATAATGCGCTCTTATAAGCGGTGTGATTTCTCCCAGATTTTCCCACAAGGCAGGCAGATAAAGCTCCGCCTCATAGTCGCTGATGCCAGCGCTTTCTGCAATAAGGCGTGGCAAATCCTCTCTGAAGGGATAAGGAGAGCCGATTATTCCGAGCTTGTTGTAATAGGTATAGCAGACATTCAAAAATCCCGGCTCATCAGAGAAAAAGCCTGCGAAGGTATTGCCGAAATATTCGGAAAAATGCTCGTAATGTGGCTGATAAATGGCATCTATCATTGCGTGACAGGAGTCGGGGTTGAGCATATCTATGTAGTAGAAAAGTCGGTCGCTTTTATAGTCGAACATTTTCGTTTCGACCGTCACACACACTCTCCACACGCCCTCGGGAATGCTCCAATATGCCATTCCGTCATTCAAGGTGTCGGTTAAGTCTGTGGCACTTTGATAATCGAGAGTCTCATTTGAGTCGCTGTGGCGGTATGCGATTACCTTAAGCGGTCTTTCACCCTCGGCAATTCTTCCGCCAACGAAAAGCTTTGCATTTTTCATAGGGCCTACGACGTCTATTTGGAATTCTCTTATCAATCGCTTGCGAAGATGGGCATTTTCTTCTCTTTCGAGATAGCCGTTGGCATAGCCTGTAGGAAATTTTTGGTCATCGAGCAACCAAACTCTCATTCCAAGCTCACGAGCGGTTTTCAAAATGAAGCCGAAATCGTCCCACCATTCGTCTTGACAAAATTTCTCATAGGGACGGCTCTCGGCACAAAATTCGCTTATGCCGCTGCTTTTGATTGCCAAAATTTCCTCGTAAATACGTTCCTTAGGCTCTCCGTGTAGCCATAAAAACGGTAAAATATAGCTTGCGTGCTTGCCACTCAGGCAATCGGTTAATCTTGTATTCATAGCTCTCCTTTTCAGGTTGGTCTTTTTTGCTTATATGCTTAATATATCACAAAATAACGCACAAATCAATACAAAACAAAAAACAAAGCCACGAAAACGTGGCTTTGTTCATTTTTATCAGATATTTACTGCGGGATGCTTCATTTTGAACTTGCCTGCATATACAGACATCATAAAGTAGTAGTTGTCCGCAAGATAATTATAGCCACAGGGTAAGCCGTGCTTGGTTCTCCAGTCATAGCTCTGGCAATAGCCCGGCATAAGTCCCGTATGGGTAAGCTCCTTCTCATAGGTGTTGAGAATTGCGAAAAGGATTTTATCTGCCTGCTCGGTCATTCCAACGTTATACATAGCGGTAAGGAAATGGAAGCCGTTCATTCCGTTGAGTCCGCCGTTTTCATAACGTCCCCAATCTGACATACAGGGCCAATCAAACGTGTCTGTCTGCGCAACAGGCATAACATTTCCCGGAATACCGTAGCGAAGGTCACCGTAGCCCTCCTCATCCATCTTAGCAAGCAAGCCCTCTATCATTTTCTTGCCGAGCTCCTTTGGAATCAAGCCCTCGTTTATACCCATTGACACGGCAAATGTAAAGCCGTAGTCGTGGACCTTACCGTTTTTGCTTATCCATCCCGCCATAAAGCCTGTTTCGGGATTATAGAAGGTATCGAGGAAGTTGGCATCAAATCTCGCAAGATGCTCTCTGTATTTCTTTGCCTGTGATTTTCTTCCAAGCCTTTCCAAAAGCTCGCTAAGCTCTCTTATGGCTCTGTGACAGAGGTAATTGAAATATATGTCCTTGTGGCCGAAGCAGAAGTCATCCCACCAATTACAGTAGAAGCCGACCTCGCTTGGCTGTCCCATATAGTCACCCGGGAAGGGAACCTCAAATATACCGTCACCGTCACTGTCGAAGGTCAAAAGATAATCTGCCGCCTTGATTGCGTACGGAAGAAGCCTTTTTGCAAACGGCAAATTCCAATGTGAAATTCCCGTAAGTGAAATTATAGCGCCGGGGGTTGAGTCGGATGCGCATCCGTCGCTTAGCTTCTTTTCCTTTCTGAACCAGCAAACACTGACCTCTCCGCTGAGGCTTTGCGATTCCTTGAAGCTTCTTTCAACCTGTCTTTCGTAAACCTTACGAATTGTGTGGTAAAGTGGCTCGTTCTCGTCGATTATTTGGAGCATATCGCTCTTCATATGAATAGCGAGATGTCCTGTGCCGTGGAAATAGATATTATCTGCCATATCGAAAAGCTCTCTGTTAAGGCAGAAGGCGTTGAGCCAGTTGCGCTTAAGTCCGTTATACTGCTCGCCGTCCTCGGGTATTGGCGGATATGACTCGTCGAGCACCTTGAAGGTTATTTTTACGTTTTCAAGCGGATTTTTAGACTTGAAGGTCAAAAATGAGCTGCCGTAATGCAATCCGTGCATTCTGTTATGGCTATATCCGAAATTCTGGTATCCGAGGTCCATTCCCGTAAAATCTGCCGAGGACAGAAGCTCCTCTACGCAGTACACATCATCGGAGTCGCACGAGATTTCAAGGCGACCAAAATCGGGGAAATGAACCATAAGCGGCATAGTGTATTGGGTTTTGTAGAGAGCAAGGGGATTTCTGCTCTTTAGCTTCTTGGGCATTTTTGCAGTCCAAATTGTCGGGGGTGCTGTTTTAATTGCGAATTTAACAGAGAAAATATCGTTTATCTGCGGCTTACACATATCCATTGTCCAGGTATGTGTATCGCAAAAATCGTATTTTATGCTTTCGCCCCTTTCGTTTTCAAAATATGCGTATTCCTCGGTGATGTCGTTTGATGTGGGCTTTTTCTTTTTGAATGCGCCAAATCTTGCGCCGTAGCCCGGGAGCATAAGGTTGTAGCTTGCGTGCTTATCCTTATCTCTGCCGGAGGATTCAATTCCAAAAAATGCGATGCTTCCCTTTTCCTTGTTTATTGTGCAGGAAACGAAATCGCTTGTATATGTAGCATGCTTACTTCTCATAATTATTTCCTTTCTACTTAAAGCACTTGATATGCGTTAGCCGCCCAAGCATAGCCCTTGCAACGAAGCTGCTTACCGGTTATGGCGCTTGTGTTCTCGCTGAAGCCATATTTGCATACGGAGCTTTTGTAATTGTCTGCTATTTGATTTGCAAGGTCTGTATAACCGAGGTTACGAAGGGCATAAACGAACATAACAACGTCGGGCGCCCAAACTGCGCCTCTCCAATAGCCGTCCTCGACAAACTTTTCGCTATCGAGAGCTTCACTGCAAATGCCACCCTTGCAAAGATGATGCTCGGTAATTCTCTTGACAATGTATTCCTGTATTTCCTTTGGAAGCATATCCTCAAGAACGATAACACGAAGGGGCATAAGCGCATCACAGTAGTACGGCTCACCCGTTTCTGCTAAGCGAACAAAGATTTTTTCGCCGTCCCAATAGTCCTTGATTGCCTTTTCGGCAAGCTCACGCGCGAGCATTGCATAAACCCTTTTGTCTGTCGGGTAATTGAGAATTTCGGCCGCCTCGGCAAGAAATGCACACTGAACAGAAAGGAATGCGATAAGCTCGGAGGTTTCTATATGCTCACTCATATCAAAGCAGGTGGAGTTATCCTGTCCCGAATCGTTGCCGTGATAGTATGAGGGAACGTCTCCACGGAGATTGAGCCACCAGTCCGTATTGCGTTTCATATCGAAATACACCTCCTCGAGTGCGTGAGGTGTCGCAAATTCGGGGTTTCTCTGCATCATTTGCTTATACATCCAGCCCTGTACGGGTGGCTTTACAAAGTTCCAAACCTTATAATTTTGAGAGATTGCATCGGGCACTCTGCCGACACGGTTGATGTGCTTATACATTATCATAAATTGGTCCATTGCTATGCGATAATCGACATCTGCAAGACCGAGAGCGTTAAAGGCGTTGTCCCAGCTCCACACGTTACTCATTCCCGCCTTACCCATAACTATTGCCTCGGTTGAAAAATTGCCGAGGGGGGCTATGGTATTTGACCACATTATGTACGCACATTCCTTTTCGTATTTGTTCTTACACTTGAATTTCTTTTCCCAGGCGATATAATCGTTTTCTGCGATGTCTGCGAAATGGTCATAGGTCATTCCTCTTGCAACGGTTGCGCCCTTGTCAAGAAAATCCGCCTCGATTGCGAACTCGTATTCACCGTTTTCGTCGGGGTAAACACGAACGTTGGCAAAGTCGGAAACAATTTTGCCTGCCTCACGAAGCTTTTCAAGCTTCAAGGTGCCCTTAATCGGAACGAACATAAGAGAGCAATTATTTTTGAAATCACAAAGCTCTATTACACCGTTTTGAATTACCTGGTAGTCGAATTTTGCGTGCGTTTTTGCAATTTCAACAAGTATTTCCTTGCCCTTACCCTTGATATAGGTGCCGTCGGTGCCGAACATTGTGATTTTCTGCTCTCCACCCTCATATTTTGCGGTAATCTCACGAGGAACGAAGCTGAGCCTTGCTCCCTTACCGTAGTTTATCGTCAAAACGCCGTTAAATATGTCCTGACCGTGACTGTGTATCATATCCAATTTAAGAACGCCCTTACTCCTGCTGTCCCAAACCAGATAAGAGCCTCTTATGCTGTATGAAAGTCTATCAAATGAATACATAAAAATTCTCCTTGGGATTTATATCTGTTGTACATTTATTTTAATATAAAAGCCCCGAAAAGTCAATAGCTATTTGATACAAGTAGAAAAACAAGCCACGGAAATTTCGTGGCTTGTTTTCGGTTTTATTAGTTGCCCTGAGCAGCTGATTCGGGAACATACACTCTGAAGATTGTGCTTGCCACCTCGTCGGGAGTGAGGGTGATTGGCTTGTTGCTACTCGTAGAGTGGCTTGTTTGCGATATGTTAAAGCCCCTCTCAATATATGAGCCCCACCAATCCTCGTCGATTATTATTCTTTG
Organism: Eubacteriales bacterium; assembly: GCA_045636605.1. GTDB lineage: Bacteria > Bacillota > Clostridia > Oscillospirales > CAG-272 > RGIG2000. The sequence goes on along the minus strand of JAZTXV010000026.1, from coordinate 27,524 downwards.
TGTTTTTACGTTGTCGGGACGCTTTACCGAGAAATTCCAGCCCTCCGGACGATATTGCCAACCAACAGCGATTTCGATAATCGAGCCTACGGGAAGCTCCTCACGTGTGAGCTTCTTTGTTGCCATAAAGCCCTTTGACCAGTTACTGCCCGTGTCGTTCCAAACGTCTGAGCCACTGGTATTATAAAAGCTTGCAGGGGTGAGTCCAAGTTGAGCTGCGCTAAGCTGAACAAAGCCCTCGGGAATTTCTCCTACGTTTGCAGAATCGTCTATGCCCATACCCGCCTCCTTCAAGGGATATGAGGATTCCGTTACCTCATAAGGAGTTTTAATTGCGTTATTTACGCTTTCAATAATCGCCTTAAGCTCGTATGCGTCAACATCGTCGGGAATTGTTATTGAGTTATCAATAGAGAGTCCCGTGAGCGCCTTTACGAATGTCATTGATGCAATATATCTGCCTATGCCGTACGAGAGGTGGTAGCCATCACGAGTCATATCGCCGATAATTGATGTTCTTGCGTTTTGAATTGATGTGCCCGAGGGAATTACGATTGCGATATTATCGTTTGTTAAAATCTTTTCGTTTACGGCATCCACTATTGCGTTATACATAGTCATTTGGTTGCGGTTATATTTTGGGAAGTCGGAGTGATTTGAGCCTTCCTTGTATGCCCAAGTCATATGCCAAGCGAGCGTCGCCTCGGGGCAAAGCTGTTGGACTATGTAAATAAGCTCCTCAAGGTCATCATAGGAGTCTGCAACTCCGCTATATCCGCTTACCTGCTGGAAGGTAATGAAGTCCCAATTATCGCCCGCAACTGCAGCTCTGATTGACTTGCCGTTCACACTCGTCCACTTGCCGCTTGTGTTTGTACGGAATGTATAGGCGGTTTTATTGCCCTTTGCGTTCGCAAGATGAGTTTCAAGCGAGCAACCACCAATAAACATATTGCCGAGCTTGATATTTTCAACGCCTGCGTCCTTAGCTACCTGATACACATATTCCATTGCATCGTCAGAGAAGCTATTACCGATTGCCAAAATTTTGAGCACTCCGTCATCGTTCCAGCCTTGGTCAATGACAGGCTTCTCCGACTCGCTTTCGCTTTCACTTTCGCTCTCGCTTTCCGACTCGGATTCGCTTTCTGACTCAGATTCGCTTTCACTCTCGCTCTCACTTTGCGATTCGCTCTCGCTTACGGAGCTTTCGCTCTTATCCTCGCTCTCGGAGCTTTCATCGCCATTATCGCAAGCGACGAACGAGCCAAGAATCAAGCAAAGCGCTAAAAAAAGTGTTAGTATTTTTTTCATATTTCTCTCCTTACTGTGCTTAGATATATAAATAGTATAGCATTTTAAGGTAGGATTGTCAATACGCATAATAAAGCCCGTGTGTTTTAATTGCACGGGCTTTTTATTATTAAAGATTTTCCTTAATTTCTTGCGCTTGGGTTGGAACTGTAAACGGGAGCTTTACGTTGACAATGTCTGCTATCTTTGTAATAGTTACGACATCAAGGGTTACATCTCCCTTAGTTACCTCTCCTGCGTATTCTCCGTCATACTGAATATAGGTAATTCCGTCACCATCAACGACATAGAGAGCCAATACAAGATTGAGCGTTGCCGCATCCTGCGTGAAATTGTCAACTCTTGCGTCTATTCTTGAATAGCCTCTCTCTTTCATTTCGGCATTTATACCACGTGAGGTGTTAAGCACATATTTGCCGTCCGCATCCTTTGTCATAAATTCGCTTTGGCCTTCAAAGTCTGCGTTTGCAACGATAATACCGATTGTGAGCTTTCCGTTTACTTGCTCGAACTCTTGGAGCTCATCAGCGTTTACATTATATGTGGAGATAATTCCATATCCGTTGTCCTCTCTTATTGCGTAGCCGTTTGGACTGAAAAGCGGCTTTATCGCTTTAGGCTTACTTCCGCCACAGATTGCAAGGGAGCAAGTGGCCTTTTGTCCGTTTGCCAAATAGCCGTTAGGATATGAGATAGACGGTGTTGCCGTATGAGGTGTGCAGGTTGTATATCCGCAATCGCCACAGACATCAGTGTTATCGCAAATAGCATCGGTTGCTGTATGACTCTTTGTCAAGCCGAGCGATTCGCAATAATTTATTACGATGGTGTGATTGGTTAGCGCTCCGCCTGCGGTGTGTGTCCATTTGCTTTCCTCTGCCAAGTAGTCAACAACGGTTGCGCCTGTAATAGCCGAATAGGTATTTTTGTCTTGAAATTCCTTTAACGTAACACCGTTAAGAAGAACGAATTCTATCTTTGCGCCCGAATCACGGAATGGATAGGTTGCGTGGAACTCTACCGCGCTTTGAAGATATACCGTGAAGGTCTTTATATCCTGATTTTTTCTTGCGGAATGGAACGCCTCGTCTGCAACATAGGTCATAGACTCGGGGAGTACGATATATTGCAGCTTGTAGCAATGTGCGAATGCCTTGTGAGGAATGGTCTCAAGGTTAGGTGGCAAAATCACCTCAACGAGATTATCACAGCCTGAAGCGAAGGAGCTTTTGATAGCGGTCAAGCTCGTACAAGCGCTAAGGTCAAGCTTGGTGATTTTATCGTTATTGGTAAACGGTCCGCCGTAGCCGCCTCCGACTGCGCTGAGGCTTGAGCACTTGCTCAGGTCAAAATTGGAAAAGCCCGTGTTCTCGAAGGAATATTCCTGTATCTTTTCAAGAGTTGACGGGAAGTAAACCGTTCCTGTAACCGAGGTACAGCCATTGAATGCGTGCCCGCCGATTTCGGTCATACCCTCTGCAAAAACAAGGTCGTTGGTGTTTACCATTTTGGAGCAGCTCGTAAACGCGCTTCCCGCAAGCTTCTTGAATTTAGGGAAGGTGATGCTTGTAAGGCTTGCACATCCTGAGAAGTTACCCTTTCTTAGCTCAACTATGCATTCGGGGTTAAAGGTAATTGTCTTAACCGAGCATCCCGAGAATATATTGTCTCCGCTAATGAAGAAGGTATCGGTTGCGCCAAAGGTAAGTGTGTTAAGGCTTGTTGCACTGCTAAAGAGGAAGTTACTCTCAATTCCATTAATTTCGTCAGGGAAAATGACATCGGTTACATCATTCTTTGAATAGCCACTGTTGAAGCCTGTTACAACATTGCTAACGCCACTATTTGTGCCAACCTTGAATACAACTTCAAAATCCGCCTTTTCGCCGGTTGCTAAGGTGACCTCATTTGCGGCACTGACCGATATTGCAAAAAGGCAAAGAGTTGCTACAACAAGCAAGGCAATCAAAATTTTCTTTTTCATGTTTCTCTCCTTGTACTGATTATATTTATATAAGATGATTATACCACGGTTAATTTAACTGTGTCAAGTAATATTTAGCAAAATTCCGTCCATAACCACAAGACGCTTTTTTGCGAAGGTCAAAATTTGCGTCAGATGGTCTACTCTTTGAGAGGGAACGCCCGTCCATTTTTGCTTTTCCGCCTCTCTTACCACATTGGGAATTGAGTTGAAAAACGCTTCAAAATGGCGTGTGATATTTTCCTCGGTGAGAATTTTCTCTCTTAGCTCCCGATATCTTTGACAAACACGGTCAAAGTAGTTGACGTAAATTCTTTCCCACAAGAGATTCAAATTGGAATGATTTCGCTCGGGAGCAAGTCCCTTTCCGTCGATTAGAGCGGATATGGGGTGAGTGTTTTCGTTGAATTCAATATTTCCGTTCCATCTCATACCCCATGTGCCGTCCATATCGTACATACTGCTGAACCATTTTTTGCCGTCAAGGGTTACCCAAAGTATGTTTTTGCTTGTGTTATCGTCGGCACAGATAAAGAAGGTATATAGCATTGAATCAATGCACTTGTCAATATCGGCGTACTCGTGAATACCGTTTTTGAAGTCCTCGCCATCGTTGTAATAAACGAATTCTATGAGGTCAAGTATGCTATCGTATGCCCATTGAGTTTTGTTGTCAATCAAGCTATCCTCATTTGATGCAAATTCAAGCACGAAGCCGCTTGTCGAGATTTGTCTGAAGGAAACGGCATTGTTCCAGGTTTCCGTCATAAATATGGCTTGATTTTTCTCGTCACTGTGCTTCATATCGAACATCCAGTTGTCCTTTGGAATGTTCATAGTATAGAGTCCTTGATACACCCCGTTGTTATAGACCAATATTGGATAACCGTCAATCGCTCCGCCGTTGGGTGTGTCTGAGAGCTCGTCATTTCTTGACTTTACAATTTCGCCAAATATTTTGCCGGAAACGACGTTTCTTGACTGTGAATAATCAATATAATTTGCCTTCATACAGTATTTGTTTTCTTTGCCCCAGCCGTCACAAAGCTCAACCTTATTTTTGCTTCCGTCATCGTTGAAGAGCTTTATGTTGAAGTTCTTTTTGGGCTTGCCTGCGCTCGATGCTCCTTGAACCGTTATTTGTGCGGTACAGTCGAAGCTTAGGCCCTCGGAATCGTATGTAAAATCAACTGTATTTGCGTAGCCCTTTGCAGTTGGCAGGCTTCCGCCTATGTCAATGACGGGCATTCCTACATCCTCTGACGTTATTGGCTTGTATATTTTTACTGTTGCCTGTGTGCTTGTAAATATTCCGCAGCATTTGACAGAATGCTCATTTGCAATCAAAACAGAATCAAGCGTCATTTTGCCTGTATCGTATTTTGTTTTGCATTGAGCGCAAAGTCCGCTTTCGTCACAAATATGGTAGCCGTATTTTGCGCCTCCCGTGCTTAACATTTTCTGTCCGTCGCATTTGCTACAGGAATAGACATCCTTTCCGTCCTCGCACATTGGCTCTATTATCTCAGATAGCGCCCAATCGTGTCCGAGCGACTCTCCAACGGTTATCTCACAGCTTTCACACATTTGAGGAAGCTCACAGGTTGCGCTTTTCCATTTGTGGTCGGCAGGCCCGCCCTCGACAGTATTGCAATTTTCGCAGTGCTTAGCCGCCTTACAGGTGGCCTCTATCCAGCTATGACCGTATTCAAAGCCCTCTGTACGAGAGCAGATATCACATATTCGTTGCTCCTCACAGCCCTGATATGTCCATCTGTGAGGCAATCCATCGGTAGATGTATCGTTGCATCTTCTACACACCTTTGGATTTTTGCAAGAGGTTATTTGCCAATCGTGTCCCAGTGCCTCTGAGCTTACCTTATTGCAACGTGTGCAGAATTCGGCAGAGGTACAGGTTGCCTTTACAAAATCGTGAGAAAGCAAGCCTGCGTCAAAATCACATTTCAAGCAAATCTGAGGCTCCTCACATATTTCCGAGCTCCAGGAGTGCTCTGTTGCGGATTTTTTCTCGCCACAGACACGGCAAAGCTTATCAATATCACAAAGCGTTGTTGACCAAAGGTGAGAAAGAGGTAATCCGTCGGTAAGTGAGCATACCTCGCAGACCTTCGGGCTATTACACGTAGCATTTTTCCATACGTGGTCGGCAAAGCCCAGCTCCGTTTCGCCACATTTTACGCACGTTTTGAGCGATTTACATGTTGCCGGAATAAAATTGTGCTGACATTCGTCGCTCTCGCACGATACGAGCGCTCCGCAAACGGCAAGCAATATCAATAACAAAAATAGTATTTTTTTCATTAAATTCATTAAATGCTCCTTTAATGGTTCTGTACACAGTATATCACAACGACGCTTACTTTTCAAGAAAAATTTCGTGCAAAAAACAAGCCCGCGCACTAAATAGCACACAGGCTTGTGATTTTTAATTATCTGCCAAGGGTTTCATTGTTGGGAAATAGGTGGATGCACGGCATATCTTGGCATACGGTTACAGCGTTTTGGCATACTAATTGGCATGCTTGGCGCACTAAGTGTTTTGAGTGATTATTATAATAAAAAAACGCCCCGTGCATTTGGATTTGCACGGAGCATTTAATCTTATATAAAACCTTTAAAGAAATCCATAATAGCATTCTAGAAGATTAGCCAGTTAGTTTTCAGATTTTTCTGAAAAGGTTCAGTTTCATCGAATTGCTCTTATATTATACCACATTTTTCTCGATTCGTCAATCGTTTAGAACTATCTTTTGAGATGCAAAACACCGATGAGGTTTCTTTCAATTTCCCATCGGCTTTTTCTTTGCTTACTGCGTATCAGTTTTGCGCTGCCCTGATAGTGTTTCAAGCATCAACCGTCCACCGAGCTTGAATGCATACGCGAAGATTGCTTCTTCAGCTAGACTCGCGTATTCACTCCAACAGTCGTGGAACTTTTCGAAGATTTCTTTCTGCTCGTCCGTGAAGCTTTTCTCCAAGTCCTCGTGATGCCTTGCTATGTAACCGAGAAGTTCTTTCATCTCTTTGGAGTTTGTCCGGCTATCCTCGTGCGGTATGATGTTACCGTGCCACAGTTCTTCAATTGTTCCCTTCATCGCTGCCCTCCACAATAGCAAAGGACGACTCATCACCGACTTGACTCGGCTTTGAATCGTCCTCTATTTTTAATGCTTCGTTAATTGTGTGCGCTACAACAAGCTTGTCCATCCAATCTACAAGCTCCACTGTACTTACCTGCTTTCCACGTAGCTTTTCCAGGTCTTCCTTTACAGCTATAAGCACCTTTTCACTCGTATTTGGATATAAACTTTTCAATGCTTCTAATATCATAATGCTACCTCCTTTGTTTGGTAACATCACAATATCACACAAAGTTTGAAAAGTCCAGACTTATTTTTAATTTAAACATATTGTTTAATTTGTATGTCAGATGAGTATACCATTGCAATGGTCTATTTCGTGTTGAATTATTTGAGCTGTCCAGCCGGTGAAGTTTTTTGTGCGTGTTTGCATTTTCAAGGTTTGATACTGCACCTTGATGGTTTTATATCTTTTGCATTTACGCGGACCACCAAGAAGTGATAGGCATCCCTCTTCTGCGTCGTATTGATCGCTCTTTTTGATGATTTCAGGGTTGTACATAAGCATGTACTCACCGTTATTATCAAAGGCGATTATTCGCTTTTTAACGCCTATCATATTGGCAGCCATTCCAACGCAACTATCCTTATGTGCTACAAGAGTATCAAGCAAGTCAATCGCAACTTGCTTGTCCTCTATCGTTGCATTTTCTGATTTTTGAGCCAAAAATATTGGATCGTGTATTAATTCTTTTATCATGTCATTTCTCCTGACAGAATATAGTGATCGCTTTCGAAACAAACTCTGCAGTTCCTTTGCCATGCTTGTCGATATTATTTTTGAAGCGTTCGTCTGCAATATACATCTCGCCAAGCCCTGCAAGAATTTCATTAGTGCAGGTATAGTAGTTGGCTGTTATGTGTGCCTGAAGCTTTGCGACAAGCGCCTGTGCTTCGTCAGAATCAGCGCTCGCGCCGCTATCCTTGCACGCAGCAAACTCGACAAAGATAGCCATTAAACCATCGTTCGCCTCAGCCCACTTCTCTTTTGTGTAATTATTTGTCTTTTGCTCGTGTTCGCGATAGACTGCGGTGTTACCGTAGCGTTCACTAACTTCAGCTGAATAATTGTTATTCATTGTTTTTCCTATCCCCAATCACTTAAACATCTCATCATTCCAAACCAACTTAACAAGTTGTACCAAAAGCGAAACTCGTTCGGTTATTTCGTTCTTTCCAAATTGTTCGTAAGGTTTGAAGTCAAGATGATTATCAGCAATAAACTGCTTGAACTTGGGGTTGTTCTGATATGCAAGATCCCCCAAGCTCTCCGTATATATGTTGCCTTCGTTCGAACAATACTTACTTAACTTATAGTCATATTTTGCATCATTTAAGCTTGCGTTTATGCTCTTATGTAAAAGCAACAGCGCACCTATGCTGTTTCTCCAACGTCTGAAATCCTCTTGATCGGCATATTCACTTGTAAACCACTCATAGTGATTGGTAATAATATGCTCTATCTCAAACGGATTCTTGGTTTGAATATTCATATAGTTGCAGTAGTTTGAAGCTACGCCGGTATTTTCTTCTATGTAGCTTGTAACACGCGCCAATATGTTTTTAATATACTTCTTCGTAAAAGTATTAAGTCCAAAGTCCGGGAGCGTTTCTTCGGGCTTAAATTCCAAGTTCTCGTAATGTTGCTGAAGTTTTCTCTTAAGTGTAGGAACATCACAAAGTCGAATATCCTTAGTTACATTAAATACGTAATTCTTAATCGTACTATAATCCACAGAACGATAGTTGGTTACTCTTGATACAATCAAAATATCAATAAATCGAGCCGTCAGATTAATCTTTTCAATGATAACAGGCCAAGAATCTTCATAGCAAATCGGTGCTAAAAGCAACTGCGGCTGCAACGTAAAGTATACTTGTGCATTGTAATATACGTATTTTGTTTCTTCAGAAAAGATAGTCTCAGCTTCTCTGATTCTTTGGTATACCTCGGCGAACTTTGCAAACTTTTTAATAAAGAGTTCAAAGTCATCTGATGTATTAAGTCCTATTTTTTCTCGCTCATCTCTCACCCACTTATGGAATGAGCCACCGATAAGGTCAAAATCTTTATTGATTGCACCTGCTTTGGTTTCACGTATTGTCTCTGCATAATGAGCTCTAAGCCATGCCTTTATAAAGGTTTCGTCACCTTTATCGTCATCTTTCTTTAAGGCAAGAACTTTATCCTTCCATAAGCCGTTCATTTTCTCTCGAGTGATGTCGTTCTTGATTTCAGAAAGAAGATATCCCTTTAACATTTCTGTTGATGTAAGGCTGAGTCCTCTATCGTTCATGGTAACGAAAACCTTGTGTGCATCTTGTTCTGTAGTTGCCACAATCTCAATAAAGAATACCTTCTCAGCAAGCCAATCGCAGAAATGAAGAAGCATATCATCGGTAATATCTTCTGGAAAGATACTCTCAATGTCTATGTAACGACCATATAGATTTTTTACAGATTCTCCGTGGCCGGTCGTATCAAAATCCTTGTTGTTGAAAATTGCTTCCATGCACTCTTGGCGCTCCTCAACGTTGATATTAAAGGATTTTGTTCCAAAGGACTCCGAGAAAATCATAGTTTCAATCATATTATAAGTTTGGCCGATTTTCTTAAGTCTATTGTTAAGATATATCAACAACAAAGTCAAAGATGAAAAGCGTTGCTGTCCATCTATAATTGCATTTTCTCTACCTGCCAAAACAATCGAGCCCATGAAATAAGCACCATAATCAGCAACAGCTTGACGCGCATCTCCAACTTTATAACTATCCAAGAACTCTGATGTCAAGTCATCAATCAGTTCCTCGATATGCTTTTTCTGCCACATATACTCTCTCTGATAATAATGGATCGAGTATTTTGTATTCTGTAACAATTGTTTTAGATTTTTCGGTGATCCCTCAATCTTCTTCATAACATACTCCTAAAAGCGATTATTATTTTGTCTTGTGTAAACTGATTATTCTATCTAATATTTCCTCGTCTGCTGGGCAGAACTCATAGTTTGGAATTTCGCTTGATGTTATCCAGCGGATATCGTTATGCTCTAACTTTTGTGGAATGCCTTCTAAAATAGTAGCATTAAACAATGTTAGATGCACAGTTAAGTCTGGGTATTCGTGAACGACGTCCATGAATACATCACCGACAGAAAGAAGAATATTTAATTCTTCCTGGCACTCACGAATAAGTGCCTGTTCTTTTGTTTCTCCCAGTTCAACCTTGCCGCCAACAAACTCCCAAAGAAGCCCCCTTGCTTTGTTCGCCGGGCGCTGGCAAATCATGAATTTATCGCCCTGCCAAATAAGAGCTGCTACTACTTCGGTCATGTTTTCTCCTTATTTGGTTAATCCAAAATCATACTGCAAATAATCCGGCAACTCATTCTCCATTACGATGTCGTAAAGATACGTCACAACATCCTTGCCTTTTGCTCTATCGAACTTCACCTGCTTTCGAGGATTGGTCATCTTTCCCTTTCCTACGTAGATGAACGGCAAAACCATACCGTTTTCATCGGACACTTTACGTATAAACAGATAGGCGTGTTCGCTGTTCTGCTGCTTCTCAACATCGGCCGCAGAAACGTTCGCCATACTCTCCCATTGGAACAGCGCAGGCTCGAGGAACTTATCGTTGTAATTGAGTCTATCTTCCTCTGCCAAGTCCTTTTTGAGAGATGCGAAAATTACGACTTCCCTGCCGTAGTAATATGTACCAACCTGATTGTGCTGAGGATTCTTCAAGAACTTCATCTGAACCTGATCCATGCGGTAGCTCTGCCACAGCTTGAAATCCGTTTCATCACCAAAGTCTATGAAATAACGTGTCAGACCATAGGACAACAAATCAAGAATATATTCCTTGAAGTCCTCGTCCATCTCAACGGCGAGACTGAGCTTGTCCGCTTCCTTGCGAGCATAGCCGTTCTCATAAATATAGTGGAGCGCATGCTCTGTTTCTTCTGCTCGGCAACCAACGATATTTTGATTCAAAAGCTGCTTAATTTCAGCGATATCAGTTATTCCCTTTACCAAGCAATCAAAAATCAAATACTCATGCTTTCTAACAAGCGGAAGCTGCGCAGACAGGTAATTTGCAAACAATACTTGTCTTTCCGAGAAGGTTGGAAGGTTTTCTTCCTCAATTCCACGAAGGAAATTGTAGTAGGATATATTCTTCTTACCGCCAATTTTAATGCTCATGAATCTGAGAAGATCGGGAGCACAATCGTTGTTCAAGAAGTCCATGTGCTTCGGATAAAATTCCGAATTGATATATTTTTTGAAATTGAAATAGTCCTGTTTCATATAGGACAGGCTATTAAAGTTTTCGTTTTCAATGTAGTTGATGATTTCCTCTTTACTGAGATCATCAACGTTGATTTCAACACCGTATTCACGGAGTCCGAGTGCCTCGAAATCGTCACGCACAAGCTGTTGCATCAGCTTCTTTTCAAGGATCAAATTTCTCGAAAGGCTGCCGAGCGCAAACGCAATTTGAACGCTTCTCTTGTAGCTGTTACCGATGAAGTCAAGAACAGTTACATACGGCTTATTGTCGTATTTACGCAGACCACGACCAAGCTGCTGAATAAAAATAGTCGAGGATTCTGTCGGACGAAGGAACAACACCATATTAACGCCGGGGATGTCCACACCTTCGTTCAGAATATCAACCGTGAACAGAATTTCGAGATCTGCTTCGTCACTCTGAAGGTCGTTATATGCACGGATGCGCTCGCCGATGTCGTTTCTACCCGTCAGATAAGCTGTTTTATAGCGCTCGCCCATAGCTTCGCACATCATTCTTGCGTGCGTGACATTACGGCAGAAAGCAAGAGCTTTCAGCTTTCCTTGTACTCTGTGCGACTCGTTCTGCGCCGAGATAAATTCGATATGCTCGTCATTTGCGAGTTGGGCAATCATCTTGCGTTCTTCACTCTTAGAAAGACCGTAATCAACAAGCTGATCTCGGATGCCATAATACTTAAACGGCACAACAAGTTCATTAATAATAGCATCACGCAGACGGAGCTCATACGGAACGTTTTGGTCGAATAAATCGAACACATCCTGATTATCCATTCGCTCCGGCGTAGCAGTCAAACCGAGCAAGAATTCGGGTTCAAAATAGCCAATGATTCTCTTATAGGTTTCAGCTGTTGCGTGGTGACATTCGTCAATGATGATATAGTCAAACTCATTCTTTGCAAACAGCTCGAGAGACTTGCACATTGTGATATTGGTCGCAAATACAAAATCCGCATCCATCTCTTTATGTTCGCCGCTGAAAATACCGTATGTTACACTGTTTCCAAACACATCCGAGAAGGTTTCGAGCGACTTCTTAAGAATCGAGCCTTCATGAACAATGTAAAGGAGTCGCTTCGGATTGAAGTTGAGCGCATCGAAGGCTGCGAGATAGGTCTTACCGCTTCCAGCAGCCGCCACAACGAGTGCACGGCTTGTACCTACTGCTCTGTATCGGTTCAACTCTTTAAGCGCCTTACGCTGCATAAAATTGGGCTTTATATTGCTTGCTGTGAGGTCATAGTCCATATCCCAACGCTCGATCGCAAAGTTGAGTTTGTTGGAATACAAATTGATGATTTCACCATTCAAAAGATGTGTTGCCGCCCATTTGTCATCGAACTCTGCGTACGCCTGACTATACACTTCCGGTTCACTTTCGCGAACAACCACATCCCATTCAATATTCTTGAGCAACGCGTAACGAGTGATGTTGGACGAACCGATAATTACCTCATAGCAATCGTCGAACTCAAAAAGGTATCCTTTTGAGTGATAGCCAAGAGTGGAATAATGGTTATCATGGAAGCATTCATAATCAAGATGACACTCAAAATTGCTGTGCTTGCACTGAAGCGCAAAGAAGCTCTTTATCGACTCAATGTCGGTAAAGTTCTGATATGTAGAGGTAATAATACGCCCATACGCTCCGCGCTCAACCGCTGCTTCAATATCCTTGAACAGCAGAACAAGACCAGCTTTTTTGATAAAGCTGACCGAGAACGCAAACGACTTACACCTGCGCAGGTTGTCTTTTATTTTGTCGAGGAATGTTACCTCGGTGTAGTTGGTTAAGAATTGATTTCTCAATGTTTTTCACCTTCCGATAGATATAATCGTCAATTACAATCCTTCTTCTAAAAATGTGTTAACCCAATCGTTCACAATCGCATCAAAAGTATCATTTTGGTAAGCTTGTGGTATATAGAGATAAGGAATCGTTCCATATTTATATTTCATAACCGCATATGAATATGCGAAAGCATCAAGTTCCATATCCTGATTAAAATATCCCGCATTTTCCTGATCTCTTTCATCTAATGCTGTTACATAATTCTCTTCTTCCTTAGCCCATTTCTCGGCCAACTCTAAACTAACGCACCTTTCAGGATCTTTTTTATAATCATCTATCTCCATGTGTTGAAAAATATGTCGTATTTCATGGAGCAAGAAATACTCTATGTGAAGAGGCTCATTTTGCTGAAATGAAAAATCTACTGCAGCAACATTTACCGTTATTATATTTGTCTTTCTGTTGCAACTTGCAAAAATAGCAACCCGTTCATCAAAGCCAAACTGCCATCTTATCGTTTGATTTGTCCTATAGAATTTGGAATTTTGATCTATAATACGCGAAATCACAGGCGAATATCTACTTCTAAGGTTATCGAATAACAATTTATCCATTTTATCAATCATTCTCCGGAACAATATCCAAAATATCATCTATAGTGCAACCAAGTGCTACGCATATCTTAATGAGGACATCGCTTGATACAGTTGCACCGTCTTTTTTCATTTTGGCAAGAGTTGCTGGGCTGATGCCTGCTTTTTCGGCAAGGTCTTTGCTCTTCATCTCTCTATCGATTAGTAGTTTGAATAGTTTCTTATAGCTTGCTGCCATTTTCCACCTCATAAAAGATTATTTTTATATATGATATATTATATATCATTTCTCGACATAAAGCAAGTGATTTCCTAAAACAAATTGCACGAGCGTTGAATTTTTTATATTTCCTCAAATCTATATTCCGCATCTTCTCATCACCACTATTGGAACGGACATATCTGCTCATCTATCAATGATTGCTGCCATGAGTCCCTTTTCTTTGTTTACTGCGTATCAAATCTTGATATCTTTCCCATAAACAAAAATCAGGCATTGCCTGCAATAAGATTACAGCAACGCCTGAAACTAGTTTACAATTTATTTTAACGAGTCTATTTTTTCTCTATAGCCTTTAAAACATCTTTCTCGCTCTTCCGCCGAAATATACAATGGGCTCACCCCATTGTTCCTTTTAAGCCAATCAATATATCCTTCAATCGTTGATCCACCCATGTTTATCGCATATTCTATACCATGCATAGCTATTATAAAATATACTTCTCCGTTTGGCAAGAAAAGAAAGTCATATTCCCAATTTACATGGGTGTTTGGATCGCCATTATACGATCGTGCTCTTGAATATATTCTCCTACTAGAATATTCCCACATCTTACGGCTATCGAAGCGCACATACATACGCAAAGGTTTGAACACATCGTCTTCTCGAATATAATCACAAACACCGGACTCCACTCCGCAGCGAAAAACAAAAGCCTCCAAAGCCATTTTAGCAAGCATCCTAGACATGTGGATATTGGGTTTTAAAAGTTCATTATCCATTTCCTCTATATAGTGCTGATATTTTACTACAGAGTTATGTACCATTTCTTCTGACATATCGTCTCGCGTATACACCAAATAGTGTTGATCTGAAACTTGCTTAATAATATTATCAGCAAATGGATACTCCGATAAGTTTAAAAACTTTCCGTTTTTCTTTTGCAACTGCAACTCTTGACGAAGTAACAATACAGCCTTAGAGTTTAAAAACGGAGATTCAATTGTTCTGCCAAAGTAGTTGTTGCACTGGTCGCAAACTACTCCCTTGGGCAAAATTGCTGTTGAATTGCCAAAGGATTCCGGAATTATATGTTCTACACTTTTAGAATCGGATGAATCGAGTCCACAAAAGATACACTTCATTTGCTTAAATAATTATACGTATACAAAAGACTGGGGGGCCGCTTTAATTCCGTAATCGCAAAGCGTTTTAGGTTGTTTATAAACTTTAATCTTACCTAGTTTATAAGCATAAGCAATTTCTTTGTCCTTGAAGTATTCATCAAAGAAATCCTTGCTAATACCGGATTCTTCCTTGGTTTTATCCCATAATTCAGATGGAGAACACATTAAAACTTCCAAAATTTCAGCTTCGGCAACTATTCGTTTTACCGGCGTTGTTTCATAAATCAAAATCGAAGAAACATCTTGCTTTGCCGCGATTTTTCTATACTCATATTTCTTTGTTCCGTTGATAATATTCTGTACATGCTCCGGATTAATTGATATCAGTATTTTTCTTTTCATTATCATTCCTCCATTCCTAGTTTGTATATTATTTCATATTCTTCTTTAGACAGGCTTTCAAAAGATCTCGGACCGCTTCCATCAGGCACTATCCCGTTATCATATAACTGATACAGCTTCACTTTATTTCTAAAAGGAATATAATCTAAGAGTTTAACAACAGTCGGACGGGTTGCATGTTCCTGAACAATTTCAGCTTCGCTAAATATAGATCTATTTTTGCAAATCTCAATGCATTCTTCTACACTTCCCGTCTTTACTATATCCTGAATAATAGCCATTCCGGAAACAACTGAAGAATTTCTTTTAGGCCATCTTTCGCCCGTCCTATAAATAAGAACTACGTCTCCGGGTTTAGCTTTTATATCCCACGAACCAGTCAAATATATTTTCTCTATTGCATATCGATGTGCCTTGTTTTCTTGGTACAGATGCATATTTTCATTTTTAAGAATCATATCCGGAAATAGGTCCGTGTGATACTTCGGGAAAATAGGTAAAAAGAAATAGGAGGCACTGTCTGCAATTAGAGGATAGTTGAATTTAGGCTCTTTTTCGCAATCATATTCTTCCATAGATTTTACAAGCACCAACTCACCATTGTCATTTTTATAACCATGCTTTTTGAAGCCCCATTGCTCCATTAATTGCTGCAACGCCTTTACGTTTTCTCGTTTATCTTCGAATAAGGTTACATATATTTCTTCAACACCGTTATTTCTTGCATTATCAAATATAATTTTTAAGAACCTTTCACCCAATCTAAAACCAGTTCTTTCTATTTTGAAAGTTCCTACTTTCAAACGCTTCTTAGGGGACAATACCGGCTCGATTTTTAAGTAATCTGGTTCATTAGGCATTTCCACTTTAACGTAAAGGAATCCTTTAAGCACTCCGCGTTCTTCAAATATATATGCCTTTTCGCTTCCCTTCCGCTTAAACCAGTTGTCAAATTCGCGTCCTTCGTAATCTTCTCTCAATGTATCGAAAAATTCCGAATTCAAATCGACCTCATCAAAGCGCCTAAGCTTAACCGCAAGCATTTCATACTCTATATTCTGAGGATAGCATTTCTCAAAGTATGCAAGCAACTCTGCTGAAGTTAAAACTCGATCACGTATGTAAAGCTCTTCCGCTTTTCTCAATATCAAATTGTCGTCACTAAGAAGCAAGCCTACGTTGTCATTGTATACTTCTAGTAACAACGCGTTATCTACTTGTCCGTTTTTATCATTTGAGTGCCGAGCAATAACACTTTCATACAGCAAATCAGTACTAGTTTGAAAAGACGGTAATATATTATATGAATTGATTTTAGTCAACACCGCGTTTCGTACAGCTTCATCCTTGTAGCCGCTTAGCTCTTCTTTTGTAAGAGGATGGACAAATGTAGTTATATTTTGTTTTCCAAACCAATTAAACAGTTTTGCAACCTCGAATGAAACACCAACATTGCTTTCTCTTTTGATAACAATATTAGTATCCAACAAAATAGAACAATTACAATAATCCACTGTCAAAGGTTCAATCTCAAAAGAGACGATACCGTATTTATCAACCTCATCCTTAGGATAAAACTTATAACATTCATGAAGAGCTTCATCAAGCGACGAATATAGATTTTTAAAATCTTGTTGCCAATTATCCTGAAGAGCTTCTCTCCACCCTTTGTAAATTCTAACCGCTTTAACAGTAGTTTTTACAAATACTCTTTTATCTTGGTTAGATATCAATACTAACGTATCACCGACTTTGATACCGATTCTTTCCGGAGAGGCCAAACGGTATTCGTGCTTTTTATTTCCGACAATAACTTCGGATATAAACTTTTCTCTAATTTTCAAGTAATATGTTTTCATAATAAATCCTCAGTTGTTCACATTAAAATGAGCTAAATAACGTTTCGATCTCCCTCAAGTTTTCTGATGAAAGTTTTTTTCCGGCCAATAATCTTAGAGTATCTCCCAAGCCTGCATGTTCTAAAATCACATTGCATACATCCGGTGGCGGAGCATGTCTGATACTAGAATATAAAGAATCCATCTTTTTATGTTCTGTATCGCTTGGCACTAAAATGCTTATTATCTTTTCATATACATCTGATGTTGGTACATTAATTCCATTTTCTATATAAGTCATATTTGACGGAGGAATACCTATAGCTTTAGCTAGCTGTCGCTGACTCATATTGCCACGACATTTTGCAATCAAACGGCCTAGTTCAACTTTTTTACTTTTATCATCGAAGTTCTTTTTAGCCATATTTACCTCCGCTTGTTCTATGTTCTATAACACATAACAATTATAACATATTTCAAAAAGCTTGTCAATAGCTTTGCGAGCTTTTCTTTGCTTACTGCGTATCAAATTTTGATTGCTGTAAAAGAAACATCCGAATTGTCTTGCTTGACAATTCGGATGTTTCAGATTTCAGTTTTTATCGTACATTTCGTTTATAGTTTCCGCGAATATTGACCGCGAGTGTTTATTCGGATCAGTGTTGTTATTCTTTTTCTCTATGTAATAATCTCTGGTTTCTCCCCACAGTCCGTTTTTCTTAAGCCACTCTATTTTTTCAGCAAGACCTACAAACGGTCTTGGTTGCAACGCCCAAACGTATTGGTTCTGTCGCTTCTCAAAGCGAATATATTCCTGATCCTCTTCTCCGTTATCATTTGTAAAATTGTTTACTATTGCAATATCGCAACTATGGATTATTCTAGATCTTTTACGATCCACCTTTTTGATAGTCAAAACTCGTGTAGAATCTTCACATGGGCTATATCCATATTTAGGAGCTACTTTATCAATAGCATTTTTTATAGTTAAACGAATTTCTTTAGGACTAAAGTTTTGCTCATCGTCATTTACTTCGAAGTTTACATCAAAATCGAAACCAATATTAGATTTTAGATCCTGTGTTATCATATTGCGGCTTGAGCTTCCTATGAAGTCATATCTAAACGTAAATTTCTTTCTTACCTCATCTTGAACCTCATGAATAAGCTGAAGCAATTCTTCTTTGACCGGGGCTGCTGTTTTCTTAGTTACATACTGAAAATCATGCATGATTTTTTCTCCTTATTGTACTTTGCCTCCAACCTTCCAAATAACGTTACCGTTAAATCGTTATAGGATACACTATGCTCGCTGTATTGTCAATAGCTTTCTAAAAAATTTTAGTCGATTTTTATAATTATCTGTTCTATTAAGTTCCATTCGGTTTGGTAATGCCATTTGTTTTCGCTAAATTCAGAGCTTGCGTTTAACTCTCTTGCAAAACTATCTCGTATTTCTTCAGGCAAATGATTGTAGAGGTTAATAATGTTCGCACGCAGCGAATGTTCTTCGTATCCTGTATTCTTACACGGTCTAAATTTTCTGTGGAGCAAAAATCTATTATGCGCCACTTCATTCCGCAACTCAATTATTGCATCTAGATTTTTGTCATCTACAGAAGCAATAGAATAAAGCTCTTCTTTTTCTTCGACAGGCAACTTTTTGGACTGAAGAATAAGCTGTCCAAATGATATTTCTGACAGAGATTCATACAGAGATTTTTTCTTTAGTTTTTTTCGAATCATATCTGTAAGACTCAAAGAATTCGTTTTATCAGAATATCTGTTTGAGATGTATGCGCGGATTCTTTCTTCCAAGTATCCGATGTATTTGTAGAGTATTCTCCGGATTCTTTTATCGTATCTTAATGCTGTGGCAACTTCTCGGTATGAAACTTTACCGGCTTTATAGTTCTGCAAATACTCTGCTACTATAAAGTGTTCTTCAACACCTCTGACATCCATATAATGGCGTGCGCTCTCTGTATCTTCCGTTGCACAATCAACTATATCTAAAAATGCTTTATATTCCATATTGCATGCCTCGTTGATAATAGTAATCTTATCAACATTTTACCACAAACTTATGAATGTTTCAATACAATTCGCGAGAGTTATTATATTTAAAATACCGCTTGACAAATATGAGTTTCTAAGTTACAATACCACAACTGCAAAAGAAGGATGAAGCTGTTCTCTGTTCTCTGTCCTTTGCCGTTTCTTTTTTGACCACATAGCTATCAGCCCTTTGCTTAGAGCTGACCACATGTGGCAGTCGGCGTATTTCTTCTCTGCACTATATATATTTCTTCTCTGCCGGCGGAGCGATTTCGAGCGCTTCTACCACCCCAAAACGATGACCACATGGCTATCATTCTATACTCGGATTTGACCACATCTTTGACCATAAACAGAACCGGAGTACACGGAGACAAGATGTCACGAGATTATGAAAAAGCCGTTTTTGCGTAGCAGAAAGGGCTAGAAAAAGCAAAAACGGCTAAAAAAAGATATATCAATCGGTTGGGGTAGTAGAGGCCGCAAGTTCAAGTCTTGTTGTGCAAATTTTAATAATGTTAATTGTTGTGTGGTTGCACTAAATGCACTGCGTAACTTCTCACACAGGTAGATTGAGTTTAGTGAAGTAAGTACACATTTAGAATGTATGTAGTGCGCCCTACTTAGTTTTTTACAATCGCAGAGGGAGCGGTATTAACATTTTAAACGAAGCCCACAGAAGCTTAATATCGCTCAGAGAGGGAGTTTGGCACACAAAAAATAACCCATACGATTTTTGGTCGTATGGGTATTTTGTTAATTGTTTTTTCCGGTGAATTGGTATCCAATTGGTATCCGGTATCCATTTTTAAAGAACCTAAAAGTCCGAAAAGCCTTATGGTACAAGGGTTTTCAAGCTTAATCGTTTGACAAAGGCTTCATCGTTGGGAAATAGGTGGATGCACGGCATAACGTGTCAAAGCTTTGCATATCTTGGCTTTTCGCTATTCCCATAACTTGGCATATCTTGGCTTACCGTTACAGCATTTGGGCATACTAACCCACACACTTGGCGCATAGAACGGACGGTTCTATGGCTATTTTTGTTTTGGGATTAAAATCCAAAGATTGTTTCGGGAGCAACGATATATTCTACCTCGTCGGTGTTTTCCTTATCAGAAACCTTAAAACCGCCTGAGGCTGTGATTATATCCTCTGTATTACAATATACTATTTCAAGTTCCGGCGAAATATATTTCATTGTACTCCACCTCCTGTTACTCTTTCTATGATTTCGTTATAGGTGATTGTGACTGCACTTTCTGTTGGTGTAAGCTTATCGCAAAGATAACTTACCTTGCCATTTTCAATCAAATACGCACAAAGTATCATTCCCTCATCTGCATATTTTGTCCAGTCATCAGTTTTTAAGATAATGGAAACATTTCTGCGCTCTATCTCAATCAAGTCACAAATAACCTTACCGTCAGTTACATCCGCTGTTGTTCCGTCATTGTTGATTGGCTTATTATCCTTGCCTACAAGATTATCGCTGGCACAGGTTACTGCACCTATCGAAATTTCGGTATTCATCGCCATTTCATAATCATTCAAAAGCTCATAATTTATGTAATAACCAACACATATTGCGGTATTTCCCTCTCTTACAGAGTAGCCCTTAAATTCGAAAATAGCATCTGTTACCTTTTCTATTGTTTTGCCACAATGAGTACAATCTGCGCTCATTACACCTGCCTGTAGATAGCCGTTTGCGTACTCATAGAAAACATTTTTTGTATAATCGTGCTCTGTTTCACTGATCACAAACTGATTTGTTTCCTTGTAATAATTCTCTTGAATGGTAGAGTAAGTTTCAACCTCAATGCTTCCATCAGCCTTAAAGTAAAGCATTGTTACCATACCGGTTGGAGTTGAAGTGTCGATACCCTGTGGGTCAACAAGCATTTGAGTCACTATGTTTCCGTAAATGCCCTCAGTTTGTGTCACAACAACCTGTGCACTTGGATCGTGACCTGAGATTACAAGGAAAATATTCTCATGCTGTGATATAAGCTTATCCCACATGTGGTCGCCATTATTATATCCACCACTTGTTGCAGGTGGACAAACATCACCGGAATCAAGCGTTGTTCCGTCTCTGTAAAGGTATGCGTGAGTTGTAATGATTACCTTATGGTCAGCATATGAGTCAATAATATCGCCTGCCCAGTTGAGCACTGCGTCGCTTGCACCATAATCAAGCGTTATCAACAAATATTTTGTGTCTGCAATCTCAAGCGTTCTATATGAGTTTGTCATATCGTTCTCTGCATAAAATCCGATAAATTGACTCATATAAGCGCTATCATTTGCAAAAACATTGTTAATCTGTGCAATTCCATCATGGTTTCCGCGAACAACAGAATACGGGATTTTACCGTTCATTCTAAGGACTTGTTCCTTTGCAATTGCCCATTCTGCGCTTGAATTTGCATCTGTTATATCACCAAGTCCAAACACATATTGAATGTTTTTAGAAATTTGGTTGTTCAAAATCCAATCATAAATCATATGGAAGCTTCCAGGATGATTTCTTGCGATAATTTGAGTATCTCCAACTACCGCAAAGGAATAAAGGTAATCCTTAACCTCTTCCTTATCGGACGGAGAAATCCACTGGCTTATGGCAGCTGTTGATTTTTCGCCATATTTTACGGTATAGCCGTTACCGCTCAAGTCCGCAATATCGTTTCCACTTGCCTTATTTGACAGGTCATAGTGAAGTAAAATATTATCGTCTTCCAAGTCGATTTCGTTATAGTCCGCTTTGATTTCATCAGCACTACGTTTGTCAGAATACAATGTTACATTACCGATAATTCCCTTAAAGTGCTGTGAGGTGCCATTTGCTCTTGGATCGTTGCCCAAAACCAAATAATAATTATTAAAATGCTCCTCGACCAACTCTGTTTGTTCTCTTGTAATAGTTTGCTTCGCTTCACCATTTACATAGCAAATAGCAGTGCCTGTGTCGGCATCTAATGTAATTGCAACATGTGTTGGCTTACCTGTATTTACATGAATATTTGAAAATCTATAATCGAATGTGCCAACATCAGCTGTATTTGTAGGGTTTGAAAAGCACAAGCGTGGCACGCCATTTTCGTAGATTTCAAAGCTTAAATATTTATCGTTATTCGTGTTATGGTTTCCTAAAATAACACCTGCTCTTTGAGAATATCCGTTTTCAACCAAAACGGTTGCTTCAAAGGTATATGGATAGTTATCCTTAAATCTCTTTCTAACTACCGCAAAATCGTTTTGTGTAAATGTCAAGCCGTTGAGCTCTGGTGGTACGTCGGGTGTTTCCGGCTCGGATGGAATCGTTGTATCCTCCGGTCTTGCTTCGCCATCATAACAAATATGATAGCAGTTGCCACTGATGTCACTTCTGCCTGTTTCCTTGCTAAATTCGTACATAGCAAGAAGGTCTTCCGACTCCTTGTTAAATTCAATCATATCCGCTTTGATTTCATCAGCTGTTCGAATGTCGCTATAAACAGCAAGGCTCTTGATTGCTCCGTTGAATGGGTATCCGCTTGCACCTCTTGCATCTCTGCCAAGATACATGGCATTTGAATAAACCGCATCGGAAATGCCAAATGCTCCCTTATTTATCGTTTGCTTCAATTCTCCGTCTAAATAACATTTTGCCTCTCCTGTGGTCGGGTCAAGCGTTATGGTAACAAAAACAAACCTATCCAAGCGTACATCTACGTTGCTAAAATGGAAATCGTACTGCACACCGTTTATCTCAAAGTAAAGTCTGGGTGTGCCCCTTTCCTTAAATTCGAAGTTTACACAGCTTGCGTTTCTTGTGGAGTAATAATTTCCTAAAACTACACCGCCTCTTGTTGTGGTATCATCGCTTGTAGGGAAATATACTTGTGCTTCATATGTTAATATTGCACGGTCGAACGGTTTCATTACCTGATATGTGTTATTCGAAGCGAAGGTCAACGCATTATCTGATGCAATATCCATTTTCCAATCGGTCATTGTAAGGTCGTAACCCTCGTATCCCGAAAGATTTTTATTGCCTGATGACATAAAATCATATGCAACCAAAAGATTATCATCTGTAAGGCTTGTGCCTTGTGCAATTTCATCACTTGTACGCATATCACTGTATGCATAAACACTCTTGATTTGGCCAAGGAATGGAGTAGAGTTACCTGAACGATAGTCGCCACCAACCATAAGAGGTCTCTCTTCGGGAATAGTGTTATTTATTTTACTGTAATCAAATGCCAAAGATTGCTTTAGCTCACCGTTCAAATAGCAATGTGCCATATTGTTCGCTACATCAACGGTGATAGAAATCCTTACAACCTCACTTGATATAACACTTACGTTGTTAAAAATAACGCTTGTTGCATTTGCACCGCTTGCCGCATAAATACGAGGTCTGCCCTGCTCATGTATTTCAAAGCTAATGCATTTTCCGTATCCCGAATAGTTACCTAAAATTACACCACCACGGTTTGTAGAGCTGAGTTGTATCTCCGCCTCATATGTATATGGAAGAGATGGTAAAATCTTTTCCATTTTCGCAGTTGTGCTACTGTCAAATGTAGCTCCAAACTTTTGCGTCTCTTGTGAGGTCGGATCATATACATTTTTCTCCTCTGCGCTAACGCTTATAACAGTCGAAGATATAAGCATTGTAAGAACCAGCAAAAACGATAGGATTCTTAAAGCTATATTTTTCATAAAATTCTCCCTTTATACTTGTTATTTATCGTATATATATGTTATAATACTTTTGAGCGATTTTGTCAACATTTTTAAGTTTTATTGTTTTTTTCGTTCAAATTATGACCGATTTGAACGTTTTTGTGACTATTCGTTCAAAATTCCCACTCAAAGGAGAGCATTATGGCATTCAAAGAAAGAGAGATACATATATTAGAATATTTGAAGGAGCATAAGGAAGCGACAATTGGTGAGCTTTGTAAGGCTTTATTTGTTAGTGAGGCTACCATGCGTCGAGATCTCACAAGGCTTCATCAGGCAAGAAAGCTCATACGCACACATGGTGGAGCAATATACAGAAGTGAGCCGGGCGTGAATTTGCCACAGGATTTTCGTGAAAGAGAAAACGTTGATGCAAAAATCGCTATTGCAAGTAAATGCCTCAACCTTATAAATGACGGTGATACCGTAATGATAGACGGCTCATCTACCGTTTTGCCTCTTCTAAGAATAATCAGCGCAAAAAAATCACTTGTAATAATAACTAATAATGCAAAGGCACCCGTTCTTTTGACAGAAACAGATGCCAAGGTTTTTATTTGTGGTGGTGAGCTTGCGGCAAACGCATATGCGCTTGTTGGTAGCTACGCAGAGAGCTTTGTAAACTCATTTAATGCCGACATTTGCTTTTTTTCCGTTTCCAACCTGACTGCCGATGGTCAGTTGACCGACAATTCAATTGCCGAAAATATAATTCGCAGAGCAATGATTTCAAAGGCGAAGCGCGTTGTTTTGATGCTTGACTCCCACAAAATAGGCGAACCATGCATCAGCAATTTGTGTAATCTTGACCAAATTGACATAATAGCATGTGAAAAGGACATTTCTCATCTGTTTCCCAAACACAAACATAAATTTATTTAACCATTCCGTTGTTCAAAGTGCTCACAAGCAAATTGTCAACCAATATTTTTGAATCCTAAGATAGATAGAAATTTGAACCTTACAACAAAAAAAGCCGACACAGAGTCGGCTTTTTTGTTTTAGTTATCTGCGAGTGGCTTCATCGTTGGGAAATAGGTGGTATTCGTGGCATAACGTGTCAAAGCTTTGCATATCTTGGCTTTTTGCCTTTTCATATTTTCATAACTTGGCATATCTTGGCATACGGTTACAGCATTTTGGCATACTAACCCACACACTTGGCGCACTAAGCTTTTCACAATTGAATATTTATACTCTATTTTGCGCATTCCAAGAAAGGGGTAGAGGAAAATTGGCTTTTGCAAACAAATTTGGCTGAGTTACAGACACGGGTGGATGCATTCCGAAAATAAATCTTGTTGCATCAGGCTTTGATAGCTCAAAATCGCACTCACCATCAAATTTGACACATCCGCAGTCATTTTCATTTGCAAAAATCTTGATTTTTCCATAATCCTTTATAGAAATAGCGACGCTTCCCGGCACCAAGCAAGTATAGCTCGCCTTCAATTTGATATAAGCATCAACCACCTTTTCAAAGCTTACTACATTGAAATTCGATGGAATTTGAATACTCATATATTCAGCGCATTTATTAATTTCTCTTATTAAATCTATATCGTGCTGGGGCAAGGTTATTGAAAAATCATCATTTAAGTAATTCGAAATTGCAACAACCGTATCTAAATATGATTCTTTATTAATTGCATACGCTTCTGACACCTCTTTTTTATCAGATGCCAAAGTAAAATAGCCGATGGGCTCATCATTTTTAGTTACTAAATAGGGTGTGTTTTTCCACGCTGTCATTACTCTGTACATTACATCGTTATCATTTCTCAACACACTTACCTTGTTTTGATGATATACCTCTCTTGCGAAGGCTAAAGAGTTTTCATCATTTGACAAAATCTCAGTTACGCTTGTATTTTGACCGTAGTCCCCAAGCAATGACTTTTTTGTATTTTTTGGCGTTATGTAATAAGAGTAATTCCCACCGCAAAGCTCAAAGCCAAAGCGCAAATATCTTGCTCTGTCGCCACCAAGCCTACAAATGTCATATTTTTCTTCCTTTACAATTTCCATAGCGCGATTAAGCAAAATATTCATATAGCCACATCCCTCATAATCGGGATGCGTGGCAACATTTCCGACGGTGCAAAAGTTGATTTCTTTATCCAAAACCTTCGTTGGCAAAGGATAAACTCCAACAACCGAAACAAGCTTGCCGTCGACAAAAAGTCCAACGTGCTTTCTCATATGTGCATCATCTCTTATACACATATTGGGAAGCTCCCTTTCAAAATCCATTATGCATTTATTCTGCTTCGAGAAAACAATGTTCAAAAGTGAAATTAATTCGTCGTAATTCTCTTTTTTAAGTCGTCTGGTTTCCATTTTTCTCTTCCTTAGCCTTTTCTTATGATTGCAATGGCGCTTTCCGGACTAATTGTGATAGTGATTTTTGAGCCCACAACAGGTGATACCTTGCCTTGACCGTAATATTTAATCTCATCATAACTATCAAATGGAGCATCATACGCTAATGTGTATTCCTTTTTGTCGCAGTTGGTGACAAGCATAACGGTATTTCCGTCCTTTTCCCAGCAGGATGAAAGAATCAGCGGTGCTTCATTAACGTCTGAAAAACCGATTGCACTGTCTGTTACAAAGGTCGGAATGAAATCATTTGTTTTTGGTGGGCGAAGCATTTTACCGTAGTTGAAATAATCCTTAAATTCATATCTCATTTGGCACATACGGGACAAATACACCATTTTTTCCTCATCGTCAATAATATCGGCATTAATCCAACCGATTTGCTGACCAAACATAACGCTTTGCCCCACATGGAATCTGAAATATTCCTTGTCTGATTTTTTGTATCCGTTAGTGCTTCTGCCGAACATAACCACGTGACCTGCATAAATTTTTGAGAAAAACGGCACGTAATTGGTTGCAACCCACGCCCATGTTAAAAATCCGTCAAATTGGTCAGCGTAAGGCTCAGCGTTACATTCACTTGTGAAAATACAATTATCATTACATTCTTCCTTGAGACGTGACATAATGTTCTTGTATGAACGAACCCACCATGAGCCGCCTCCACCCTCGTGATTATGATGAGGAGCGCAGCACAAATTCGCATCAGATGCGCTGACCTGATCAAGATAAACTCCGTCAACATGGCATTCCTTTGACATTTTTCTGATAATTTCTGCAAGTGCCTCGCGCCAAATATGACTGGACGGGCACATTGCGGCAAGCTGACAAAGTGAGCCGTCAGGCTCGTGTGAGGCATACGTTTCGATGCATAATTTTCCGTTTACATCAAGTGTTGCTCCCTCTAAAAATTCCCGTTCGAATTTCTCGGTTGAAAGGTCGCTTGTTCTTGTATCAACAAGGCGAGCGTTGATATAGGGCATTACATAAATATTGTTTTCGTGGAATTCCTTAATACTTTCCATAAATCCCGCTTTTACAGGAAAATAGTACGGATAGTCATTATTAAACGGAATTCGGTGCCAATTGTAAATATGATAACCAACAGGGAGACCGAGTCTTTTTGCAAATTCAATGGGCTTGTTTTTCCAATCATCCGGCTTTGGGGGAACCAAGCTTCTTAAAGAAATTGGAACAGGCTCAGCTAAGGGGTTATCATCATTAGGCATCCAGTCCATAAGCCAAACAGGAATATCCTTAAACCAATTTGGAGTATCGTATCTGCCAATTGGGGCATACCACTCTGCGTGATTTTTAACATATTCTTCGTACATACACGCAATATCGTACCAGTCACCGTCTAAAGCTCGCACAACAACCTTTCCAACCGGCTCAAAGGAGTTATATGCTTTACCCATTGAGGTGGAGGGATATTCAAATGAAAAGCTTCCTTCTCCTCGCCTGAACATATCGCATCTCATATCGCATCTTTCAGCGCTGGGCGAATGAACGGCTACATAAAGTCCGTTTGATTTTTCTTTTGTAGGCTCGTAAATTCCAAGCACAGGGGAAACGCAACCGAATCCGTTAGGATA
>JAZTXV010000025.1:0-20025 GCA_045636605.1 Eubacteriales bacterium | reverse complement strand
CGATCCGACTTATAGGGGAGCTCGCTCAGATAGACCAAGCGAAGCTCTTTTTGCCTGCAAAAAGCCTCCTAGTTCCGCCACCTCAACCGAGGTGCTTTTTTGTTTGGCAGCGGAACTCTGTCGATTTGCCACAGCTTTTCGTTTGTCTTCAAACGAAAATTGGGTGCGCAAGCGAGCGAAGGGATAGGGGAGCTCGCTCAGATAGACCAAGCGAAGCTCTTTTTGCCTGCAAAAAGCCTCCTAGTTCCGCCACCTCAACCGAGGTGCTTTTTACTCGCAAGAGAGCCGCTCGGCTCTTTTTTGCCGATTTCTATTGATATTCTCGACAGAATGTGATATAATTATCGTGATTTTTAACAACAGCTCATAAAACGAGGTGAACAGGTTGAAAAAGAACAAAAAGAAAAAGTGGCTGAAGCTCAGACACAGAATAGTGCGAAATATTGCGTGGTGCATACTTGCCCCATACTCATATTTCAAATACGGCATCAGAATCACTCGCTTTAAGGAACAAGAAAAACGGCCGTATTTGATACTTATGAATCACCAAACCGCATTTGACCAATTCTTTGTGGGAATGGCGTTCAAGGGGCCGATATACTATCTTGCATCCGAGGATATTTTTTCAAACGGATTCGTTTCCAAGCTCATAAAATATTTGGTTGCGCCAATTCCTATAAAAAAGCAAACCGTTGACGTCAAGGCGGTTATGACCTGCCTTCGTGTTGCTAAGGAGGGTGGAACAATAGCAATCGCTCCCGAGGGCAACCGTACATACAGTGGAAAAACCGAATATATGAGCGATGCAATCGCAGCTCTTGCAAGAAAGCTCGGTATGCCGATACTCCTTTATCGAATTGAGGGCGGATACGGCGTTCATCCAAGATGGAGTGATGTCGTAAGAAAGGGCAGAATGCGTGGCTACGTGTCCCGTGTAATTTACCCCGAGGAATATGCTCAGCTCACCGATGACGAGCTTTTTGCTCAAATCAAGGACGGCTTATACGTCAATGAGGCAGAATGTGATGGCGAATATCGTCACAGAAGGCTTGCCGAATACCTTGAAAGAGCGATGTATGTATGCCCGTTCTGCGGCATTTCGGAGTTTGAAAGCAAAAGAAATGTCATAACGTGCAAAAAATGCTCAAGAAGCGTGCAATACCTACCGACTAAGGAGCTTAAGGGTGTGGGCTTCGACTTTCCGCACCGCTTCGTTGCCGATTGGTATGATGCTCAGGCGGATTTCATGAACGGATTAGACGTGCTTGCCTATGATGCCGAGCCTATGTATTCGGAGAGAGTAAGGCTATACGAGGTCATTCCGTATAAGAAGAAAAAAATGCTTTGTAAAAAGGCAACGATCTCCCTTTACGGCAACAGAATAGAGCTTGAAGCGCCTGAAAAAGCTGTATATCAGTTCGATAAGCTTTCGGCTGTAACCGTTCTCGGAAAAAACAAGCTAAATATATATCACGACGATAAAATATATCAAATCAAGGGAGCAAAGCGCTTCAACGCCTTGAAACATGTACATACTTACCACCGATACAAAAACATAACGGAAGGAAATCAAAATGGAAAATTTTTGGGCATCTGAGGTATGGGGCTTAATACTCCTTTTGGGAGTTTTGCTTGGTAGCCTCCTCATTGGAAATATCTTAAAGAAGGGTATTCCCCTTTTGAAAAAATCACTAATTCCTACATCGGTTTTGGGCGGAGCCATCTTGCTCATTGTGGCGGCTATTTTCAAGGCAATTACGGGCGAGGTAATGTTCGATACCGACCTGTTTGGCGGAAACGGAACGAAAACTCTTGAAATCATTACATATCATACGTTGGCTCTCGGCTTTATCGCATCCTCGTTTAAAACAACGGGCGGAAAGCTTACAAAGCAACGCACAGGCGAAATTATAAATACGGGCTTTACCACCGTTTCAACATATCTGCTTCAAGGAATTGTAGGTATAGCAATCACCTTGATTGGCGCTCTTGTAATCAACGGATTTTTCCCGGCGGCAGGAATTCTTTTACCATTCGGCTACGGCCAGGGAACTGGACAAGCGCTTAACTATGGCTCTATTTACGAGACCGATTTCGGCTTTGTCGGCGGAAGAAGCTTTGGACTTACGATTGCGGCGCTCGGCTTTTTGAGCGCAGCTATCGGTGGAGTTATTCACCTCAATATAATGAAGAAAAAGGGTAAAATCACAATTTCCGAGCGTATTGACGGAAGCCTTCACAGCGACGAAATTGATTCCGAGATTGAAATTCCAATGCAGGAAAGCATTGATAAAATGACAGTCCAAATGGCTCTTATCTTCGTTGCATATATGGTAACGTATTTCATTATGAATGCTCTTGGAAGCCTTTTGCCGTCAATGAAATCGGTTATATACGGCTTTAACTTTTTGCTTGGTGTTATCTCTGCAACTCTTATCAAGCTGATCTTGAACTTCCTTCGCAAGAAAAAGATTGTAAAAAAGAAATACCCGAACAATTTCCTTATGACACGTGTGAGCAATTTCTTCTTCGATATTATGGTCGTTGCCGGTGTTGCGGCAATTCGCTTGGACATTCTTGAAAATTATTGGGGCATCATTCTTATTCTCGGCGTTGTCGGCGCAGTTATTACCTACGTATACAACAGATTCATCGCCCGTGCGTTGTTCGGTGATTATGCAGAGGAGCAATTTCTCATGATGTATGGAATGCTTACAGGAACGGCAAGCACTGGAATTATTCTTCTTCGTGAGGTGGACAAGGATTTCAAAACTCCCGCCTCGGATAATCTGGTATATCAAAACTTTCCCGCAATTATCGTGGGCTTTCCGATGATGTTCTTGGCGCTCCTTGCGCCCGTTCATCCTATCTTGACCATTATAATATTCGTTGTATTCTTTGCCGTTCTCAATATCATAATGTTCAAAAATGTAATATTTCGACAAAAGAGAAAAAATAAAAAACAACAAAAATAAAAAATAACAAAAATAAAAAATAACAAAAACAAAAATCGACCTGCGTTGCAGGCCGATTTTTTTGTGCTTAAACTGTAATAACTCCAACACCCTCAAGAATTGCAAATACCAAAACAATCACAAGACAAACAGGCGTTACGTATTTAATCATAACAGAGAATAAGGTCTTTTCCTTGAATTTACCGGAAAGAGAAACCTCCTCGATAATTGTTGAGGGCTTGATAAAGAACGAAATCAAAATGCAGGTAAGGAGCGCAATAATCGGCATCATAATGCTGTTGGTCAAGAAATCAAAGAAATCAAGGAACGCAAACTTACCGAAGAACAAAACCTCGCTCCAAATGCTGTATCCGAAGCAGGAGAGAAGACCGAGCATCACGCTAATACCAAATACGATAAGACAGCAAAGCTTTCTTCCGATTCCCCACTTGTCTTGGATAGTGGAAACAACCGTTTCCATAAGCGAAATTGACGAGGTGAGAGCTGCCAAAAGCACCATAATGAAGAACAAAGTGCCGATAAACGCACCGCCAAACATGTTGTCGAATATTTTCGGTAGCACGCCAAACATAAGTCCGGGGCCCTTTGAAAGATTTTCCGGATCATACGCAACACACGCAGGGATAATCATAAGACCTGCAAGGAAGGCAACACCTGTGTCGAAGATTTCAATTTGATGCACGGATTTTTCGATGCTGATTTCCTTCTTCATATAAGAGCCGAAGGTTATCATAATACCCATTGCAAGCGACATTGAGTAGAACAGCTGACCGAGAGCTGAAACGAAGGTCATATAGGTGAATTTTGAAAAATCGGGCTTAAGGTAGTAAACAACGCCCTCCCAAATGTTGTCGGTGTTTATAAACATATAGGTAATAATGAATATCATAAGGACGATAAGCACAGGCATCATAATCTTGCTTACCTTTTCAATACCCTTCTGCACCCCGAAAAGCACGATAAGCGCCGTTGCGCCTATAAAGAGCGCAAACCAAAAAACCGGAGGAAGTGTGCTTGAAATATAATTGCCGAAGTATGAGCTATCCGCCATGCTTGACATCTCGCCTGCGATAAATCCGAATGCATACTTTGTTACCCAACCGCCGATAACGGAGTAGTAGGGAAGAATGAGAAGCGGAACAAGCGATGCCAAAGTTCCTATAAATCCGAAGCGCTTGTCAAGAGAGCGATAAGCGCCGATAGGGCTTTGTTGAGTCTTACGACCGATAGCTATTTCCGCAATCATAAGCGAAAATCCAAACGTTACCGACAAAATAATATAAACCAAAAGAAAGATTCCGCCACCGTATTTTGCGGCAAGATAGGGGAATCTCCAAATATTTCCAAGACCGACAGCAGAGCCGGCAGCAGCCAAAACGAAGCCTATTTTACCTGAAAACGAGCTTCTTTTTGCGCCTTCTCCGGATGCGCCAACGCCTAAATCAACAGAAGTATTGTTATCCAAAGCTAAATCTCCGTTCGTAAAAATTCATAAATCCATATTAGTATATCATATTATATATGCTTTTGCAAGTAAATTTTTGAAAAAATAAGGGGGAACAGCAATTTTAGCGTCCCCCACTTGATAAATCGGCATTTTATTTTCTCATATTTCTGCTTGTTGACAAAAATCTCATAGTCCAGCTTTGATAGCGTAGCCTGTCGGACAGGTATTTGTCCTCGAAGGAGTCACTATGCTGCCAAGTGCCCTTGAATGCGCTGTCCCTTACCTCGGGCATACAGTCAAGACACGGAAGCTGTGGCTTTGGCGAAATCTCGACCTCAAATGCGCCGAAAATGACCTCAAACGCCGCATAAAGCCAATCTGCAGGACCGATAAATTCATCGCCAACCTTGATTTTTTCGGGCAAGAATTCACCTTCCCTTATCTGGTCGCAGGACGAGATTATATCCTGTGCCGAAACAACGATTGTCTTAGTGATTTCATAAGGCTTTGATAAAAATCCGTACACATCACCGCATAAATACTCGTTTTCACCGCACAAAAACGCCTTGCAAGCGAGCATTATGTCGCAAAGAGATAACGAAAGCGGAGCTTGAACGGGGAACAGGGATTCCTTTAGCTGTGAATAAATTTCCACAAGATGCTCGTGGCGAACAACTCGCTCTGACTCACTCTCAAGCTTCTTTGCAAGCTCGGAATAGGTCGTAATCTTAAAGCGCGGATCATTCTTTATCATACGAATAAGCACACGCATATTGTCAAGCACCCTTTGAGTGATGGCAGGGTCGAGATCGGGCGCCTCTATCCACTCTCCAAACGGCACGAGATTTTCCTTGTGATAGTTAAGTGCGTCCCAGAAGTCGCTTTTTATAATCATATTAGGGTGGGTATAGATTACCGCGCGCTCACGCATTGCCAGGTCATCAAGCACTCGTTTAATATCGTCCTCTGTCGCATCACGCAAAAACCACTCAATGCCAAAGGCATAGTATGCGTGGAAAATGTTGCAGTAGTATGCGCCCGTGCCCCACTCTGTGTCGCAGAAGGTGTCCGCATAGATAGGAATACCCATCTTGTGATAGCCGTACATCGCAACATACGATTTTTGATTTCCGGGAGGACACGCCGCCCAAACCCTGTCAACGCCAAATGTGTCCTTTATGTAGTCAATGGCAAGCGTTTCCTGACGGATAAGCTCCTCTTGCGCCTCGTAAAAGTCCTCAATATCGGTGTATTCGTTTATCATAGGGTGAAGGGTGTGTCCGTAGGTGTGCGAGCCGAGCTCGTGGTAAGAGAGCGCCTCAATTACATCTGTGCGTCCCCAATCCTTTAAATGCTTTGCAAGCAATCCAACCATGCAAAAGCAGCCCTTAACTCCTTCCTCACGGAAAAGGTTAGCCTCGTACAAAATTCCGTCTGCCGCCCTCGACGAAGTAAAGTCCTCTGTATCAAATGAAAAAATAATTTCAGTCATAGTATCCTCCTAAAATCTGCTAACTTAATTTTATCAATAACGGAGCACGAATTCAATACATTATCAAAAAAATTTCCAAATCATTTAATGTATTGAGGTGATTTTGTGAAATTAAGCGAGCTTTTTGAACGATGCCTGTCAATAGAGTACAGGCAAATAGAGAACGATGCATCATACGCGCTTGAAAGGGTGGGCAATACCCTGTATATATACTTTGAGCACTCTAGAGGCAAAATGGATTGGCTAAACAATTTTGATTTTCCAATAAAGCCATATAAGGTGGAGAATAAAATATGGCTCGCCCACCGAGGATTTGTGCGCATTTTCAAGTCAGTTGAGCCGTATATTGCGCACTCAGTGACTGATTTGAGCATAGATAGTGTGATAGTCGTCGGCTACTCACACGGCGGAGCGCTCGCCGTTTTGTGCCACGAATATGTGTGGTACAACCGCCCCGATTTGCGAAAATCACTTCAAAGCTACGCCTTCGGTGCGCCGAGAGTCATATGGGGACAGCTTGGACTTGATTTTGAAAAAAGGTGGCAAACGCTCACCGTAATCCGCAATCTGAATGACATCGTGACGCACCTACCCCCAAAAATTCTCGGCTACACCCATGTCGGAAATATGCTTGAAATCGGTCAAAGGGGCAGGTATTCAATGATAGATGCCCACCGCCCCGAAAATATCATTGCCGAGCTTCTTGAATACGAAAAAAATAACGGTCAATGACCGTTATTTTTGAGTTATATTTATTTGATTTTCCGCCACCTGAACGCTAATTCTTCCGTTTTTCGTTTCGTAGGCGGTTACTCCAAGCTCTTTAAGCAAATCGAGCGTCCTTTCGTCGGCAGGGTTCTTGTCCGAGCAGGTAATTACACCATATTGACATCGCACTATATCTAAAAATTCACGATAATTTTCAAGGTAATTTCCGTGATAGGGAAGCTTTACAAAATCGTACTCTCCGCGCTCCGCCACGATAAGCTCCTCAAGGCGAGGCTCCATTGCATCACCGCAAAACAAAAGCCGTTTGTCCCCGCATTCAATCGAAACAACAAGCGAGGAGTTGTTGCTTTGCTTGTCAGCATATTTCGATCTGCTTGGCGCATCAACCAAAATCTCGCACCCATCTGCCGTAAAGATGTAATCGTCGCTTATTACGGTAGGCTCAAGCCCTATTTCGCTCATAGTCGAATGATAGAGCAGGTATTCCGCATCGCTTGGACTGTACGAGGATTCGATAACCTCGCCCACACTGTAATTCAAAAGCACCTTGCTCGCACCGCCTATATGGTCCTTATCGGGGTGCGTCAGAATAAGCGTGTCAATTTTGTCATAGCCCTTGTCGCTCATATATGACTTGATTTTCTTGAAGTTTTCCGCCTCACCCGTGTCAATCATTATAATCTGCGTTCCTGTGTTTATAATGATACAGTCTGCCTTGCCGATTTTTAAAATATCAACGGTACAGCACGCATTAGCATTATTTCCCGCCTCGCTCGCACTCTCGCTGTGGGTGCTTGACGAGGACTCGCCCTCGTCGTTGCAGGAGCATATAAAAAGGCACGCCAAAAGAGCAACGGTCAAAGCCAAAGCCCAAAGCCTTTTCATAAAATCACCCCCAAAAAGCAAATTCAAAAGCACTTTTCTAAATCCATTATACCACAAAAATCCTAAAATATCAAGGCACAATTATAGCTTCGACCGTCGCCTCGGCTTATTTTTGGATTTTGATATTGCGCTGTCAAAGCTTGCTTGAACGGAGCTTTTTGTATATTTTTGGCAAAAATACACAAAAAACGGGGTATTTGTTTATTTTGCGAATTGACTAATGATTTTAAGTGTGATATAATTGTATCATAAAATACAATATGATAGCAAGGGGAGTCCCTGCAAGGAGAAAATATGGAAGAAAAAGAACAGATAACAAAGGCTTCTGAAGAAACAAAATCAAAAAAGACAAATATAATGATACATCTGATATGGGCAGCTCTCGGTGCAATATATCTTCTTGGTGTGTTTTTCTACGGACACGCCCCGTTTGCAAGCTATGCAAACTTGGATGCAGGCTATAGCTACGGAGAGTTTGTATTCCTTGGCCATGTAATTCCTGCTATATTGGCAACCTTTTCATTTGTGGGAGTGGTGTCATTGCTTTTTATTCCGTTTACAATAGTTGAGGTAGAAGAAAGAGCGACTGTATTACTACTGATGCTTTATTCGGTTATGGGCATTGGAGCATTAGTTTTGTTCTCTAATATTTTTGAGCCGTTAGGCCTGCTGTTTTTCAATAGTGACAGTATGGGAATTCCGCTTTTTCTTGCTTTTGTAGCCCCCTTTTACTTTGGATATTTTAGTCTTCGTGATGATTTTTATCGTTGCAATGTGAAAGCGAGATTTATCCTTATCGTCGGGTTGATTTTCACAGCCGTAATTGGTGTGATTTCCTTCATCAATGCATCGGCAATAATGTATGTCGGCGTGCTTTTTGCACTTGGTGCACTTTTCGTTGTAGGGTTAGTTACAATTTCAATGGTACCAACAATGCGTGAGCAGACGGTCGATGCGATAGTCATTATTTTTAAGGGAAAATAAAAATTCACAATAAAAATGCTCTGCACAAGCAGAGCATTTTTCTCGTTTTATACTATTTTTTAAAAACCATAAATCCCAAATCCGCGATATTCATACCGATGGAATATTGTCCTGTCGCCCAGTCGAGCCAGGTTATCAAATCGACAAGCGAGGCTTGATAAAATTCAAGCAGGTCGCTTTGACTCCACGAGCCACCCTGTGACGAGGTGTATGTCAGGGCAGAGCTCTCACTAAAGGTCGATGGATTTATTTGACCCTGTGTTGTATTTTTGGCAGTACCCTGTGCGTATTGTGCAAAATATGTGTAGGTGCTTTGGTCGCCCGACAGGTCGATTAGAGCATATGCCTGTGCACCGCTATCAAGCGTGTAGAGCACATCTATATAGAGAAAATCGTCCTCTGTGTCATATCCCACCGAATACCATGCGGCATCGCTTTTGTAGTCAAAGCGAAGCTGTCCGCTCTCTGAGGTTGTATAATTTGCCTTCACCCAAGAGAGCAAAATCTCATATCCGTCGTGATACTTTTCGTAAAATTCCGTGAGCGATAGCTCCGTATCGTAGGATAAATTATCAAGCTCGCCCGCAAAAACGGCAAAATTGAGGTTTTGAGAGTCTAAAATTCCCCAGGTGTTTATGCCGACGACCTCGCCGTATTCGTTGATTAGAGGTCCGCCTGAGTTGCCGTGAGTTATTGAGGCATCGTGCTGAATGTACTCAACTCCCTCAAGAACACGGCTTGCATAGGAGATAATTCCCTTTGAGTATGAATTGGTTAGTCCTCTTGACGAGCCGATAGCGTAAACGGCCATTCCCGTCTTAAGAGGCTCCTTGCATACGGGTGCGTAGTCGAGATTTGTCGCATTTACCTTCAAAACCGCAAGGTCAATATCCTTGTCAGCGCCAAGCACAGAGGTGATTTGATATTCCTTGTCTTGAATTATGATTTTGGCATAATATCCGCCATCTATTACATGATAGTTAGTAACGATTTTCCCATCCTCGCTAATGACAAAGCCCGTTCCGAGCGCCAGCTGCATGCCCGACCTGTCATAAACGAGTATTTCGCCGACATATTTTATAGCATCTTCATAAAGCTCCGTTGCATCATAAACAGGTAGCGAGAAGCTTTCTGTATAAAAATCACCGCAACCGTTGACAGAACAGGTGTATTTTATCGTTCCGTCCTTAAGGCACGATGCCTTATCTGTTATGACGCTATTGTCATATGAGTGCCCAAGCGCGCCTATCACCTCTTGCTTTTCGAGAATTGCATCACAGGTGCTACAATGCGCGCCCTGTGTCATTCCGTCAGCAATACAGGTTGGCTCAATACCGTCATCAATTACACTTGTATGCCCAAGCGCGGAGATTTTTTCAAGCTCAGTAAGAGAGCACCCCTCGCAAGCCCTCGATTTAATTCCGTCCAAAACGCAGCTTGGGGCGATAATCGTGCTCCATTCGCCAAACGAATGCGTATGCACGCTCTCGCTTACAGACTCAACCTCACTTACGCTTTCTGTTTCACTTTCACTTTCACTTTCACTTGCACTTTCGCTTGACTCGCTACTCTGTGAAAAGCTCTGTGAAAAGCTCTGTGAAACGGAATCCAAATTAAAGTCACAGGAAACAAATGCCATAGCGCAAAGCATAGCCAACGCCAAGCATAGCACCAAAAAAATTCGTCCTTTTCTCATTGTGTTCCTCCCTTGTATTTTGGTGACTTTTTAATAAATGCTCATTTTTTCAAGCCCTCAAGGTGTCCGTCAAAGCCGTATTTGTAGATATAGAAATTCTCGCCGTCAAAGTTGATTTCCGCAAATGATGCGTTTACCACCCAGGGGGTATTTTTCATTTTTGATAATGGCAAGCCTTGAATGTAGCATTGAAGCGCACGAATTACCGATGAGTGAGAGCCGATAAGAACGGTTTTTCCGTCTTCTGTTACTCCAATTTCCTTAAGCTTTCTTACAACTCTTTCTTGTAAATGCGCCATAGATTCTCCGCCGTGCGGAACAACCGTTCCGGGGTCCTGCGCCCACCTACCGTAGCCGTTGTCAAAGCGCTCTTTTATTTCCTCAAGCGTTAAGCCCTCCCACTCTCCAAAGTCAAATTCCGCGAGGTCGCCCTCCGAAATAATAGGTAAATCAAGAGCATCTGCCACGCCCCTTACGGTGTCGCACGCGCGCAGTAATGGGCTTGAATAAATCGTATCTACATTGTATTTTTCTAAAATATACTTGCATACCGCCTCAGCCTGCCTTTTTCCAAGATCGGAAAGAGGCGCCTCTGTTTTGCCAACCAAATATCCGCACTCGTTGGCCTTGCTCTGCCCGTGTCTTACAATAATAAATTTCGTCATATTTTCACCCTTATTTTTGATTTTCTTAATTATAGCATATATCAAAGGTCTTTTCAATACAAGACAAGCAATTTTCAAAACAAAAACGGACACAGAGAGTGTCCGTTTTTGATATAATTGCGATTACTTGCAGCCTTCTTCGATAGCAACAGCAACTGCAACAGTCATACCAACCATTGGGTTGTTACCTGCGCTGATTAAATCGACAATATTGGCTAAAATCAATTGACAGATTAAATAAAGTGTAATATAATAAATTTGATATTTGCAGGTTTGTCTTAGGAGAATTAAAATGAAAAAAATCGTATTGAGTCAAGCACATTTGGATAAAAGAAAGCAAAGAAAGCATTTCGTTTTAAGAGACGATATTTTTTGCACGATATTGCAACAGAAGATGTGCGTGAAGGATTATTTTGATTTTAGTTTTTCATTTCCCGATGAAGTGGATAAGGTAATCATTGACGGTATGTACTCGGGTGATTGGTATTCCGTGTACGAAAGTGAAATTTTACCGCTTCGTCAAAATCCTATGTTGGCACGTTTTCGTGATGCGGGGATAGACATTTTTGATGAATGGATAAAGCATGTTCACTCAAGAGGCAAGGAATGTTGGCTGACGTACAGAATTTCAGAGGTGGATGTGGATGTAGATATAAATCCTCTACCTATAAAGGAAGAACACCCCGAATGGTTTATTCCGGCATTTGGATTCACAATGAACAATATGTCCGTGCCGGAAATTCGTGAGCATAAATTAAAGGTAGCCTTAGAAGTGATGAGAAAATACGCTTTTGACGGCTTGGATATTGATTTTGAACGGCACACTTCCATCTTACCGGTTGGCGAGCAATGGGAAAAACGGGAATGCGTAACGGAATTTATAAGAGAATTACGCACGGAGCTTTTAAAAATTGGGGAAGAAGAAGGCAGGGTTATAATGCTATCCGCACGAGTACCCGACTGCTTGGACGGATGCCATCAAGATGGTTTAGATGTGGAACAATGGATAAAAGAAGATTTGGTGGACTGTCTAACCCTTGGCTCACGTTCATTCGATATCAAGGTGGAGGAATTCAGGGCGCTTTCAAGCGAGATACAGCTCTACGCCTGCTACGATCCTTACCATACGGTTGACGGGTACTTCGCCCCGTCGCTTGAAGCCCTACGTGGAATTTGGTATTCGCATTTGCAGCGTGGTGCAGATGCGGTGGAGTATTTCAACTGGTCAGGGCAAGGAAA
This sequence comes from Eubacteriales bacterium, assembly GCA_045636605.1. Classification (GTDB taxonomy): domain Bacteria; phylum Bacillota; class Clostridia; order Oscillospirales; family CAG-272; genus RGIG2000. Next base: position 7,913 of record JAZTXV010000025.1, on the reverse strand, counting down.
AAAGGAAATGGTGGCGCATTATGTAAATCTTTATGGAATGGATCCGAAAAAGGAGGATTATGCGCAGTTCGGTAGCGAAGATTTCACAGGTGTAAACGACAAGAATTTTTTGGAGCTACAGGATAAAACGTACGTCATTGACAGAAGGGGTGGCTATCCTTGGGGTGTCGGCTACGGCAATTTAAACGCGGATAGACAGCTTCCTTGCTTAATTGAAAACGACGGACAAGTACGGCTATATGTGGCAGAAAACATAAAGAAAGCGAAAAAGGCAACTTTAAAATTGTTGTTTGAAGAGCTTTCTCAAATTCCCGAAATATACTTTAACGAACAAAAATTGTCTTTTTCATCACATCCGCACCGTGATATGCAAGTGACTGCAGAAAAGGTCCCGCCTGTTTCGGGGCATCCGGTAAGCGTACGTCTTGCTTACGGAGAAGATCACAGCAAGAGCTGTACTATGCTTGAGGCGGATTTGACGGGCATGGAAACCCAAATAGGCTACAACATCATACGTGTGTTGACAAAAATGCCCGTGAGTCTTGAAAAGGTAGAATTGGAAGTGAAACGAAAATGAGTATGAGTGACAAGAAAAAAGCGATTTTATTTGAATACCTACCTATGGCAGTGACGGGGATAATCATACTTGCTTGCGCTATCGTCTTTAAACAAATGTTTATCAAAGTGTTACCGTTGTTTTTCTCGCTACTTATTATGTTGCTCAATTCTCGGGCAAATCGTATCGGGTTCATTCTTGGATCAATCAATAGTTGTATTTACATTATCGGCTACTTGATGGAAGGAGTGTACGGCACGGTCGCCTCCACTGTCTTTGGCATTGTGATAATGTTGATATCGTATTTTCGTTGGAAAAATAACGCTTATGGAAAAGCCACCGTTTTTCGTAGATTTAGCGCGCGTGGACGCGTGTTGCTTGCTTTGGTTTTGTGCGCAGTGTGGGCAACGACATCCTTTGCTCTCTCAAAAATAGGGGGCACAGCAATAGTGATTGACGGCTTAACTATGGTTTTGGGCTTTGCCACTAATATACTAACCATCGTAGCCTATGTGGAAGCGCCATTTTTAAATATTATTAGTGGAATTTGTCAATTTGCGCTTTGGGTTCAAATCGTATTTATCAACGGAAATTATGCTGCCATAACATATTTGGTGTATAATGTATATTGTACATATATGATAATACGCACATTTTATCGCTGGATTAAGCTCTATAAAGAGCAAAGGCGCTGACATCATTGTGTAAGCCACACATTTAAATTTAATTTTAATAAAAATATAGACACATCATCGTGGTTTTACCCAAAATGATGTGTCTAATTCTTTTTAATTTAGTTTTTAATGGGTTTAATTATTACGAGCTTTAGCGAGTAACAAGGTTCTGACACGCAAAAATGCTATTTGATTTTTGCATACTACGCAAGTAGCCTGTTTTTAAAACAGGGTGTCAGGTTCTTATTTGCAAGCCTCTTCGATAGCAACAGCAACTGCAACAGTCATACCAACCATTGGGTTGTTACCTGCGCTGAATCGGCGGAAAAGAGTTATAAGGCACCCATAAGGGAAACGGTGCCTACATCGGTCTATGATTGTGCAGTTCTTCCATGCCATCTTGTTCTGTATATGGAAGGGATCACCGTTCTGATGAAGGGAGTCCCTTTTTCTGTGCTTGCCCCTTGACAGGTGCGTGAAAGTGTGTTACTATTTAGATATATTGAGCGGAAGGAGAAATGGTTATGAAAAAAGTCAGATTCAATCAGAATTGGTTCTTTACGTTTGAAAATACCTTGGATGCGTTCAATACCTTTGGGTTTGACAAGTACAGCGATGCGGCAGGCGCAGCGGCACGTTTTTATGACTACAGTAATTGGCAGGCGGTGGAGCTTCCCCACGATTGGACGCTTTCCCTGCAAAAAACGCCGCTTGCCAACACCTTTGCCGGGGCCTATCCGAATACGTCTTACCATCACTTCATGTCGGAACGGCGTTCCAACCTGGATACCGTATATTCCATCGGATGGTATCGCAAGCAATTCGTGACGAAACCCGAATGGAAAGGAAAACGCATATTTATTGAATTCGAGGGCGTTTTCCGTGATGCGATCGTGTGGGTAAACGGTGTATACTTGGATCGCCATACCAGTGGATATACGAGCTTTGCTATTGAGATTACGGATCATCTGATACACGGAGCTGAGAATTCCGTTGCCGTCCGGGTGGACAGTGAGCAAGCGGAGGGCTGGTGGTACGAGGGTGCTGGTATATACCGAAACGTCAATCTGTTGATTGGGGAGCCAATGTATTTCCAATACAACAAGACGGTCGTGAAAACGGATATCGACGGTCACGTTAGTATTTCCGCCATTCTACTTAACGATTCTGCCGAGCCTGTAAAGCAAAACGTCGTATGGAGTATAAAGGATTCGGAGGGCGTAGAGGTCGCGCGCACGGAGAAGACCGTGTTCGTTGATTCTTTTTGCGAGGAGAAGATCTTCACCGAAATGAATGTGGATTCGCCCAGACTGTGGAGCATCGAAGACCCTTATCTGTATATGCTGGAGGTTGAGGCAGGGCTTGAACAAACGTCGGTGCGCTTTGGCATTCGCACGGTGGCTTTCGACCCCGACCGTGGATTTTTGTTGAACGGCATTCCCCAAAAGGTGCGAGGCGCGTGCGTACACCAGGATTTCGGAGGTGTGGGCGTTGCCTTGACGGACAATCTTCAATATTATAAGATCAAGCGCTTGAAGGAAATGGGTGTGAACGCCTACCGTTGCGCCCACCACGCGCCATCACCTGTTCTGTTGGATGCTTGTGACGAGCTTGGTATGCTGGTGATGGATGAAACGCGTGCGTTCGGCACGTCACCCGAGGCCATCCGCCAGTTGACGGCGCTTATTGAGCGAGACCGTAACCACCCAAGTGTCTTTATCTGGTCACTCGGAAACGAGGAGAACGTGGTTCAGGATAATGAATGGGGCCTCCGTCTGATGGAAAAGGTTACCCGGGTGGCAAAGACCTTGGACCCTACCCGCCCCGTTACCTATGGGGCAAACAACGGCCCCGACTTTGTCGGTATAAATGGCGCATCAGAGGTAAGAGGTGTCAATTATATTCGGATTGGCAAGAGAGGAGACTGGTTGGATGTCTACCATTGTGAGCATCCTGACCAGCCGATCATCGGGACAGAGGAGAGCAGCTACGTGCTCAGTCGAGGCGGCGCAGTGAACGATCTTGAAAGCGGATGCTTGGATTCGACGGGTAACGTCACAATGCCGTGGGGCTCAACGCCCAAGGGCTGGGTAAAATACGTAGAAGAGAGGGAGTACTTTGCAGGCAGTTTCATGTGGACGGGCTTTGATTACCGCGGAGAGCCGAATCCCTTTCAATATGCAAATTGCAGCTCCAGTTTCGGAACGATCGATTTGTGCGGAATGGAAAAGCCGCCGTTTTACTATTACAAGGCGTGGTGGACGGACGAGCCCGTTTTAAAGCTGACACCACACTGGAATCACAAGGAGGGGGAAATCGTTACGATAGCCGTCTTCACAAACTGTGAGGAGATCACTCTTTCTCTAAACGGAAGGGTGCTTGAAACGAAAAAGGTGGATCGTTTTGACGTGCCTTTGTTCTGCGTGGCCTTTGAACCGGGCGAGCTTTCCGTTTCAGGTATGCGAGGCGATATGATTCTTCGGGATTCACTCGTGACGTCGGGAGATACAGCAGAGCTTCGGTGCGTTTCGGTTCTTGAGGCCAAGGACGACACGGAAATCGGAATCTATGAAATCAGCGCCTACGATTCGAACGGCGTATTTTGCCCGACGGAGGAGAACGAGGTAGCGATCACCGTGGAAAACGGCATCATCGTCGGCGTCGGGAACGGTGATCCGTCGAATATGGATTACGAGCAAAAGCCTCTTGCGGAGAGTGCAAAGCTTATTTGCAGCTTCACTGATGACGGCGTTTCCGTTTCGATCCCTCAAAAGGTGGCGAACCGATTGCCCGATCGCAGAGAACAACTTGTGATGGAGCCGCCGCAGCCGTTCTTTGAAGACGATTTTCGCTTGGTTACAAAAACCGCGTTTTCGAAAAAGGATAAAACGAAGACTCTTATCGCTACGGTTCATGATGCCTATGGCTATGAATACGTTGAGTTTGAGCGCCTTGGCGGCGATGCAAGGGTGTACTTGAACGATGAGCTGATCGGAGACAATATCCGTTGGCACGGTGGGCGACCCAAAATGGCCTCTCGACCCTATCGCTTCTCAGGTAACTTCAAGGAGGGCGAGAACCGGATACGGGTAGAATTCTCTTACGGTGACGGCGATTTGCCTCTGCTGTCGGGATATGTTAAGATCGGAAAGCAGACGATCGACCCGTGGAGAGTCAAGCTACACTACGGCAAGGCGCGTGTGTTTGTTAAATCCAAGACACCCAAGCAAATCAGACTGAGGGTTAGCGGCAAGTAAAACGGCCGTTTTGAAGGTGGAAATGGCAGGCGTCCGCAGAGTCCTTTACCCGAGCATCGCACCTTGCACTTTACAACCGTGGGATGTATCAATTACAATCTAAAGACGGTTGCTTCTTTTGGTGTGATTTGTTATAATGAAGAAAAAAAGGAGACTACACTTATGAACATTGGAAAAGTAATCTATCGAATCCGAAACGAGGCAAAGCTAACGCAGGCGCAGTTTTCTGAAATTTTCGGCGTGTCTCAACAGTCGGTTCAAAAATGGGAAAGCGGTCTAGCTACCCCCGATCTTGATAAGATCGTGAAGATATCCAAGTATTTTGGAATTTCTCTTGATGCCCTTGTTCTCGAAAACGATAGCCAGGTGGTAGAGGAAATGAAAAAAACCGCGCCAATCAAGCCGAGCTATGAGGGTGTAGATGACGGCGAGCTGTATTCCTCCAATTTGACGATTGAGTATCGGCAGTCCGTTGAAGAGGGTCTGGATATCCAGCGACTGGAGGACATTTTTTTCGCGGTTTCCATGCTTCCGAAGGGAGAACTAAAAAAGAAGTTCGGCGATGTGCTGTACGATGCCGTTTCCTCTGCCGGGCAAGTGGAGGGATATCCCCACGTAGAGCCCTCCGGCCTTGAGCAGATCAGGCAGCTTCGCAAGCCATGGGATGGCCCGTTGGCCTATGATCCTGCAACCCTGGAGAGTAAGCTCCATGGCGCGTGGATGGGCCGTGTATGCGGCTGTATGCTGGGCAAAACGGTAGAGGGTATCCGCACGAACGAGCTGATCCCGTTCCTTAAGGAAAGCGGAAACTACCCCATGCATAGATACATTTACCGTAGCGATGTAACGGCAGAGACCTGCGCAAAATACAAGTTTGCCTTTGCCAAAAGATGCTACGCCGATGAGATCGACGGTATGCCCGTAGACGATGATACCAACTATGTAGTGCTAGCGCAGGAGATCATCCGCAAGTACGGCAGGGAGTTTACACCCTACGACGTTTCCCGCGCATGGATGCGATATCAGCCCAAGGACGAGTATTGGACTGCTGAGAGAGTGGCGTTTTGCAACTTCATCAAGGGCTATGCTCCGCCGGAGTCGGCCGTTTATAAAAATCCCTACCGCGAGTGGATCGGGGCTCAGATCCGCGGCGACTATTTTGGCTACATCAACCCCGGCAACCCGGAAAAAGCGGCGGAGATGGCTTGGAGAGACGCCTCCATCTCTCATGTGAAGAACGGAATTTACGGAGAGATGTTCGTTGCGGCCATGCTTGCGGTGGCGGCTACCACGAGCGACCTGGAGACTATCATCCTTGGCGGCCTTGCTGAGATCCCGTACACCTCCCGATTGTACAAGGATGTTACGGCGGTGATAGAGGCTTATCACGGCAAGATGCCCCAGGCGGATTGCTTTAATATGATTCACGGCAAGTACGATGAATATTCCATACACGGTTGGTGCCATACCATACCCAACGCTATGGTGGTTGTGGCGTCCTTGCTGTACGGCAGGGGCGATTTTGGCAAGTCTATCTGTATGGCGGTGGAGACGGGCTACGATACCGATTGCAACGGCGCAACGGTCGGTTCGATCCTCGGCATGGCAAACGGCATCGGTAGCATTCCGGCGTATTGGCAGGAGCCTATCAAAAACACTATTCACACCTCGATTTTTGGCATTAACATGGTAAAGATAACCGATTGCGTAAAAATGACCATGGAGCACATTGCCGACGCACAACCGTAATTTTGCCTAATCATTTTCATTCTTTTCATAACTTTTTCTCCTAAAATAAAGTAGACACATCATCGTGGTTTTACCCAAAATGATGTGTCTAATTCTTTTTAATTTAGTTTTTAATGGATTGCTTAAAAAGCTAATTATTTGCAAGCCTCTTCGATAGCAACAGCAACTGCAACAGTCATACCAACCATTGGGTTGTTACCTGCGCCGATAAGTCCCATCATTTCAACGTGAGCAGGAACAGATGAGGAGCCGGCGAACTGAGCGTCACCGTGCATTCTACCCATTGTATCTGTCATACCGTAGGAAGCAGGGCCTGCAGCCATGTTATCTGGGTGAAGTGTACGACCTGTACCACCGCCTGAAGCAACTGAGAAATATTTCTTTCCTTGTTCGATACATTCTTTCTTGTATGTACCTGCAACAGGATGTTGGAAACGAGTTGGGTTAGTTGAGTTACCTGTGATAGATACGTCAACTTTTTCTTTGTGCATGATTGCTACACCTTCTGTTACATCGTTAGCGCCGTAGCAGTTAACTTTTGAACGAAGTCCTGTTGAGTAAGCTTTTCTGCTAATCTCTTTTACTTCGCCTGTGTAGTAATCCATCTCTGTCTCAACGAATGTGAATCCGTTGATTCTTGAAATAATCTGAGCAGCGTCTTTTCCAAGTCCGTTTAAGATAACACGGAGTGGTTTTTGACGAACTTTGTTAGCTTTTTCTGCGATACCGATTGCACCTTCAGCAGCTGCAAATGATTCGTGACCTGCAAGGAATGCGAAACATTGTGTTTCGTCACGGAGAAGCATTGCGCCCAAGTTACCGTGGCCAATACCAACCTTACGGTCGTCGGCAACTGAACCAGGGATACAGAATGACTGAAGACCGAGACCGATCTTTTCAGCAGCTTCTGCAGCAGATGCAACCTTATCTTTAATAGCGATTGCGCAACCAACAACGTAAGCCCAGGCAGCGTTTTCAAAGCAGATTGGCTGAATGCCCTTAACAATGTTGTAAGCGTCAACGCCTGCATCGTCGCAAATTTGCTTTGCTTCTTCGATAGAAGCGATGCCGTGCTTTGCGAGTTCTGCATTTATTTGATTAATTCTTCTTTCATAGCTTTCAAATAATGGCATAATCTGTTACCTCCCTAATTATTCTTCACGTGGGTCGATGAGGCGAGCAGCGTCATCTACACGTCCGTACTGGCCGCTAGCTTTTTCTAAAGCTTCGTTCGCGTCCATACCCTTTTTAATCATTTCCATCATTTTGCCAAGGTGAACAAACTTGTAGCCGATGATTGTATCGTTTTCATCAACTGCACACTTTGTGATGTAACCTTCAGCAAGTTCGAGGTAACGAGGACCTTTAACCTTTGTAGCGTATGTAGTACCTGTTTGTGAACGAAGGCCCTTACCAAGGTCTTCAAGACCAGCGCCGATTGGCAAACCATCTTCTGAGAAAGCGGTCTGTGTACGACCGTAAACAATCTGCAAGAAAAGCTCGCGCATAGCGGTGTTGATAGCATCGCAAACGAGATCAGTATTAAGAGCTGCAAGCAAGGTTTTGCCAACAAGAATTTCAGAAGACATAGCAGCTGAGTGAGTCATACCTGAGCAACCGATTGTTTCAACCAATGCTTCTTCGATAACGCCCTCTTTAACGTTAAGGCTAAGCTTG
>JAZTXV010000024.1:0-5753 GCA_045636605.1 Eubacteriales bacterium | reverse complement strand
ATCCGACTTGCGCTTGCGGCGGCGGGATGTCAGATCGTTCTCTTTACGACGGGACGCGGCACGCCCTTTTCGACCTTCGTTCCGACGATGAAAATATCGACGAACGAGGCGCTTTCCGAAAAGAAAAACGGCTGGATAGATTTCAGCGCGCATACTATGGACGCAGACGGTCTGTATAATCTTATCAAAAAGACCGTAAACGGCGAATACATTTGCAAGAGCGAAGCTGTAAGAGAGATCGCCTTTTACAAAACGGGCGTTACTCTTTGAGACGGTATTTTGTAATTCTGTGACAAAATCTAATAATCTTTACAAAAAGGTTGAAATTACAAAGAGATTCATTTATAATTACAGGTAATTATAATGGCTCTTATAAGGAGATAATTATGAGCTACATTAAGGACAATTTTCTGTTGACGACAAAGACGGCGGAAAAGCTTTATAACGAATACGCATCCGATATGCCGATATTCGACTACCACTGCCATCTCCCCGAAAAGGCGATCCTCGAGAACAAGCAGTTCTCCGACCTTTACGAGATATGGCTCTCGGGCGACCATTACAAGTGGCGTCTTATGCGTAACTACGGCGTTGACGAGCGCTTTATTACGGGTGATGCGACAAATAAGGAAAAATTCGTCACATACTGCACCGTTTTGGGTACGGCGTTCGGAAATCCCTTATATCACTGGTCGCAGGTTGAGCTTGAGGAGTATTTCGGATGTACGCTTGAGATAAATGCGGACAATGCCGAGGCTATCTGGCAGATGTGTAACGAATATATTTCAAAAAACAACGTAACCCCCAAGAGCTTAATTGAGGGCTCGGGCGTGACTCACGTGTTCACCACAAACGAGGTCTTTGACGACCTTACCACCTTCGAGAAAATCAAGGAATGTGGCTATGCCTTCAAGGTAATTCCCGCCTTCCGTGCAGATAAGATAATGAACATTGATGCACAGGCGTATCTGAGCTTCATTTCTAAGCTTGAGGAGCAGACACACAAAATAGAATCCCTTTGCGACCTTGAAAGAGCGCTTAAGGCAAGGCTTTTGGCGTTTAAGAGTGTTGGAACGGTTGCGAGCGATATTGCGCTTGAGGCGACTTACGAAATTCCCGCAAGACAGGATGCCGCAAGGGTTTTTGAGTCCGTTTTGGCGGGAAATAAGCCTACCTGTATCGAAGCAAAGACCTTCAAGGGCTATCTTACATACTTTTTAATGAAAATGTACGCAGAGGAGGGCATCGTCACGGAGCTTCACCTCGGCGCTATGAGAAATAACAACACAAGAATGCTCGAAAGGCTCGGTCTTGATACAGGCTTTGACAGCATAAGCGACCAAAACAGCACAACGCTTCTCTCTCGCCTCCTTGATGCGCTTGACAGAGAAAATGCGTTGCCGAGGCTGATTTTGTTCAATCTCAATCCAAAAATGAACAGCGAGCTTATGACCATTCTCGGATGCTTCCAGGACGGTAGCGCAAGGGGTAAGCTTCAATACGGTGCGGCGTGGTGGTTCTTAGATAATAAGGTGGGAATGGAAAAGCACCTCGAGGACCTCACGGCAACAGGACATCTCGGCGCATTTGTCGGTATGCTTACGGACTCTCGCTCGTTTTTGTCATACCCACGTCACCACTATTTCCGTCGCATTTTGTGCGAATATCTCGGTAACATGATGGAAAAGGGCGAAATGACTCAAAATATGGAGCTTGTGCGCCGTGTTGTTGAGGACGTGTGCTATAATAATGCGCTCCGCTTCTTCGGTCAAAATTAAAATATTTTTCCGTTGGTCGCCTTTTCGACGCACGGGCGAAATAAAATATTTTTCGGTTAAAAGAAGGCTCTGTCCCAACACGAGATTGATTTTTGACGGAAAACAACTTCGAAATACTGTGTTCTCGCTCGGTTACAGACAGCTAAAGAGTATGCGCCCTCGCTCCGCCTTGTATTTCTTTGTTCTTTCCTCGTCAAAAGCACTTTGTTATTCAACTCTTAGCTGTGACATAGCCTAAAAGAAAAAGTAATTTCTTCCAAAATAAAAACAAAAATCCTCGCTTGGCGAGGATTTTTTGTTGGGTAGGCGGGTGAAAGGAGGAAAAACCGCCACCGATGTATTCGTCTGATATCACGGAAGATGCATTGTGCGCCTTTGAATTTAGAGAGCCAAGAGATAAGTCGTGGTTGTCTTTTTAGCGACCTGCTCAAATAATATCAGACATTATCGTGTAGCGGGCGAATGTGTTTTGGCATCAAATGATGTGTCATAAATCATAAATTTTATAAAGGAGGATTTTTAGAAAGGATGTCGTTGCCCGCAACACTGTCTTGTTCGTATCTTATGTATGTATTGTAGCACACCCCCGTGCACCGTTTGTCCTCAAAAGTGTGACAACTCCGCACGGCACTTGGCCTCGTGCCCGACAATTTTTATCTAATAATTCCCCCTCGGAGCTTTAAATGGGTTTTTCGTTTAAAATTTTTGTTGCAAAGCTGTCGATTTTGTGATAAAGTAAATATATATATATCATATACGGAGGATATTATGGTTATCAAAAATTGGAAAATGGATATTGGAGAGCAGATTGGGCTTGATTGCGAAGCACCCTGCGACATGTATAGCGTTTTGCTCTCTTGCGGGCTTATTCCGGACCCTTATTACGCAACAAACGAGGAGTCGCTTTTAGACTATTCTAAAATGGATTGCACCTTTTACGGCAATTTCAGCTTGAGCTCACAGGAGCTGATGCGTGATAAAATCGAGCTTCGCTTTTTGGGGCTTGACACAATTTGCGATATTTACTTTAACGGGGCGCACCTTGACAGTGTAATGAATATGCACCGTATGTATGAATATGACATAAAGGCGCTTGCAAGGGCGAAAAACCAAATCAGGCTTGAATTCAAATCTCCCGTTCTTTATTTTGAAATGATGGAGAGCGCGCACCATTTATATACTAACTCCGACTCGATTCAGGGTGCGGCGCATCTGAGAAAGGCGCTCTATATGTCGGGCTGGGACTGGGCGCCCACTCTGCCGAATATGGGTATTTTCCGCAATGTTGAAATAAATTGCTATGACACCGATAAAATCGAGGATGTCTTGATTATGCAGGAGCATAAGGGCGAGGAGGTTATCCTTTCCCTTTCTGCCACTACAAAGCACTCAGCACACGGCTTAACTATCGTCGCTGAGGCGGACGGACAAAGGGTGAGCTTGGAAAACGGTCAGGGAAAAATCACTATTAAAAGCCCTCGCCTTTGGTGGCCGAACGGATACGGCGAGCAGAATTTGTATGAGGTCAAGCTATATTTATATAGCGGTGACACACTGCTCGACGCTGTGACAAGGACTGTTGGATTGCGTACTATTGAGCTGTGTCGAGATAAGGACGACAGCGGCGAGGAATTTTGCTTTAAGGTAAACGGCATCAAAATCTTTGCTATGGGTGCAAATTTTGTCCCCGTTGATAGCCTGTATTCAAGATTTTCAAGCGAGCGTCTTGACAGAATAATAAACGATTGCATTTTTGCTAACTTTAACTGCATACGTGTATGGGGCGGAGCCTTCTATCCCGACGATTACTTTTATGAGCTTTGCGACAAAAACGGCTTAATCGTTTGGCAGGATTTTATGGTTGCCTGTGCAAATGTATGGATGCGCCCCGAGTTTGAAAGGGAATTTAAGGAAGAGGCAATCTACAACGTAAAAAGAATAAGACACCACGCCTGCCTCGGTATTCTTTGCGGAAATAACGAAATGGAGGAGGCAATTTGCGGTTGGGAGTGCGCCGACGGACACGATCCGCTTGTTCGCAGTGATTATTTGAAGCTGTACGAGGAGCTGCTGCCGTCAATTTGCAAGGAGCATGCGCCGTTTATTGCGTACACTCCGTCAAGCCCAACCTCGGGCGGTAATTTTGATTTACCTCAGGACTACACACGAGGAGATGTGCATTTTTGGCATGTTTGGAACGGAAACTGTGGCTTTGACGAGTACAGAAAGCATAAATTCCGCTTCTGCTCCGAATATGGCTTTGAGAGCCTGCCGTCATTTAAAACCGTAACCGAATTTTGCCCCGAGGATGAGCGAAATCTGCTCTCATATACTATGGAAAGCCATCAAAAGCATTGGCACGGAAATGTCAAGCTTCTTAAATATCTGGCAGAGGAATATCAGGTGCCAAAGAATTTGGAAATGACCGTTTATGCCTCTCAGTTAAATCAAGCGAACGCAATAAAGTACGGAGTTGAGCATTTCAGACGCAATCGTGGATACACGATGGGCTCTATTTATTGGCAGCTTAATGACTGCTGGCCCGTTGCATCTTGGTCAAGCATTGATTATTTTGGCAGATACAAGGCGCTTCACTATTTTGCAAAAAAATTCTATCAGCCGATAATGCTCGGACTGTTTAACGAAGCGGACAGAATTGATATCTCTGTGGCAAACGAAAGCCTAAATGATTTTGTCGGATATATCAAATACGGTATTGCGAAAAACGATTTTACAACCATATTTGAGGGCGAAAAATCAGTTGTTGTGCCTTCTCTTTCCTCGCTTGACGTGCAAACGCTTCCAAACGGTGATTTTACGGGCACAAGAGATACGTATTTTTGGTGCGAGCTGTATGATAAGGACGGCAATTTGCTTTCAAGAAACACCGAGCTTGGCACAAAGCCGAAGCATTTTAAATTTTTAAAGCCGAATATCAAGGTTGATGTTAAGGCGGGCGACGGCGGAGTCTTGCTTCTTCTGTCAAGTGATGCTTTTGCAAAAAATGTTGAAATTTCATTTGAAAATTACGATATAGTGCTAAGCGATAATTATTTTGATTTGACAGATGCAAGGCCCTTTAAGGTGATGGCAAAAACAAATCTTAGTGCGAACGAAATACTAAGGAATATCAAAATCTTGTCAGTTTATGATATTTCAAATTAACAACCAAAAAAGGCACTCAAAAGAGTGCCTTTTTGATTGTTGGCGCAGAATAAGAAACGAAAATTTTAGTTCATTTTTATTGCCCTACACATACCTAAAGGGTTGAAAAAATTGTAAAAATATGCTATAATAAATTTATAGAAAGCAATTTTTTAGCCAAAAGGAGATTATTATGGTCGCCGAGCTTAAGGAAATATACCGTAAAATACTAAAAGAAGAGCTTGTCCCCGCGATGGGATGCACCGAGCCCATTTCTGTCGCATACGCGTCGGCGCTTGCTCGCAAGGTGCTTGGAAAACTTCCGGAGCGCGTTGAGCTTAAGGTAAGTTCGAATATCATAAAGAACGTAAAAAGCGTTGTTGTTCCCAATACCGACGGTCTGCGCGGTATTGCTGCCGCCGCGTCTGCGGGTATCGTTGCGGGAAATGCCGATCGGGAACTTGAAGTGCTTTGCGAAGTGAGTGAGTCGGATAAGCTCCGGATTATCGAATATATGAACTCCACTGAGATAACCGTTGTTCCCTCGGGCGGAAACTGTGTATTCGAGATCGAGGTGTCGGTCGAGGCGGGCGGATCAAAGGCGCATGTTCATTTTGCGGGGGATCATACCAATATCATTCGAATTGTCAAAGACGGCGAGGTTCTTCATCAGCAAAAATATTATGCCGACGGAGAATTTGAAAAGCCGAACAGAGAACAGCTTTCTATCGAGCGCATCGTAGAATACGCCGACGAGGTGGATATTTGTGACGTTGAGCCTATAATTGCCAGACAGATCGCGTACAATACCGCAATTGCCGAGGAGGGCAT
>JAZTXV010000023.1:0-14072 GCA_045636605.1 Eubacteriales bacterium | reverse complement strand
CCCGTGTGCCCATGCCTTTCTGTGGGCCAAGGAGTTGATGTGATGTGTTGTCTTCCTAAGACCGCTTGCCTCCGACTTCATTAAGGCAAGCCTCGTTCATACCTACAAGACCAATCGTTGAGAAGTGGTTGCTGAAGGTGCCGAGGTATCTCTTTGTGTATGGGTAAAGACCATTGTCAAGAAGCTTTGTGATAACTGTTCTCTTAATCTTAAGTGAACGAGCCGAAATGTCCATAATCTTGTCAAGACGAGCGTAGAAGTCCTCCTCGTTCTCTGCAAGGTATGCAATTCTTGGCATATTGATGGTTACAACGCCGACAGAGCCTGTGCTTTCTCCACTACCGAAGAAGCCACCGGACTTCTTACGAAGCTCACGAAGGTCAAGACGCAAGCGGCAGCACATCGAACGAACGTCGCTTGGCTCCATATCGCTGTTGATGTAGTTTGAGAAGTATGGTGTGCCGTATTTTGCGGTCATTTCAAAGAGAAGCTTATTGTTCTCTGTTTCGCTCCAGTCAAAATTAGATGTGATTGAGTAGGTTGGGATTGGGTATTGGAAGCCACGGCCGTTTGCGTCGCCCTCGATCATAATCTCGATGAACGCCTTGTTGACCATATCCATTTCCTTTTGGCAATCCTTGTACTTAAAGTCAACCTCTCTGCCACCGATAATACAGTTGAGCTCTGCCAAGTCAGCAGGAACTACCCAGTCAAGCGTGATGTTGCTGAACGGAGCCTGTGTACCCCAGCGTGAAGGTGTGTTTACGCCGTAAACGAAGGATTGAATGCACTGCTTAACCTCTTTATATGAAAGGTTGTCAATCTTTACAAACGGAGCAAGGTAGGTATCAAATGATGAACACGCCTGCGCACCTGCCCACTCATTTTGCATGATGCCGAGGAAGTTTACCATTTGGTTACAAAGGGTTGAAAGGTGGGATGCGGGAGCAGAGGTAATCTTACCAACGACTCCGCCGAGTCCCTCTTGAATTAACTGCTTAAGCGACCATCCTGCACAGTAGCCTGTGAGCATTGAAAGGTCGTGAATGTGAATGTCTGCGTTACGGTGAGCCTCTGCAATCTCGTCGTCATAAACCTCGCTGAGCCAGTAGTTAGCGGTGATAGCGCCCGAGTTTGAAAGAATAAGTCCACCAACGGAATAGGTAACTGTTGAGTTTTCCTTAACTCTCCAGTCGTTGATTTGAAGATAGTTGTCAACAAGCTCCTGATAGTCAAGAACGGTTGAGCCGATGTTACGGATTTTCTCTCTTTGTCTTCTGTAAAGAATGTATGCCTTGGCAACGTCGTCATAGCCTGCCTTGATAAGCACGCTCTCAACGCTGTCCTGAATTTTTTCAACTGAAATTCTGTCGTTTTGAATCTTGCTCTCGAAATCTGCCGTTACCTTGAGCGCCAAGAAATCAATGATGTCCTGATTGTACTGCTTTCCACATGCATCAAATGCCATTTTGATTGCGTTTGAAATCTTGGAAATGTTAAAATTGGCAATTTTGCCGTCTCTTATGATTACCTCGTACATAATCCTTCTCCTTTTTCTTGAATTTTTTCTTTTCTTTATTCTGAAAAGGTAGCCACCAAGAGAGTGATTTTACACAAAAAACGACAAAAAATGAGTGGTTTTTCACGATTTTTTGCGTAAAAATAGATGCTCCCTGCCTTTCGGGCTTGAAGTATCTTCGCATGCTTTTGATGTTACCGCTTTTTCGTGATTACATTTTATCACAACATTTGCGCTTTGTCAAGAGTAAAAACACAATATCTTGTGCTTTTTTTGAAAAATTTACACAAGATATTGTGATTGATAAGTCAACGAATTTTCAAACGCCTCGGATTTCAACGCTCAAAAAATGCTCTGAAATCGCATCCCTAAAGGCTTCAAGCGTTGTTTTATCGTGGGCGCTTTGCTCCCCTCCTATGAGGTTGCCCGAATCGACAAAGCTCTGCAAAAAATATCTTTTTGCGCCGTGTAGCCATTCGCCGATTTTTTTGATGTCGGATATGGTGTGATGCTCTCTTACTATTGTGGTGCGAAATTCGTATTCAATACCACTGTTTTTTATAATTTCCACGCTTTTTTCGTATGGAGTGATATCAAGGTGCGCCACGCCCGTTGTCTGAGCATATTTTTCCTTGCAGTTCTTTATGTCCATTGCGATATAATCGACCAATCCAAGACCGATTACCTCGCTCAGCCTGTCGGGAAACGCTCCGTTTGTGTCGAGCTTGATTGCCAAGCCGAGCGCCTTGATTTTTTTCATAAAATCAATTATATCGGGCTGCAAAAGAGGCTCTCCGCCCGTGATGCATACTCCGTCGAGAATTTTCTTCCTTTTATTTATATACTCGAAAATCTCGCTCTCATCAAGAAGCTCCGCCTCGTCGATAACGAGTGATGCGTTATGACAAAACGGGCAACGAAGGTTACAGCCGTATGTAAATACCGTACACGCAACCCTGCCCGGAAAGTCAAGCATCGTCATTTTTTGCAGTCCGCCAATTTTCATTTTGCGCTCCTTTTTCCCTTACCCTTCTTTGCAAAAAAGGGTAACCAAGGAAATTCTATAAAAATTATTCTTGTGGCTCTCCTTGCCCTCGAATCATTCTATATTGTATTTTACCATACATTCATGATTTTTGCAAGTGGAAGATGTACCAAAAGAATGACAAAAAGCCCCGAGGGGCTTTTTGTTGCTTTTGAATTCAATTTGCTTTCGCAGGGCTTCAGGTCAAGCAACGCAGTATTGCGCCGCCATCAACGCCTGCGGGCCGGTATGTAGCCCTTATACTCCCACAAAAAATCCTCCGCCGTATGATCAAGCGCCACGGTGCATTTGTCGTTTTTAAAGTCGAAGGTCATAAAGAGGTTGCCCAAATATTCGTCTATTATTTGGGTGAATATTTCTATCTTTTTCTCGGTGAGCCACGCAAACGAGGTTGCCATTTTGTATTTGAAGCCATCGGTTGTTCGCTCTCCTCCTCGCTCTCGTGAATAGCCAAGCTCGGGGAAAAGCCCAAATCGGTTTTCATTTACATAGAATTCGATTTCCATTTCGCCATTTTCGTTTTCGTAGGTGAGCTTACCCGCCTTGGCGCTCTCAAAATCAAATCTGAACCATTTCCATTTTGCATAGTTGGCAGAGCATTCGTATTTTTTGCCGTTCAGCTCCTCTCTCATAAATGAGTCCTCCATTCCGGAGGTGTGATAAAGCTCAAGCCCGGAGCAGATTTCGTCAAGCGTCGCTGCCGCCTGCTCGTTTTCGGGCAAGGATGACGGCTCCAAATTATCAATAACGATATCAAAAAGCGCCCTTATTATAAACTCTGTTGCAAATTCGTTGCCTTGATTATCGGCGGTGCACACAAAGATAAAATCCTTTTCAGGCACGCAAAGAGCAAGCTGATCACCCATTCCGACAAAGGCGAAGGCGTTTTGCTCCGTTATCCAGAATTGGTAGCCGTAGCCGTTGTGAATTATCTGATAGTGCGGGCTTGTTTTATTGCACGCCTGCTTTGTGGTTGCAAGGCGTAAATACTCCTCGTTCATTAGTCGCTTGCCGTTCCAGGTGCCGTAATTCATAACAAAGCGGGCAAAGATGGCAAGATCTCGGGTGGTGCAAATCATAGCGGAATCTCCCCACGCATCACCATTTCTTGTTTGAAGGATTTTTGCGTTTTCAAATGCGCCGATATGCTTGAAAATTCTTTCTGTCAAAAACTCAAAAAGCGGTTTTTTGGTAACTCTTTCAACAAGGCTTGCCAAAACCTGCGAGCCTGCGCTATCATATGACCAAACAGTGCCCGACGGGCGCCTTTCGCCTCTGTTGGAAAAGTACAGATGCGTTCTGTCAGGATCGTCCTGAAAAAACCATTCGACATCAAGTCCTGCGGTGGTCATCTTAAGCATTTCTCTTATCGTTTGCTCCCTCAAGCTCTCGCACAAGGGCGTGTCTATTTTATCGAGGAAATAGTCCGCAATTTTATCGTCAAGCGCAATAAGACCGTCCTCTGCACAAAGTCCTATTGCAACAGACACAAAGCTTTTTGTAACGGAGTACATTCTGTGAGGCATATCGGCATTAAACGGCGCAAAATAGCCCTCGCAAAAGATGTCATTTCCACGCATCATAAGCACACTGTGCATATGCAGCTCCCTTTTCAGAAGCGTATTTATGTATTTTGTAACATACTCGCTTTTTATTCCCGCCCTCTCAGGTGTGATTTTATTCATTATTTTAATCTCCTTGACTTTTAATCTGTATTTATATTTTAACACGTACAAACGCACAATTCAACCCTTGACAAATTGTTTTATCTATTATATAATAGTCCATATATCATTTAAAGGAGATTTCTTATGGAAAATAAATTTTTCAGATTTCTTGCTCACGCAGGTATCGTTTTTGCGATGTTTTTAATTTTCGGAATGTGGGGCTCGGAGATTGATTTTGCCGATCCGTCGGTCAGTGGCGGATATCACAGCACTAACGGTATGATGGTGCCTATTCTTTTCGTGTTCCCGTTTTTTATTATTCTTCAGCTTGTATTTGATGTAATGAGTGAGTGGGAAAACGTTATTTTATCATTCGTTCGAGGCGTGCTCGCTTTTGTCGGAGTTGTGGGAATTGTTCTCGGCTCTATTGTCAGCCAAGGTGTTCTTTCAATTGACTTTGACGGTACTCTGCCGACAGTTTTCCAGGCGGCTCTCGTTTCATGCGGAGCATTCTCGGGCTTCGTTGCACTTTATCTGTACATAGGAGCAATGATGGATGACAGACAAGAAAAGTCATTTCTCATTCCGCCTCTGAGCGTTGCTATCAGCTTCGTTATCAACCTCGTTTTCGCACTTCTCGGTCACTACGTTTCACCGTTCTTCTATTCGTGGATGCTCTTCATTATTATGGCAGTCGGCACGGTTGTTATTGTAGTTTGCATATTCAAGTTCGGGCTTGACAATGTTGTTGGGCACGCATATCCGTCGGGCTTCTCGGGTGGTTATAAGGGGCCCGCCAAAAAGCCTGCGGGCAACGGCAGCTCGGGCGGTGGCCGTCAAAGCGTTGAGGCATCTCTTATTGAGGCTATGGAGGATTTATCTCGTCACCCCGACGATCATATCAAGCACGACGATTATCTTCTCCGCATTGACAGTCCTATGCCATACGAGCTTGATATGGATAAGAAGGAGATTTTCTTCAATGCAGATATGTATATGAACACCTATGACGAGGATGAGCTTTACGCATCAAGGCTTGAGCTTCAGGACATTATTGAGTCACTCGTGAAGGAATCGCTTTCCAAGGCGGCAGCGTATGATAGCTATTTCAACCCTGAGGAATGGGATGTATTTGCATCGGTTATGCTATACAATGCCGACCAATTCTAATCCTGCGAGGCTATACAAGCTTGACAAGCTGCGATTGCCTTGATAAAATGTAATAAGAAAAACAATTCAAAGGGAAGAACAATGGAAAAGCTATATAAAAGAGGGCGCTTGATGTACATCATTGAAGCGGGACTTGAATACCTCATTTCAATTCTTGTCGCCGATATGTATCTCGCCTCACTCACTAAGGAATTGGGCATAAGCGATAGCGTTACGGGAATTTTATCGTCGATAATTTCTCTCGGATGCCTATTTCAGCTTGTTGCCACGCTTCTTCACAGAGGAAGCGCAAAGACGCAGGTCGTTGCGTTAAGTATAATAAATCAGCTTCTTTTTATGTCGCTATACATAATACCTCTTACAAGTATGCCGAACAAAACGAAGCAGGTTGTGTTTATCGTTGCTATAATTTTGGCATATTTCTTCTACAATGTGGCACATCCGAAAAAGATAAATTGGTTTATGTCGCTTGTCGATGACGGTCAAAGAGGTCGCTTTACGGCTACAAAGGAAGCAATCTCGCTTGTGCTTGGAGTTGCGTTCAATTTTGCTATGGGCGCAGTAATCAGCTACTATCGAGAAAAAAATATCAAGGTCGCATTTATCATTTGCGGAGTGACGATTTTTGTAATAATGCTTTTGCACACTCTGAGTATGATTTTGACAGTTGAAAAAAAGCCGATAAGCGAGGAAATCGAAAAGTCGAAGGAAAAATTCGCTCTCGGAGCAATAATCAAGGACAAAACCGTTTTGAAGGTGACTGCCGTATTCGTTTTATGGCAGATTTCAACCTCGGTTGCAAGCCCCTTCTACGGAGCATATAAGAACAACACCCTGGCACTTGATCCAATATACGGAATCTCAATTCTCAGCGCAGTTTATGCGGCGGCAAGAGCGGGCTTTTCGTTTGTTTGGGGCAGATATGCCGATAAGTTCTCGTTTGCAAAAATGCTCAAAATATGCTTTGCTATCGCAAGCGCAGGCTTCCTTGTAAATACATTCTGCCGTCCCGAAAACGGCTACGTTGTTTACACAATTTATTATGTCTTGAACGCAATCGCTATGGGCGGAATAAACAGCGCCCTTATAAATCTTTGCTATGACTACGTATCTCCCGAAAAGCGCACTGATGCGCTTGCCGTTTCCTTGGCGATATCGGGTGTTTGCGGATTTTTAGCAACGCTTGCCGTATCTCCGCTTGTATCGTATATTCAAAGCAATAACGATACAATCTTCGGACTCCAAATTTATGCTCAACAGCTCCTTTCTGCTATTGCGTGCTTGCTCACAATCGTAACAATGACATATGTTAGCATAGCGCTTACTAAGGTAAATAAAGTGCCCAGAGCCGACAGGCTGAGAGAGGACAAAAACAGTTAAAAACAAAAATCAGCCACATCTGTGGCTGATTTTTTCTGCTTTGTAACAAGTATTAGAATGTAAGTATGCAGCTCCTATTACTTGAAGAACTGTCCGTTTTTGAGAGGATCAAGGCTGATATAGTAGTCATAAAGCTTCTTAAATCCGATCTCGTCAAGGTCAATCTTCATTTCCTTCTCTTGAATCATATCAATGAAGCTCTTTACAACCTGACGGATTTGGTTTGCAACCATATCAAGCGCCGCATTTTCGATATCCTCGTCAATGGTGGTGCTTGGATCGACTACCTCTTCCTCTCCCTCTTCGCCTTCCTCACCGTTTTCTTCGTTTGGCTCTGACGGCTTTGCGCTTTCGCTCTCGGATTCACTTTCGCTCTCTGTTTCTACCTTTGCCATAAGGGTTGTCTTGCCCTTGCTCTCGGACTCGGTCTCGGATTCGCTCTCGGACTCGGTTTCGCTATCAAGGTCTCCCTCTGCGCCTTCCTCGCCCTCGATGTCTTCTTGTGGCTTGTTTGCTCTGTTTGTGATATCAAGCCAGCCGAAATCTACGCCGTAATCAAGCGTTGACGGATCAAGTGTTCCGAAATACTGACGAATAAAGTCGAACTGTGAATTTACGGGATTTGGATCGTCGTAGTTTACGAGCGCATTCCAAAGATATCTGTCGTTTACTCTTTCCTCTGAAAGCTCAACAATGATTTTTGTGTAAAGGTTTTCAACCGTGCTTACCAAAATAAGATAGAAGGTTGTTTCGTCCTCCTCTGTGCAGCAGAGAGTGATTTTCTTGCTTATCTTATACTCATAGCGGTCAAGAGTTTCGATCTTTTGCATAGGATCGACAACCTTTTCCTCCTCGATCTCGGTTTCTGCCTCGGTTTCGCCCTCGGTTTCTTCCTCGGTCGATTCCTCTTCGCTTTCACTTACCTCGTCACGCTTTGCAACGGGGCCCGCACCCGAAGCGGTTTCGTCCTCCGTGCCGGATTCGGTTTCCTCTTCGGTTTGTGAGTTCTTTTCGTTTTCCTTTTGGATTTCCTCAAGACGACTTGCCTCTGCAAGCTCACTTGCAAAATCAAGCTCCTCCTCAGGAGTTCCCTCAACGAAGTCGCCCTCGCTCTTGATAAATTCCGTGATGCGCTTGAAATCGCTCTTGTTTATCTCCTTCAAAATGAAGAACACCGTAAGATACACGGCAAGAGCTATGCCCGCAACAATGCCAAGGAAAACAAGAAGCTTCTTTAAGCGCTTCATTCTCTTTGCCTTTTTCTCAGCGGCAAACGGATCCTCCTCCGTATATGTATGTCCACAGTGCAGACAGAAATCCTTTCCCTCGTCAAGCGGCTTATGACAGTGGTGGCATTTTCTGACAACAACCTTTTCCTTTTTAGGTTTCTTGTTCGTTTCGTTTTCCATATTACTCTCCATATGTTATGAAATCAATATCTTTTAACATTCTATCATACTTTTTTGGATTTGTCAACCTTTTGCTACTCTTGAAGCTTGAATTGTAAATTATAGAGCCTTGCGTACTCTCCATCAAGGGCTAAAAGCTCCTCGTGTGTGCCCTTTTCGACAACATCGCCGTCAGAGATAACAGCGATTTGGTGAGCATTTTTGACGGTTGAGAGCCTGTGAGCGACAACTATTGTCGTTCTGCCACGGCAAAGCTCATCAAGGGAGCGCTGAATCAGAAGCTCCGTGGTGTTATCAAGCGCGCTTGTCGCCTCGTCAAGAATGAGTATCGGCGGATTTTTGAGGAACACTCTTGCAATAGACAATCTTTGCTTCTGTCCGCCCGAGAGCTTGACTCCTCGCTCACCGATTATAGTATCGTATCCGTTTTCGAGCGTCATAATATAGTCGTGGATGCTTGCGCGCTTCGCTGCCTCGATTACCTCCTCCTCGGTTGCGTCGGGACGTCCGTAGAGAATGTTTTCTCTTATGCTTGCGTTAAACAGATAAACATCCTGCTGAACGATGCCTATGCTGCGACGCAGGCTTTCCATTGTTATTTTGTTTACATCTGTGCCGTCAACACGCACGCATCCCCTCTCAACTCGGTAGAAGCGGGGGATAAGGTGGCAAATTGTCGTTTTTCCGCCTCCGCTTGGGCCGACAAGGGCAAGAATTTCGCCCGCCTTGACCTTAAGCGACAGATTGTGAAGAACGTCGGTATCGCCCTCGCCATCGTAGCCGTACGATACACTGTCAAAGGAAATATCTCCACGCACGTGCTCAATCGGCTGAGCATCTGCGTCGTCCTGCTCGGGCTCGGTGTCAAGCACCTCGAGAAATCTTGCAAAGCCCGTCGTTCCGTTTTGGTACTGCTCCATAAATCCGATAAGTGTGTTTACGGGGCCGATAAAAAGGTTTACGGACACGATAAATGCGGTGTAGTCGCCGAGCAGAATTTGACCGTTATAGAGAAAAATTCCGCCTGCAATAAGAACTATTACGTTGAACACGTCGGTGACAAAGGTGGTTGAGGAATGGAAAAGGCCCATTGACCTGTACGCCTTTTTTCTGCTACCGACGAAATGGGTGTTGCCAACCTCGAACTTCCTTGCCTCCTCCTCGGCGTTTGTGTACGCCTTGGTGACACGGATGCCCGTGATGCTACTCTCTATTGCGCCGTTGATTTCCGCCGTTGCCCTTCTCGTTTCCGTGAACGCCTCCTTCATTTTCTTCCGCAGGGCACGGGAGATAATGATAAGAAACGGCACGCACGCAAAGATTATGAGCGTCAGCCAAATGTTTATGGTCGCAAGGTAAGTAAATGACAAAATTATGGAAATCGACGAGATAAGCAAATTCTCGGGGCCGTGGTGAGCAAGCTCACTTACCTCCCAGATATCGCTTGTTATTCGAGTCATTATTTTTCCTGTTTCGTTGTCATCGTAATACTTATACGGGAGCTTTTGCAGATGGTTGAATATGTCACTGCGCATCTGCGCCTGCATTTTCACTCCTATGGTGTGTCCTTGGTACTGTATAAAGTAATTAAGGAGCGAGCGCACAAGATACAGAGCGAGCAAAACTCCGCCGAATATAACGATAAGGCGAAATTTCTCGTTCGGAATGAAATCATTGAGCATATATCTTGTGATAATGGGGTAAAAAATTGCAATTACCGACACGGCAAGCGATGCGAGCATATCGAACAAAAACATCACTCTGTGCGGCTTATAGTAAGCAATAAATCGTTTTAACATCTTTTCACCTCAATCTATTTAATATACACAAATGTGTAAGGTTTCATTTTCCAAAATGAGCTGTTCCTCACTAAAGCTATCCCAGTTTTTATTTGCAAAATATGCTTGATAAACGCTTGCATCGCCATCTGCACGAATAAAGCTTCTTTCAAGAATAGCGTTCATGTGTGAAACATCGCTCCATGTCTTTGAAAAGGCCCTCGCATTACAGTCGCCTATCTTCAAAACTCCGGGATTTCTTTTTTCTATTTTTACATCGTGGTAAATTTTTACATATTTTATTTCTGTTCCGCTTTCCTTTTCGTATTCCTCTATTATCTCGCCTATTTGATGACAGAGTGCTTCATCTGTGGAGTTATTTATAAGCCTGCCAAAAATCATGGTGTGAAAAAATACAAGCTCAACAAAGAGCACTGCCACCATAGATACAAGTCCTGCTTTTGAAGAAAGCTTGGCGCTATTTGGCGATACACCCTCCTTGTGATAGCAAAAAAGCACCACATACGCACCGATAAGCACACCCAAGGGATATGCTATTCTAAACATTAACCAAACCTCACTCGGACTTGTAAACAGAAATGGCAAGTAAACAACAAGCAAGGCTGCGCCAAAAGCATACATACATTTTATAAAGCTAATTAAGCATGCTTTATTAAAGAAGGATCCCGTTCTTGATTTGCTAGTCAGCATACAGATAAGAAACAAAATCGCAATAATTCCAAGATATATAAATATTGTTTGCCAACCAAGCAAAAATGCTACCCTTTTCAAGTTAGAGAGGTGAATTCCACTGCTTATCCTCGAGCCGCCAAAAAGCTTCAAAAAGACAAAATCTAATGCTACACCTAAGCCATATACGGACATTGCAACAAGATTGTTTATTATGAACTCCCTCTTGCTTTTTGAATAAATAACAATAAAAACAACCGAAATTGTTATAAATGCACCGGGAATTGATTGATATGTAAACGACGCAAGCATAAGTGTTAGGAACGCAAGCACAAGCCCCCTTATGCTACGACTGCGCAAAAAGGCAACAAAGCCCTCACACGCAAGCACTGTCATCAATATTGCAAAGGCGAAAAAGCCCTTTTCTATGAAAAGAAAATACTCCACAGCAAGAGGATTGAGCACCACCAACACTGCAACAAACAATGAGCAGAGATAGCCCATTCTTCCCTCTACAATTTTGTACATCCTATAAATTGCGATTGACATACATACAATGGAAAGAATAAATGAGGCATAATAAAAGCCAATTACTCCTATTGACAGCTTGTCAAACAAATAAAAGAATATAGCGGTGATCAATCTGCCATTGCTGACCATAGAATCGCCAAATGCCTTAAGTCCAACCTGTTGTATTGTATAGGTGTCCGTGGCATACTCCATCTTGAAAAGAGGAAAAACCAGCAAAAGCAAAAGCAGAAGAATTATTCCATATTCCTTTTTACTCTTTAACAGTTTCATTTTTACCTTAATTTCTTATTTTTTATTTTTCAAGCTAACGTATCTTACCCATAGGGCGCTATCGTTTAGTCTTTTTACATTCTCAAGCCTAAAGCCACAAAGCAGTACTACCGTGTATAGAGCCATATATGGCTTTTTCACTTTATTTGAGCTTTTTTCCGTCGCTAAATGCGTGTCCTACAATTTCGCCCAAGGCGATGTAGGTGTGATTTGCGGGATCGTATGTGATGGGCTTGAATTTTGACATATCTATATTTCCGTCGGTCAAAATTCTTTCGTCAACGCTGACGTTTTTAATAACGCCTATCAAAATCTCGCTCTCGGTATCATAGCTTTCAAGCTCACATTCAAGGGTGAGTGGAAGCTCGTTTATGATAGGAGCATTGACAAAGGTGCTTTTTGTCGTTGTAAGGCCCGATTTTTCCACCTTGTCCGCAGTGGTGTTGCCCGATGCAATTCCAAAATAGTCGCACGGTATTATGCTGTTGCAGTCTGCCATCGCTACTGTGAAATCGCCTGTTTTGAGTATGTTTTTTACTGTTTTGTGCGTTGATGTGAGCGTAATTGCCACCTTGTTCATATCGCACGCCATTCCCCAAGCGGCATTCATAGCATTGGGGACTCCGTTTTCGTCATATGTACCGATAATCAAGACGGGCATCGGAAATATGTACGGCTTTTCTCCTAAATTTACTCTCATAAATTCTCCTTATGTATGCCCTTGGGCTCAATCCAAGCCCAAAGAGTCGTATATTTCTCTTAACTGTCTTGCAGAGGCAAGGAGCTTGTCCGTTTCCTCGTTATCAAGGGAAATCGGCACGTCTGCCTCAATGCCGTCGCTACCGACGATTGCGGGCATTCCCATTACAACTCCGTCTATTCCGTGCTGACCATGCATCATATGCGACACGGGTAAAATTGATTTTTCATCTCTTGCGATTGCCTCGCAAATTCTCTTTACGGCTATGGCAATTCCGTAGTAGGTTGCCCTCTTGCGCTCGATTATTTCATAGGCGCTGTTTTTGACCTTGTTGGCAATCTGCTCGTTTGCCTCGGCGTGACAGAAATGTCCTCTCATCTCGCAGAAGCGGTCAATCTCAATTCCCGACACGTTTGCCGAGCTCCACGCAACCACCTCGCTGTCACCGTGCTCACCGATAATGAACGCATGCACGCTTCGGCTATCAACCATAAGATGCTCGCCGAGCTGATATTTAAGCCTTGCGCTGTCAAGCACAGTTCCCGAGCCGATAACTCTATGCTCAGGGAAGCCCGATAGCTTAAGGGCGACCTGTGTGAGAATATCGACGGGATTTGAAACGATAAGAAGCACCCCCTCGCAACGCCTGCGCGCAATTTCGGGAATAATTTGCTTGAAAATTGCAACGTTTTTGTTCACGAGATCGAGCCGTGATTCGCCCGGCTTTTGTCCTGCGCCGGCAGAGATTATTATGATGTGGGCATCGACTATATCGTCATACGTGCCTGCGTAGATTTTCATATGTCTTGTGAAAGGGATTCCGTGACTGATGTCCATCGCCTCGCCCTTCGCCTTTTCCATATCGGCATCAATCAAGACGATTTCCGAAAAAATTCCGCTTTGCATAAGCGCAAAAACGCTTGCCGAGCCTACAAAGCCACAGCCAATCATGGCCACCTTTCTTGGATTTATATATTCGCTCATATTTACACCTCGCTTTTTTATAGTGTTGACCGAATTTACAGTTATTACACATAAATAATATCACATATAAAAGTAATGTGTCAATAAAATCATTTCAAAAATAGGCAAAATTTAAAGCGAGAGGACATTTACCCCTCGCTTTAATGTCATTTATTCTTAATAATTGCTTGTTATCTCAATTCCAAATGGCTCAATGAATTTCTTAAAGAGATCATATACAAGTCTTAAATCGTCCTTGCACTTGCCTGGTACACTTACTAACATAACTGTACCGCCCTTTTCAATAACATTTCCATTCTTGTAATGAAAGCTCATCATTCCCTTTGAAAGAAGCGATGGCTTAGTGAAGTGAACGGAATGTACTCTTTTCCAGTTGATTTCAACGAGCCTGTCATCTACATAAAATTCAACTCCGCCACCATTTATAATCTCAAAGCGAGTTGATATGTAAGATTTTTCCTCTAAAATTATCTTTGTTCTTGAACCGGGTAGCTTAAATTTTACAGAGCTTGGAGTTTTTTCCTCAGGCTCAGCAAATGCCTCGTTTTCGTCATAATATTCGGGAGTGCCCAAGAGATTTCCTGAGCAGTCCTCGTCCTCGTCGTCAAGAAATTCTCCGTCGCTCCATTCGCCGTCAAGCACGCTGCCGTCCGCAAAGGTCATTGTACCATTGCCGTTGGGGGCAAAGCCGTCATTGAGCTCTCCCTCATAAACGTCGCCATTTGGATAGGTGATTTTTCCACATCCTGCAGATGGAACGCCATCCTCCAGTTCTCCCTCGAAAACTATGCCATCCTCTGCAAGCGTGAACTTAATCTCGCCGTACCATTCTCCGTCCTCGAAGTTACCCTCTATCTTATCGCCTGATGCGGTTGTCATCACACCCTCACCGTTTGGTACAGCACCATCAATTTCGCCCTCGTAGAAGC
>JAZTXV010000022.1:0-100900 GCA_045636605.1 Eubacteriales bacterium | reverse complement strand
GGCCTCCGACTTCATAAATTCTTATTTATCTGTGAGTTTATTGTATCATATTTTCAAAAGCTCGATGCTTCCAAGGCTTTTATTTGTTATAATAATCTATACGCATTTGCGGTCCAGCTATATGCCTTGCATTTTAGCGAGTCGCCTGTTAGTGGGTCGTGATTTTCCGAAAATCCTGATTTTTCTATTGCTTTTTTGTAGCCTGTTGCGATTCTCTCGCTCATTTCGGTTTCTCCCATATTTCTTAGTGCCAAGGTAAATATAATCTGGTCAGGTCCCCATGCCGGCCCTCTCCAATAGCCGTTTTGTGTATAGAACGGACTATGGACTGATTCGCTTGCAAGTCCGTATGGGCACAAGAAATCATTTTTGAGCTTACTGAATATATACTCTTTTATGTCCGCAGGAAGCCTATGCTCTAAAACTATCATTCTAAGTGGCATTAGGCTTTGAGGTCTGTATATTTCCTCAGTCATACCGTTGCGTATGAAAATTTCACCGTCCCAAAAATGAGTTACGCACTTCTCTAACAGCTCATCTGATAGCATTTTGTATATTCTTGTATCGTTGCACAGGTTGAGCTTTTCTGCCATTTGCGACAAAACCTCACATTGAACTGACAAATATGCGATTAGGTCGGGGGACTGAATAATTTCGGTATTATCAAAGCAGGTTGCGTTATCGTTGCCCGAGTCGTTTCCGTGATAATAGCACGGAGTAGTTCCACGATAGTTGAGCCACCAATCCGTGTTCTTTTTCATAAAGTAGTAAAGCTCGTCTAAAACCTCAATATCCTCATATTTTTTGTTGCGCTTTACAAGCTGCTTATAAATCCAGCCCTGAATCGGGGGCTTTACAAAGGCTCTTTCCATATTAACGGTGGTAACGGTATCGGGTGTTCTGCCGTGATTATCCATAAACCTGTAAGGATAAATAAACTGATTATACGAAAGCTCAAAATCCTTATCAGCCAAATCAAGCGCATTAAAGGTATTATCCCAAGACCAAAGCTTGCACATACCTGACTTACTCATTACAATTGCATCTCTGTCGTAATTACCCTCTCCGGATATGATATTGCTCCACAAAATATATGCGCACGCCTTATCGAATTCGTTTTGGCATTTCATTTTTGCTTCCCAGGCAAGATATTCGTTTTTCCTGCATTCCGAATATTCACCGTATGTCAAATCCGTATAAACAGAATGCTCGCTTGTGCTAAGGCGGAGGGTGAACTCGTATTCTCCGTTTTCATCAGGCAAAACTGTTATTTTTATGTAATCCTTGTATATTCTTCTTTCGCTGTCCCTTGTATCAAGAGATATAGTACCCTTATGAATTTTGAAGGTATGGAAGGTATTAGTAAAGCAATCGCAAAGCTTTAAAATATTCTTTCCCTCATAAATGTAGTTTGCGTTATACACGCCCTTCATATAAATATAGCTGAAGCACGGGGAGCTTCCTTTTCCGTAAAAGCAGACTCCGTCCTTGCCGAACAGGCACATTTTATGTGTTTTATCATTTGCGGTTACCTGAAGCTCCCAAGGCAAAAAAGCTTCGGTTATTGAGCCTGAATAGTCAAGCTCCATAAGCGGTACCATTCCACCGTTATGAAGCGAATGCAAAATCAAATTTTCATTAACCTTTGCAACAGAAATCAAGGAATTTCTTGCACTAAAATGAAATTTATCAAGGCTTAACATATTTGTTCTCCAATCTATTCTTTATTATATACCCATTTTACCATATAATCGAACGAAATTCAATTAAAAAATACCATTTTCAAGCTCTTTTTTCAATGTAATTTTACATTTTCTCAAAAATCTCATTTTTTCTCAAAAGTGACTTTTTAAAATCTGTTCTTTCGGGTTGGCTCTCTTCGACTATAAAATTCGGCGCTTTTGGTTTTACGGCAGGGTGGCTGTAAGAGCTATGCTTTTCGCTTTTCGAAAATTGAATGTGCTTTTTAGGAGTAAATTTTTTGACAATATTATCGACAATAATTGACTTTAAACCTATATGGTGATATAATAAAGCTACAAGTAACGGGCTATAAAGCCTTAAATAAAGGAGAAGAAATGGAAAAAAATCTCGTCTATGACATTCATGACAAGCCAAAATTTGGCGTGATGCTCGTATTTGCTCTTCAACAGGTGCTTGCAATTCTCGCCGCAACGATTCTCGTTCCCGCAATCATCGGCAACGGTATGAGCCAGGCGGCTGCGCTCTTCGGTGCAGGTGTTGGAACGCTCGTTTATCAACTCTTCACAAGATTCAGAAGCCCTGTATTCCTTGGCTCATCATTCGCCTTCATCGATCCGATGTTTGCAGCCTTCGGCGGAGCAGCCTCTGCAGCTGCAGGCTACACAGGATTACTTCTCGGTGCAGTTTTTGCAGGTCTTGTTTATGTAGTAATCTCTTTGGTAATCAAATTTGCAGGCGTTGCTTGGATTAACAAGCTTATGCCTACTGTGGTTATCGGCCCTACCGTTGCTCTTATCGGTCTTTCTCTTGCTGTAAACGCCGTAAACGATCTTAACACAGGTAAGGTTATGGTCGATAAGGTTGAACAGGTTATTGAGGATGGCCAAATAGTTGAAAAGGTTATTCAGGTTTCCGGTGCAAGCACATATGTTACACTTATTTGCGGTCTTGCAACCCTATTTGCAATTTTCGCATTCTCAGTTTACGGCAAGAAGATGGCAAAGCTTATCCCGTTTATTCTCGGCATACTCGTTGGTTACGTTGTATCCGCAATATTCACTGTAATCGGTATTGCTACTGACAATGTAGCTCTTCAGGTTATCAACTTTGCAGCATTCAAGGATATGTCAATATTCGCAGTTCCCGACTTCACCTTCGTTGAGGCGTTCAAGGGTATCAAGGATGTTGACGGCACTCTTATTGCAGCCGTTGCAGTAGCTTTCATTCCTGTTGCGTTCGTTGTGTTTGCTGAGCATATTGCAGACCACAAGAACCTCTCGAGCATTATTGACAAGGACCTTCTTTCAGATCCCGGACTTGACAAAACCCTTCTCGGTGACGGCGTTGGCTCAATAGCAGGTGCTTTCTTCGGCGGATGCCCCAACACCACCTACGGTGAGAGCGTTGGATGCGTAGCTATCACTAAAAATGCTTCAATTGTCACAATCACCACTGCCGCTATCATGAGCATAGTAATTTCCTTCTTCGGTCCATTCGTAACCTTCCTCTCCTCTATTCCCAACTGTGTAATGGGCGGAGTTTGCGTTGCACTCTACGGCTTTATCGCTGTTTCCGGTCTTAAGATGATTCAAAAGGTTGACCTTTCCAATAGCAGTAACCTCTTCACTGTTTCCGCAATTCTTATCCCCGGTATCGGCGGTCTTAGCGTTACCTTCGGCAAGGTACCCTTGACAACTATCGCATGCTCGCTTATACTTGGTATAATCACCAATATAGTTCTCAACAAATTCGTTAAGAAGAACGATAACGAGGGAGATGAAGAATAATGCAGGATTACAAGAATGTAATTATATTTGACCATCCGCTTATCCGCCACAAGATTGCAATTTTGCGTGACGAGCGCACGAGCATGAAGGAATTCCGTGAGCTTGTTGAGGAAATCACAACGCTTATGACATATGAAAGCCTTAAGGATGGTGTTCCCACGACTGAAATTGAGGTAAAAACTCCTCTTGAAACGTGTACTCAGACGGTTGTAAAGGACAACTCTATCGTTATTGTTCCCATTTTGCGTGCGGGACTCGGAATGGTAAACGGCGTTCACGTTCTTTTCCCAAGCGCAAAGGTTGGTCATATCGGTATGTGCAGAAATGAGGAAACACTAAAGCCCGACACATACTATTGCAAGCTCCCCGAGGGCATTGAGGACAAGCTCGTTTTGATAGTTGATCCGATGCTTGCCACGGGCGGAAGTGCTTGCGATGCAATTCAACTTTTGAAGAACAGGGGCTGTAAGCATATAAAGCTTATGTCCATTATCGGCGCACCCGAGGGTGTATCAAAGGTTGCAGAGGCGCATCCCGATGTCAACATCTATGTTTCCACGCTTGACAGATGCCTTAATGAGAATGGTTACATTCTCCCCGGCCTTGGCGACGCAGGCGACAGACTCTTTGGCACAAAATAATTTTACAATGCAAAAAGAGAAGCGATTTTCGCTTCTCTTTTTTGTATAACTGAATTTTTCTAATACACGAATTTTTCAAAGACGGATTCGGTGTAGGCGATGTCGGTTGCGGTCATCAGGTGCTTATATTTTTGATAGTAGCTGATAAGAGCCTGCTTGTTTATCGGCTTGGGTGTGGGGCCTACTCGTCTTTCGAAATTTTTGTAGGTTATATCGCACAGGGCATCCTCGGGGATGCACAGTCCGGACTCGTAGCGGTCTGCCACTGCCTTAACGATATCGGGGCTTGAAAGAAATCTGTACACTCTATCGACAAGCCACATACTGCACTCCGTCGGTCTTGGGAAATATGCATCTGTGCCTAAGAGAATTCTTTTGGAATACTTGGTGAAAAAGTCCTTGAAATATTCCTTATTTTCGTAAAATGACAGATACATCTCCCAGCCCGGTGTCAAATCCACACACAGATTGGGGTATTTTTCAAAGAGGTCTATCAAATCCCCCGGATGCTCCGATTTGAAAAAGAAGTGCGCAAGGGTGACCTTCAAATTGGGGTATCTTCTGAAAATCTCATATGCCTGTTCATAAAGCTCCTCGTGAGTTGCAAAGGTTTCGTCCCCGTAATAGTCAAGCCCCTCGGTTGTCCAAAATTCCTTCGGATCATTGATGTGAAACGTGATATGCGTGCCTCTTTTTTGAGCCTCGGCGAAAAATTCACCGTGAAGGTCATTTAAAAGATTTTTGCCTATTGTTCTGTGTAATGTGGGCTTGCCCTCAAGCATTTTTATACCGTCGAAGCCGATTGCCTCAAGCTCGTCAAGCTGAGTAACAAAATCCATTCCATCGGGGAGTGTGGCGCCCATTGGGTATTTATCGTATAAAAGCCCCGCATGTGCATAGGTATTTTCGTTTATAAGCTTATATACGGCGCACATAAGGTTGCTTGTAACGTCTGAGCCGTAGCCCGACGGAAGCGCACAAATATTGATTGCCGACACGCCCATTCTTTGCTTGTACTCCTCAAAGCAATGGAAAAAGTCCTCGCCGTTTTCGTCTGTCCAATTATAGATGTGCAAGTGAGAGTCTATTACCTTATGCTTTACTCTTGGAAATTCTTCGCTCATATGTTCTCCTTTTATCTATGCTTTTTCTTTTGAGAGTTTTTTCTATTGTATCACATTTGAAAGAAAAAAGCAATTCATTTTTGTTTTTTGCCGGAATGTATTGAAAAATATATTGCTTTGCGTTAAAATATGCGTATGAGATTATTTTTTGGGGGGTGAGGAAAATGAAAAATCGCTTGACTGCCTTAAGGCTGACAATTTCCGCTGTTTGCTTAGCTCTTGCGTATGTTCTTCCGTTTTTAACGGGACAAATTCCGCAAATCGGCGCTATGCTTTTGCCTATGCACATTCCGATTTTGCTTTGCGGGTTTATCTGTGGTTGGAGATGGGGACTCGGTGTAGGATTTTTCGCCCCTCTGCTTCGCTCTGTCACTCTCGGCGCACCTTATCTTTTCCCGAATGCCGTTTGTATGGCGCTTGAGCTTGCGGCCTACGGCGCAATAGCGGGACTTTTGCATAGGCTTTTACCCAAGAAAAAGCCATACATATACGCCTCTCTTTTAATTTCTATGGTGGTAGGACGAATTGTATGGGGTGGCGCAATGCTTGCCTGCATGGGAATAAAGGGTGACTCGTTTACTTTTGGCGCATTTGTCGCAGGAGCGATAACAAATGCCGTTCCCGGAATTATAATTCAGCTTGTGCTTGTGCCCGTTTTGGTTATGGTTCTTGAAAATCCCAAGGTGCTAAAGTTATATGAATGATGTGTTGAAAAATCCCGAAAACGATATATTTACGATGCTTATTAAGCGCATTTCGGGTATGCGTGATGGCTCGATTGTCGCCATTGACGGCGGTAGCGGAAGCGGAAAAACAACGCTTGCAGCTCGTTTGGGCGATATGCTTGATGCGACGGTTTTTCATATGGATGATTTCTTTTTACCACCCGAAATGAGAACTCCCGAGCGTCTTGGTCAGGCAGGTGGCAACGTACACAGAGAACGGTTTTTAGACGAGGTGCTTTTGCCGATTAAGCGAGGAAATACGGTGTGTTTTCGCCCGTTTGATTGCTCGATTGGTGCGTTTGGCGAGGTTGCTTCGATTGAGCCTAAGGGGCTTATAATCGTAGAGGGGGCTTATTCTCTGCATCCCGAGCTTGAGAGCTTCTACGATTTGCGTGTATTTTTAGACATTTCTCCCGAAATGCAACGGCAGAGGATTCTCGGTCGCTGCTCCGCCGAGAATGCCCTTCAATTTTTTGAGAGGTGGATTGTGCTTGAAAATATCTATTTTGAAAAAACGCACATCAAAAAAAGATGCGATTTGATTTTCGAAATCAAATAGAGCTTCTCCATAAAAGGCAAAAAAGAGCTTGCTTGCAAGCTCTTTTCTTTTTTAAATATCGGTTGGGATTTCGAAAAGCACTCCGCCAAGGTCAGCTGACTGCTTGGCGATAATGCCGGGCAGGGAAATTCTTATTCCCATTTCAAGATCGATTGGCACCTCGGCATCCTCAATGATGCAGCGTATAAAATCACGAATCATCTTTGCGTCCACTCCGCCGTGACCATAAACGTCATCGGTATCCGAGAGCTTGACGGGAATCTCGGTGAATTTTTCAAAGGTATCGGGGGTATCGTAAAGCTTCGCAAAGGAGTGTGCCTGCTCGAGCGGCTTGGTTTTATCAGTTAAAATCGTACCACGTGTGCCGTACATGGCAAAATTGTGGTCATAGCCCACATACATACCGAAGCCGATAAATATTCTTATAACTGCTCCCTTGGCGGTGCGGAATATTGCTATTCCGTTCTCTCCCTTTTCTCTGTACGGATTATATTTTGCGGAGTCGGGCACCATACAGCTAACGCTGACGCAATAGTCATCCATTATGTAAAGAAGCGGGCCGAGATTGTGCGTAAGGTATGTTATCGCAGAATTGAAGCGACGCCAATGATTTTCCGGCACGTATGGCTCTATTTCGTCGGGGTGCGGGGCATGCAGATATTCAGATTCGGCATACAGAATGTCGCCAAATCTGCCCTCATCGTGCATCTGCTTCCACTTTTTGATAAACTCCCAATAAAAGCAGTTCTCCGCCGTCATATATTTAAGCTCGGGATGAGCTCTTACGGCATCACGCAGAAGCTTTATCTCCTCTGTCGTTTCTATTATGGGAATCTCGCTCAAAACGTGCTTTCCCGCCTCGAGCGCCATAATGGCATGCCTTGTGTGAAGCGGCTTATCCGTTGCGATATATACGGCATCGATGTCACTTTTTAAAAGCTCCTCAATTGAATCAAAGCAAAGCAAATCGGTGACTCCGTTTTTTTCATAGTCCTCCTTGCATGCCTTAAGGGTTTCGGGATTGCTATCGGCTATTGCACGGATAACAACGTTTTTATCACCTATGAGTGTCCACGCAACGTATGCGCCTCTTTTGAGTCCCACGACTCCAAGCTTGATAACCTTATCTGTCATTTTTACACCTCAAAGATATTTTTCGATAAGAGGAGCAAGGAGCTTCTTATCGTTTTCGTCAAGAGCGAATGAGTATTTTTCAATATACGCTCTTAGTCCCTCACGGCTTATTGTCTTGGGATGTGAGCCTACACGACGTTCAAAGTTGGCAAATAAAATGTTGTCTCTTTTTTCCTGTGAAAGTCCAAGTCCCTTCAGCCTTTTTCCGTCAAATATCGTTGCATATTGATCGGTGTCTATGAAGGTTGTAACGGCATCAAAGAGCCAATTTGCGTATTCCTCGTCGCATATGTAGCTGCGGTCCGTTCCGAAAATCAGCTTCTTTGAATATTTGTTGAAAAATTCCACATAGTAGTCGTAATTTTTCTCAAATTCCAAATACATCTCGCCACCGGGTGTCAAATCCACACACAGATTGGGGTATTTTGAGAATAGCTGCTCCAAAATCTCGGGCTCCTTGCTACAGAAGAAAAAGTGCGCCAAGGTCAAGCTGAGATTGGGGTGATCCTCAAGGATCCTTATTGTTTGTCTTTGAACCTCCTCGTATGAGCAGAAGGTGCCGTCCGTATATGTCCAGCCCGCATCAATTGCCCATTGAGGCGCTCTTTCAAGATCCCAAAACTCGTCGGGATCGTTTACGTGCATAAGAAGATGTGTGCCGTCCCTTTCCATTTCTGCGTAAAGAGCATTAAGTGATGGGTGATTGAGGTTGCCTCCGATTTTTTTATGCTCCGTCGGCTTACCCTCGAGCATTTTTATTCCATCAAAGCCGATTTCCATCAGCTCTCTGTATTGGGTGACGGCATCCATATCGGCGGGCATATTGTCGATTGGAATTTTGATCAGCTCAATACCTGCGTGAACGTATGTCTCGGGATGAGCAAGCTTGTATATACCGAGCATTATGTTATTGCAGACATTTGACACATAAAATGGAATTGAGCATATATTAAGGGCGCAAATTTTCTTTTCCTTGACATACTCATCAAAGCACGTAATAAAATCATTTTCTCCCCATTTGCCTATGTGAAGGTGGCTGTCGATTATTTTTCTCATATTTACTCCTTATACGATTTGAACGTTTTTATCTGCATATGCTTCTTCGGTGAATTTTCGCCAAAGAGACGAGCAGTTGATTTTAAAATTATTGTTGTGAAGAGCGGAAGCTTACGATCAGGCCCTGCTCGACTTCAAGCCTTTTTATTGCCTGATTTTATACTACCACAAATTGAATCTCTTTTCAAGAGTTTTGTATTGACTAAATGATATTTTGAGGGTATAATTGAAGCATAGAATGTATTACAACGGAGAAATTGAGATGAGAGTCCTTTCGGCAAAAAATATAAGCATAGCTATTGACGAGGTGCGAGGAGTAATTTCGTCCTTTGCTCTTGGGCAAGGGCATGTATGCATTGGGGAGAGTCCCATTTTCGTTATTCGCCTTCGTGATAGAATGGGCGGATGCCACTATGTGCGCTCGAGCGATGCGAGCAACGTGCTTCTTGATGATAATGATATCGTTTTTGATGGCTTCGGCGACACACTCGGCAGTATATGTGCAAGGGTTAGTGTTGAGGCCGACGAGTCAATCGAATGGAAAATTTCAATAAGCGGTATGCCGAGCGAATACGTAATAGAGTGGGTGGAATTCCCGAAAATACGTCTTCCGAGGCTTGTGGATAACGAAAAGGCGGGTGGCAGAATCCTTTTCCCGTACAATGAGGGAATGATTGTCACCGACGAAACGCTTCTTCCCAGATACGAGATTGAATGGCCGTCGTCGGGCTCGTATTTTACATTTCCAAATATGGTTTGCTCTCAATTCATGGCATATCTTTTCGACGATATCGGTCTTTATATTGGCGCTCACGATTCAAAAAGGGGCTTGAAGTGTGTGGATTTCTACTCAAACGAGGGTGGAATTTCGCTTCAGATGCGTCTTTTCTCGGGTGTGGATTTCGGCGAGGATTTTTCGCCCGATTTTCCTGTCATATGGCAATCATGTGGCAGCAATTGGAGAGATGCCGCAGACATTTACAGAGCTTGGCTTGATTGCAATTTGCCGCCACGCCTTGTTAAGATAGCGGACAATCCCGCCTTGCCCGAATGGTATAAGGAGTCACCCTTGATAGTTACATATCCCGTGCGTGGAGTTCACGACATGGACAAGATGGATCCGAATGCGCTTTTTCCGTACACAAACGCTCTGCCAATTCTAAACAAAATAAAAGCAGACACAGGCACGAGGCTTTTGGCGCTTTTGATGCATTGGGAGGGGACTGCGCCGTGGGCTCCGCCATATGTGTGGCCGCCCTTTGGCGGTGTAGATGCCTTTAACGAGTTCAGAGATGCACTACACAAGAACGGAGATTTGCTCGGCGTTTATTGCTCCGGCTTCGGCTATACTCTTAGAAGCACGTTAATTGAGGAATATGACTGCGAAGAAAAAATCAAAAAAGGAAACGTCCTTGAGGGTGTGTGTCATTCACCCGAAAATAAGCCCGAGCTTGGAATCACCTGCACCCCGTATCAGCGCTATGGGTACGATATTTGTCCTGCGTCGGTGCGTGGCCGTGAAATTTTAGACGAAGCCTTTTCTCCTCTTTTTAAGAGCGGAATTGACTATGCGCAAATTCTTGACCAAAACCACGGCGGAGGTCAGTATATGTGCTATGCAAGGGGACACGGGCATCCCCCTGTACCCGGCACGTGGATGACGGAAAATATGATACAGCTGCTCTCTGATTGGAAAAAAAGAGCTCCCAATATGCTTTTTGGCTGTGAGAGCGCAGCGGCAGAGCCGTTTATCTCGGGGCTTCTTATGAGCGACAATCGCTTTGAGCTTAATTATCCGTTTGGAGAGGTTATTCCGCTTTATGCGTATATTTATCACGAGTATGTGCGTAATTTTATGGGAAATCAATGCGGATGTCCGTTTGAGCCGAGCTTTGACACGCTTAGGTACCGTCTTGCATATTCGTTCTCGATAGGTGATTTTATGACGCTTATCTTAGCGCCTAACGGGAATTTGATGTCACATTGGGGCACACACGATTTTGAGCACGCTCCCGATATGGACAAGACAATGCGCTTTATTAAAAATATGAAGCGATTTTACGACACAGGGGCGGGCAAATATCTGCTTCTTGGCAGAATGGCAAACGCTCCCGAGATTGAATGCGAGAAAATAATAGTTCCGCTATTTAGAGGCAAAAAGGAGGCTCTGCTCCCCGCCCTGCTCTGCTCGTGCTGGCAGGCAGAAAACGGCAAAATCGCATACATAGTCGTCAATCCCGAAAACACAAGACAGGAATTTTCAATTTGCGGCGAGCAATTTGAGGTTGCGCCACTTGATGCTACTTTGATTTTGAAATAAATCTCAAGGGACTTTTCACCGATAAAGCAAAAGGCTATCTTCAACGATAGCCTTTTTATTTTTAGCCTTGGTTTTCGGGAATAATCAGCTCGTATTCTCTGTTTCTTAAGACCTGCGCAAGCTCGAGGGAGGATTTTATTCTTTTGCTTACCATAATTCCGCCGATGCATACTCTATCAGTGGTGTGGGCATCTGCGCTCGAGGTTCTGAGCAGGTGCGGATGCTCCTCGGCAAAGGCAAGCGCTCTTTCATTCATTTGCTCTGTTGCGTTTCCTCTGTTATAGATTTCCACACCGTCTATATATTCAATCGGAAGATGTCCGGGGGTGGGAATGTATGATGCTTCTCTGAATGGGTGCGCCTGTATTATAACCACTCCGTTTTCTCTCATTACACGAATGACCTCGTCAATTTTGCAATTCCTTAGCTGTGGATTTTCGTAAAGCACCCTTGGTGTGATGCCATAACACAAAATTTCTATTCCCGGCTTGACGCTCTCCTCTATTCCAAAAATGATGTCAAGGTCATATTTTTCCGCTTCCCTTACACATTCAAGATAATCTCTTTCGTACGCCTCGACAAATTGCTCCCACGAGGTGCTATCACCTCTGTCAATTCCCGAATTTCCGTGATAGAAATGGTTGGTTATGACTGTTCCTTGATAGCCTCCGTCCTTGAGCGCCTCGCAAAGCTCACTCGGTGACATTCTGCCACACATTGAGCAGGGCCACGTGTGTACATGTAGCTGATATTTGTATTTTTTCATTTTAAATTCCTCTATGTTCGTTAGGCATCATCAAGGTAAAAATCCCCTTGATACAATAAAATTATATCACTTGTATTCTTCCATTTCAATAGAATTCAAAAAATATCGCCGGGATTTTACGCATACTTGGGCTTGGCGACGAATATACTATTTTCAAGGAACTGTATTTGAGGTAACTATGAAAAAATCTATCAATTTATGGCAGCTGATGGGATTTGCTGTGACGTCGCTTGGCGGAACACTGTTGCATTTTCTTTACGATTGGTCGGGGAATGCGACCTGGGCGGCTGCGTTTTCGGGTGTAAACGAATCAACGTGGGAGCATATGAAGCTTTTGTTCTTTCCTGCATTTTTATTCGCTATCGTGCAGAGCTTCTTCTTTTTCGACACAAGAAAATTTTGGTGTGTAAAGCTTCGTGGAATTTTACTTGGACTCGCTCTCATCCCCGTGATTTTTTATACCTATAACGGAGTGATAGGTCACTCGCCGGATTGGATAAATATTGCAATTTTCTTCGTTTCGGCGGCGATTATGTATCTTTATGAGCTGCGGGCGCTTGCAAGCGAGAGCACGATATGCTTTTTTCCAAGGGTGTCGCTTTTTGCCCTGTGCGGAATTGCTCTTTTGTTTGTAATATTTACCTTTGAAACGCCTGAAATCGCAATTTTCAAGGATCCTCTGACAAGCACGTACGGAATATAAGCTATAAAAGAATGCCGACGAGATTTCTCGTCAGCATTTTCTTTGTTATTTAAGGATTTGGCGTATAATCCACAGCTGAAAGCGCTTCGGCATCGCATTGAGAAGCAGCAAAAGCGGATTTCGGTTGATGGAGTATGCGAATTTCGGCCTTTTCTTCTTCAAAATCCTAAAGGATTTTTTCGCAATCTTAGAGGGTGGAACGCATCTTGCCTCAACACTGTTCACGATTTTCTTGAAGCGCTCGGCGTTACACGAATAAAGCTCTGTTTTATTGCAAAAGCGGTCGAGGGCGGTGGTTGATGCACCGAGCATTCCCGTTTCAACGGCGCCTGCACGAAGCACACTAACCCTTATTCCAAGGAGCTGAAGCTCCATTTTCAGTGAATACGCATACTTATCGAGCGCCGCCTTGGTGACAGCATAAATTCCCGTAAACGGAAGCGGATCAAGCGGAGCAAGCTCGCTCGTGGTGATAAGAATTCGACTGTTTTCCTTCAAAAGCGGTAAAAATATCTTGTTTATCAGGTACACGCCGTTTACATTGATATCGAAGATTCGGCGAAAGCTGTCCGTGTCCATTTCCACAAGCGAATCAAGCATATATATGCCTGCGAAATGAATTATTGCATCAAGGGTGTCCGTGTGGCTTTTAACCGTCTCAAGAGCCGTCTCAAGAGCCGTGGGCGAGGTTATATCCGCTTGAATCGGAATCGCACCGTCAATTTCATCGGTCTTCAAATCAAGTGCAAATACCTGATATCCCAAAGATATCAAAAGCTCCGTGGTCGCACGTCCCATTCCGCCGTACGCCCCCGTTATCAATACTGATTTCATTTCGTCTGCCTTAATATTCTTCATCGCTTCTCTCCCAAATTCAATCTACGTCTTGCTTGAAAAGAAATTACGTCTCACTATGTTGCATGATTAGGTTACACTACTCTCAATTTCGCATGTCATTTTTTAAAATTCTGTCTTTTTATCCGTTGTTTTTTTCCGTAAAATATAAAAAGTACAATATAAATATTACTATAAATATCAACACCATTTTAAATCACACCACTCTCAAACGTGTAGCACTCCGTTCGGCATTGTGCCGATGTCTAACTACTATATTAAATTACACTACTCTCAAACACTTACCGATTACGAAGAAGCTTCCCACCTGTCTAACTACTATATTAAATTACACTACTCTCAAACCATTATACAAAATGCAAAATGCAAGCAATTGTCTAACTACTATATTAAATTACACTACTCTCAAACCAAACGAGGAAAATAGAATTCAATTTATGAGTCTAACTACTATATTAAATTACACTACTCTCAAACATACTTTGGTTATAATCACATTCGACGGAAGTCTAACTACTATATTAAATTACACTACTCTCAAACTAGGTTTATCACCGTTTGAGGTTTTAAACCGTCTAACTACTATATTAAATTACACTACTCTCAAACTCCGCTGTTGCTTGGTCGGACGCCACCCTGGTCTAACTACTATATTAAATTACACTACTCTCAAACAAACTCTATTAAGTGAAAAAAGAGCCGAGGGTCTAACTACTATATTAAATTACACTACTCTCAAACAGACTGTCAACGATAAGGCTCTTGTTGAGTGTCTAACTACTATATTAAATTACACTACTCTCAAACAAGCCATGTTCAGTTGAAGAGTACTGAAACGTCTAACTACTATATTAAATTACACTACTCTCAAACGCAAGTGGGGAATGAAAAACGTCATACGTCGTCTAACTACTATATTAAATTACACTACTCTCAAACCGCCTTTATGGAGGACGGCAGTTCCCGAGGGTCTAACTACTATATTAAATTACACTACTCTCAAACAAGAAGTAAATGCAATAGCGGTAAATAATGAGTCTAACTACTATATTAAATTACACTACTCTCAAACCTCAAATTTTGAGAAAACGCCCTACAACTGCGCGTGCATCTAATATAGCTTGTTTTTATTTTAACACGATTTTATTTTGATTTCAACTATATTTCACAAAGATCAGGATCTATTATACGTTTTTTCTCCTGCTTCAAAGTCTCACAATCATAGCGTTCTATTATCAAAACTCTATGCTTTCTGTATTGAAAATCTGCAAAAAGCAAGACAAGCTCTTCATTTGTGAAATACGAGTGCAAATTTTCCACTACAAAAAGCTTT
Source organism: Eubacteriales bacterium (assembly GCA_045636605.1). Taxonomy (GTDB): domain Bacteria; phylum Bacillota; class Clostridia; order Oscillospirales; family CAG-272; genus RGIG2000. Next base: position 86,193 of record JAZTXV010000022.1, on the reverse strand, counting down.
TTCTTTAAATACTTTTCGCAGAGTTCCATATGAAGCAGTATTTTTTCTGCTAGCGAAAGTCTTTCGATGTCCGGCCTAACATTATACATCTTGAATATTTGAGAAATATCATTTATATCATCGAATATCAGGTCGCTCCCAGATGCAAAAATCACATTTGATATCGCTTGTGATATTGTTCTATACAGCTCATATGTTTCGCTTGTGTAATCATTTATCGCTATATCTGTAAGTTCTTTTGCTATACCGTTAAGTATCTTTTTATTGGTGTCTGTGTTTATTCTAAGAATGTCATTAAGTATTTCGATATTTTTTGAAATTTCCATTATTTCAAGTCCGTGAGAAAGGACAAAACTACCCCTTAGCCCTTGTTCTTGATCATACAACTCTGTCAAAAAATCTCTATACATATTGGGGTTTTCTATTATAAATGTATTTATATAGAATTCGTCCCATTCTATCGGAGTGTTTAAAATAGGGTGTGCAAGTTTCATAACTCTACCAGCCTTTCGTCTGAATTCAATACATCTCCGTTATACTGCCCTACCAAATACTCGATTTTTGAAAATTGTTTTTCCGTCACATTCAATATTTGAACAACGCCTTTTGGGGGCTTGTTCTTTCTTATTGCATTCAAAACGGTGCTTTGAGAGGTCGCATTAAGCGAAAGCTTGCAGTAGACGGATTCTTGCATCATTAAAAAACCATTTTTTATCAAAAACCTGTGAAATCTTGAATATTCTCGTCTGTCCTGAGCGGTGGTAACAGGAAGATCAAACAACACTATTGTTCTCATAAATCTATAACTCATAGCTCGGATTCTTTATTTTTGATGTATCATTTTCAAGCAATGCCTCAAAAACACTGGCTGTGTATATGTGAATAGCATTAGATATAAAATGTTTTTGTGATCCTATTTCTATTGATTCATTGAGAATATTTACAAGCTCCATTTTCTCCTTGTGTTCGAGCTTTTGGGGCTTCATTCCCAAAACCATTCTATCTACAAACGGCCTAAAGGGTTCCATAAAATCGCACGATAGATTAAAGCTGTTAAACATATTGCTGTGAAAAATTCCTATCTGCGTTAAATACCCTTGTGACACGATTTCCCTGTTAAAAGCAGACAATATCACCGAATATCCGTAATTCAAGGCTGCGTTTATGGCATTATCATCACTTCTTGAAAATCCCATTCCAAAAAGAGCATTAAAATACACCTTGGCAGAATGCCCCTCTCTGTTTGTAGCATCGAGGGGCTGTATTTGTTCAAGATATTCACGAAGCAATACTTTTTCTCGTTCAAGAGAATCGTCGAGATTAGAAAGCTGTCCTCTTATCTTAGCCCTTACGATTTCTGCCCAAACGAGTGCTTTTGTCTGCTCGCTCCACAAAAGCTGCTCTTTGATTTTTCGGCTTGTGTCATGACTGCCGTACAAATTGCAAAGTTCAATTGAAGGATTCCCCTTTTCATCGCAAAAAATGACCTTTACTTTTTTCTTTGACAGCTCCGCGAGCAAATATGCCGTTAATGAAACGGATGTTGATTCTATTAGCAAAATTGATATTTCACTTATATGAATTCTAGTTGTTTTATCCTCTGTTCTTACGACTAAATAGTCCATTTTGTAATCCAATTTTGCTTTGCTTTTGACAACCACGACACGCCAGCTCATCTTTACCTCTCTATTTTAAAAGGTTTACTCTCTTCTCAAATATACCGGTTATTGATTGGTGAATTAAATATACTGATTTAGCAGAGGAAATTTTCTTGCTTTTAAGTATGCTTCCCACACTGCCCTTTCCGCACAGAAGATCCAGTGATGTAAGTGAAGCATTGCACCTAAATGCCTTCATTATTTCCTTTATCGTCTTGCATTGGTCAAGAATGGACATTGTAGCAAATTTTTCTCTGCTTTCCTCCATATACTTTGCAATTCCGCCTATGATCTTGCTATATACGGTGCATTTTATTTTCTCTATGAGCATTTCATAAATTTCTATATTCCTTTCTGAATAAAGCATTTTTGATTTGCTTGGAGATTCATTTTTATCGCCGTACTTTTCAAGAAAATCCATGATGGATTTAATGTAGTTATAATCGCCGTTGCTTAAAACCAATTGATACGTATGGACAAATCCAATCTGATCATTTTGTCTTTTTGTTATTGACAAGCGAACACCATCAATTTCAAAAATCGAATTGAATAGCACCTTTTCCAATATAACTACAGCTGTATCATACCAATGCTTCCTTGCAAATGCAAGCGGATTTTTTTCGTATTCAACCTTTTGGAGCTTTAAAACTGTTTCAACTGTTCTAATCTTGATTCCTTTTTCTTCGTGCTCAACAATCGCAAAATATGCACCGGATGCTTTATTGTATCCGCCATAGCGATTGATATCAAGTCCCGATTTTATTGGTACCTGTCCCTTGCCCTTTGGCATAATTGTCACATCATAAAGTTGACCGTGCTCTTCTTTAGGCATAATTGTAAACAACACATTATTTTTCTTCATGGTTGCACGCACTGTTGAAATCGTACCTGTTTCTCCCTTTACCCATGCATTATGTACATTTCTGCCATAAAGCGCCTCGGGCTTAAGGCTATATTCCTCGGTAAGAATATTTTTCAAGAAGCTCACAGTGAAGCTCGTGTCAAAATAATTTCCCACCACTATGTTTAGATACGCATCCTTGGCGTGATGGTGGTCATTTATATCACGGCATTTAGTGAAGCAAAAATATCGTCTGAATTCTGTAACATTCGTTGCCTTTGAGTAAACTATTTTTGTGTTTGGATAAATAATCTTCAAAAGCTCGGCTACTGCCTTTGTTGACTGTCGGGTTTCCACAAGTTGCCTGTCTATAAATGAACGTAGCTCGTCCTCTGTTAGCGGAGTATGCCTTACGAGTCTATCATACTTCTTTTGAGAAACAGTTCCCCTATCCTTAAGCATTGCCCAAAACGGCGTCATTTCTCTTCTTATTTTTTCGTTTATGGGATAAACGTTAGTTTTTTCACGATTAAGCTCGGCCTTTACCAAAACAAGATTGTCTATACTGTCGTCCTTTATTTTTGAACGAGGGAATATGTGGTCTATATCATACTTGAAATTGTTTTCAAGCTCCGAAATGTCAATCGGTTCACCGCTATACATACATTTTCCAAATTGCAAATAGTATAAAAACAATCGTTTAGAGCGAAGATGCTCTTCCTTCTCGTTTTCAAGTCTTTCGAAGATTTCTGTTGATGCCTGCTTACATTCCTTGTACCAAGAAATGAGCTGCTCCTTTCTCGACCTTCTGGATGCTGCATTTTTCGCTTTTTTATCGTCTGTTTCATTTTCTCGGGCAACCTCTATAAATATCTTAGACGGAGCTCCCCTTTCAATGTCAACTATCTCGTCAAGAATTCGAAGCGTTTGCCAAATGCTTCGGCGTATTTTTGGCGAAACATACAGTGCATCAACCATTTCTCTTGGCGTTCCTGCAACTCCCAATCTTTGAGCCTTGTATTTATCCGCACTGCTCTTGAACATAAAATCACTTGATAAAATTTTCATAAGATTGAGATTTGTTTCCCGCATCATTGTGATTATATTTACAATTTCGCCCGTTTCGGGATTTACCGCCTCAATTTCGCTAAGCAATTCTTTAGAAAGGCTTCCCCAGCCCTCAAACTTTTGCTTCAAAACATATTTAATATCTTCATCGCTCAAGCTCGTGTGTGCTTTTAGATATTTTTTCAAAAGCCTTTTGTCCTCGCCGAACAATGTAATTCTCTTTATAATTTCTTCTACTTGTTCATACGAGGTTTTGCTCAATATATTTTTCATCTTGTGGTAAGAAACAAGCTGGGACTTAATGGAGCTGTCAACTCCGGAAACGGTATCGGTATTGCTAATCAATCCTTTTTGACGCAAATATTCCTCTATCAGCTTCTTTGTTACTTTCTTTTCGTTTTTCACAAACAAATCATTATAAATATCAAGCTTACAGCTAACAGGAATTGGCTCTCCGTTGATTTTAATGTTGTTTATTTCGTTCAAAACCTCAAATTCGCTATACAAGAGCGAGTATTTTGGCAAAACATCAGCAGCGGTATATGTGCACACCGACGTCATTTCCGTTATGAATCTTTCCGCTGATTGCCCTAAATCAATTTTGCTTTCGAAATTCCACGGATACACGGTTCCATCCTCTCGTTTTACCGCCCATCCTCCCTTCAAAGGACCAACATAGTATGGGACTTTAAAGTCAAATATTGACAAAATTTTATCCTTTGTGGTTATCTGATTTTCATCCTCCTCATTCAAAAAATTCAGATAGGTAGAGGCGTTTTCCAAGATTCGAACAAGCTCTGCTCGATGCAATCCATTCGGAATAACTCCGTTCTCTGTTTTACGAAGCTTAGGAGCAAAGATTCCGTCATTTATTCTTTGATACATATCGGCATACAAAGGATCTGTTTCGTACTGCTTTGGAAGCTTAGATTTCAAATATTTGCAAAATTCTTCTTGCGTTGCGTGATATTCCTTGTCGCCCTTTTTATACCCTGAATATGCCGAATAATTTGCCAGCTTGGCTCTCTTGAGCTTGAAAATCTCTCGATATAATTCATCATTCTTCAAAATAGCTTTCACAAAATATTTGAGCTTTTTTATATCTTCTCTGTGTTGATTGTATTCGGCTATTTTATATTCAGAGACAAAATTATATCCTTTGGTTATTTTTTCTAAAATCAAAGAATCATAGACAGCCTTCGCTCTCGCAATCAACTCGAAATCATCACCTATTTCTTCCAGCTTTTCAAGAAGTGTTTCCTCGTCCATATCCAAACTAATAGCTGTAGAAGTATTTTCCACCTCAAATATGTCCGATATTTTAGCTTTGCCGCCAACAATTAATGCAAACAATTTTTCTATCGTTTTTTTCACATCAGAGCTCGGATTGCATAGCAACAGCAGGGCTTTTACCTTTTCCGGCTTGGTTGCCTTTCGAGTGATTATTTCATAGGCAGCCTTTGAATCTATGTCGATAACGATATCTTTTATGCTTGAAAGCGTTTCAAGAAATGCCCCAAACGTATTTTCGAAATTATCATTATTCTCCCCGTCAATATCAAACAAAAAATGTCCTCTGTTTTTAAGTATATGTCTTATTGCCAAATATACAAGTCTAACATCATGAACAGACGAATCACGAACAAGTTCGTTTCTCAAATGATAAATAGTAGGATATTTTTTCATATAATCCTTATCTGTGAAATCTTCATCTGAAAACAAAGAATATTTATCGGCCGTGCTTCTGTCCTCAAATGACAAAAAGCTTTCCTTTAACCGCATAAAAAAGCCAATGTCTATCTTGGATATTTCATTGTCAAAAAGCATTTTCAAAAGTTCAAGTCTTTGGTTTCTTCTTGAGAGACGACGGCGATTAGTTCTGTTTGTCCTGCGCTCCACGGCAGTTTCTCCCTCTTCAAAAATACGAGTTCCCCATATTGACTTTCCGGCATATCTTAACAAGTTATACTCCGGATTTGTTGCAGCAAATCCAACTGAGCTTGTTCCGATATCAAAGCCAATATAGTAATCTCTTGTTGTTTGATTGTTTCTGTTCTTTTTCATAAAATTTCTCCTTTTTTCAAAAATCTATTGACATTTTTGTTTTTTCGGTTTATAATACAGTTGTCTAAACTACTAAGACAATTACACTACAAAGTTCAAATAAGCTTTTAGCGAAATCATCGTTTATCGAATCACATTGTGTGAGCAAAACCGCAGTTAGCGGTTTTTTTGTTTTTATATTATAATTTTAACATAGCACAAAAAAATTTGTTTGTCAAGTGTCTGATGTCTTAAAAACAAGACATTTGGCTTGAGGTGAAATGGCATTTGAGGGTAAAAATCAGGTTTTGTCTTCGAAGGGTATGGACTTATGGTGGGGAATATGGTATAATTGATGTAGCAATTATTTTAGGGAGGTGACGACATGCGAGGAATTTCGGCAGACAGGGTATTGACTCGGCTTGACGAGCTTTTGGGTAAGAACGATTACGAGGGAGCAAGGCGTCATTTGCTTTATTGGCTTGACGAGGCTCGGGCCGACCGTGATTCTCGTACGGAGCTTCTTATTTTGAGTGAGCTTATGGGGCTTTGCCGCAAGCTTGGCGAGCGTGATTTGGCGCTTGGGTACGTCGAGGCGGCAATAGCTTTGATTTCCGATATGGGCATTGAAAATCAGCTTGGCGCAGGCACAGTTTATCTCAACTGTGCGACCGTATATAAGGCATTTGGGCTTACGCAGAGGTCTGTTGAGGTGTTTGAGATTGCCCTTGAAATTTACAATCGAGAGCTTGAGGCGGGTGATTCACGCTTTGCGGGACTTTACAACAATATGGCGCTCACCTTGGTTGACCTCGGCGAGTACGATGATGCGCTTTCTCTTTACGAGTCTGCCCTTTCGGTTCTTGGCGGGGTGACGGGCTTAGAGCTTGAGATGGCTATCACCTATTTGAACATAGCAAGCGCTCTTGAAGCAAAGCTGGGGCTTGAGGCTGCCGACACGCAGATTTGCGAGTACATAGAGCGAGCATTTTCACTGATTGACGGATTTGAAAATCAAAACGGATATTACGCATTTGTGTGTGAAAAGTGCGCCCCTGTGTTTGGGTATTACGGTTTTTTTGCATACGAAAGCGATTTGAGCGAGCGAGCAAGGAGAATTTATGAAGGGGCTTGAAATTTGCGAGAAATTTTATTTAGAGCACGGCTTGCCGATGCTTGAGCATGATTTCGCACACATTATGGATAAAATTTGCGTGGGACTTGTGGGAAGTGGCTCTGAGTGTCTCGGCTATGACGACGATATCTCGCACGACCACGATTTCGAGTGTGGCTTTTGCATTTTTATTCCCGACGAGAGTGTTCTCGACAGGCGAAGCGCATTTTTGCTTGAAAGGGCTTATTCCAAGCTACCAAGGGAGTTTATGGGAATTAAGCGAAGCTCAATCAGTCCCGTTGGAGGAAGCCGTCACGGTGTTATCAGAATAGACGAATTTTTGCGTGCTAAAACGGGCACTCCCGACGGGGTGCTTGGGCTTGGCGATTGGCTTAGCATACCCGAGCAATCCCTTTTGGAGCTGACAAATGGTAAAATTTTCCTTGACGGGACGAAAGAAATGACTAAAATCAGACACGCCCTTGCGTATTTTCCCGAGGATGTGCGTTTAAAGAAGCTGGCAGGTCAGCTTTTGCTTATGGGACAGGCAGGACAATACAATTACGGAAGATGCGTTTCTCGGTCGGATTTTGCGGGAGCACAGATGTGTGTAATTGAATTTGTCAAAAGCGCTATTTCCGTGATTTTCCTTTTGAACAGACGGTATGTGCCGTACTACAAGTGGACCTTTCGTGCGCTTTGTGAGCTTGATGTGCTTTCACATCTTGCACAGATGCTTGAGTATTTGATTTCAAGTCCTGCCGGCACGCCCGACAAGCAGTCTAAGATTGACGAGATTTGCGCTCAAATCATTGGCGAATTGCAGACACAGGGCTTGACAAAATACAAAAAAACCGAAATGGAGGGGCACGCATATTCGGTGAACGATCTCATTGAAAATCACGAGATCCGCAACCTACACATTTTGAGTGCCGTATGATATGACAAGAAGCAATTTTGAAAAATTGGTTTTTGAGCGTTTTGGCGCAGAAGGGGATTGTCCGTTTGCAAAATTCCCTCAATTCAGAGTATTTCGCCATGCGGGCACTCGAAAATGGTTTGCGGTTGTGATGACCATTCCAAGATGCAAGCTCGGCCTTTTTGGCGATACGGACATTGATATTGTAAACTTGAAATGCGGAGATGAAATATTTTCCTCTATGCTTGACGAGGGCGGTATCTTCCCTGCCTACCATATGGCAAAGCACTCCTGGGTAAGCGTTGCCCTTGACGGCACGTGTGCCGATGACGCCGTTGATTTTCTTTTGAGAGTCAGCTTTGAGCTTACCAAAAAATGATAAAAGCAATCTCGTATTGCGACACAGCTTAAATACAAAAGGCCGTACACAGTACGGTCTTTTTTAGTATTGTTATTGCTTTTCATACGATTTTAATATTTTTCTAAGCTCTGATACGGTTTTGAAATTTTCGAATTTTTTCAAAAAGCAAGGGCTTTTCTTCCCTTGCTTTTGGATTATTAAAGGCTTTCAAGAACCTCGGTTGGATTTGTATCGGGCTTTACGTCGTACATTACTTTTGATATGTTGCCGTCCTCGTCGATAATGAAGGTGGAGCGAACGACTCCCATTGAAATCTTGCCGCATCTTTTCTTCTCCTGCCATACGCCGTATGCGTTGATTGCGACAAGCTCGGGATCGCTGAGAAGAATAAAGGGAAGGTTATATTTTTCGGCGAATTTTTGATGTGATGCCACGCTATCCTTACTAATTCCGATAACTACGGCATTCTTTTTAAGAAATCCGTCATATGCGCTCGCAAACGCACACGCCTGACGGCTACAGCCGGGGGTATTATCCTTGGGATAGAAATACAATACTATCTTTTTTCCTAAAAATGACGAGAGAGTTACCTCTTTTCCGTCCTTGTCGATAAGTGTAAAATCAGGTGCTTTTTGTCCAATTTGAATCATTTTTTATCTCCTTTTTATTTATATTTAGTAGATTAGGCGAGGAGCGTGTCCGTAACCAACATAACGCAGAAGCCGAGAAGCATTGAATATGTAGCGCCTCGTTCGCTTCCGTGAGCGTGTGTTTCAAATATCATCTCGTCGCTGACAACGTATAGCATTGTTCCGCCGGCAAATGCGAGAGCAAAGGGCAAGATCACTGTTGCGATGCTTACTGCAAAGTAGCCGATAAGTGTGCCGACAACCTCGATAAGTCCTGTGATAAGAGCAATACCGAAGGCTCTTCTCGGCTTTATGCCTGCCATAAGCATAGGTGATATTATTACCATTCCCTCGGGAATGTTCTGAAGGGCTATTCCGCCCGCAATCAAAAGCGCATCTGTGGTGTTTCCGGAGCCAAAGCCCACGCCTGCCGCAATTCCCTCGGGCAGATTGTGAATTGCAATAGCGCACACGAACAGAATGATTTTCGAAAGATTTGAGCTTCTGTGCGCCTCAATATCTGCGCCCGCAAGCTTATGAAGATGCGGAACGAGCTTGTCTATAAGAGTAAGACAAAATGCTCCGACAAATATACCGATAACCGTGACTATCCAGCCGTGAGCGCCTCCGTATTCTATTGACGGAAGAATAAGTCCTATAATAGATGCAGCGAGCATTACTCCTGCCGCAAATGCGAGGACAATATCAGACATTTTATGTGATATACCCTTGAAAACAAAGCCTATAATTGCACCGATAACGGTTGCACCGCCGACGCCAAGAGCAGTCAAAAGAACAATTTCCATTTTCAAATCTCCTTTTCTTGCATATATTATACCTCTTTAATTGTCAAAATACAATATGATTTCGAAAATATATGTAGGCTTTTGTTGACTTTTTATGAAGTAATATGTATAATAATACATAGAGGGCAAAAGGCAGGTACAAGCACTGCTTGAATTGTGCCGTTCCCCTTCAAAAGAGGTGATTTTAATGGAGAGCAGTGCCGCCCGTCAGTACGAGCGCTTGACAGGACAGGGCGTAGGCAGGTTGATTATTTCGCTTGGAATACCGACAACAATCAGCATGCTCATAACAAACATATACAATATGGCGGACTCATTTTTTGTCAGTCAGATTTCTCTTAGCGCAGGCGGCGCAACAAGCGTTGTTTTCGGCCTTATGTCCATAATTCAAGCCTTTGGCTTTATGTTTGGGCACGGCGCAGGCAGTCACGTCAGTCGTCTGCTCGGCGCGAAAAACGGAGAAAGGGCGAGCAAATACGCCTCGACAAGTGTTGCATGGGCGCTCGGAATTGGACTTTTGATTATGGCCCTTGGGCTTGCTTTCATTGAGCCGTTTATGCGCTTGCTTGGTAGCACGGACACGATTTTGCCATACGCCGTTGATTACGCAACGTTCATTTTGATTGCCGCTCCCGCTATGTGTGTGAGCTGTGTGCTTAACAACGTTCTTCGCTACGAGGGCAAGGCGTCGCTTGCTATGATTGGGCTTACCACAGGCGGTATTCTTAACATAATTTTAGACCCTGTGTTTATTTTCGGACTCAATATGGGCACTATGGGCGCAGGACTTGCGACTGCCATATCTCAAATTGTTTCGCTTTCAATACTTTTGTCCGTGTTCCTTTTGAAAAAAACGCAGAGTAAGCTTTCAATAAGATATGTTCGCCACGATATGAGCATTGTAGGCGATATTGTTATAACCGGACTCCCCTCTCTTGCAAGGCAGGGGCTTAACAGTGTATCAACTATGGTTCTTAACTCCTCGGCTAAGGCATTTGGCGATGCCGCTATTGCCGCTATGGGCTACGTTGGAAGAACGTCAAGCTTGATTTTCAGTGTCGGACTCGGTATCGGACAGGGCTTCCAGCCCGTTGCCGCATTTAACTACGGCGCGAAAAAATATTCCCGTGTAAGACGTGGCTCATTCTTTACGCTTGCCTTTGGCGGTGCGTTTATCGGTGTGATTTCGAGCGTGTGCTTTGTATTTGCAGAGCAAGTTATTTCAATTTTCAGGCGTGAGGCGGAGGTTGTAGCTCTCGGCTCAGAGGCGCTTCGCATTCAGTGTGCTGCTCTTTTGCTTTTGCCTGTATCGGTGGTTGCGACCATGCTATTTCAAAGCATTGGAAAAAGCACACCGGCTTTGCTTCTTTCCTGCCTGCAAAGCGGATTGATTTTTATACCCCTGTGCGCTATTTTGCCACACTTTATCGGCGTTGTGGGAATAGAAATATCTCAGCCGTTGGCCTATACCATATCGGCGTGCGTTTCTCTTCCGCTTATGCTAATATTCCTAAAAGGACTGCCCGACGATGCGGCAGACGAGGTGAAAAATGATTTTCAAGCAAACTGATTTTGAGCTTGCACGTCCGATTTGGTTGTGTGACGATGAGGGCGAGATGAACAAAACCGTTCTTTTTGTGTGTCACGTGTCCTCTTTTGATGGCGCTGTGCTTCGGCTATGCGCACAAAACGGCTATCAGGTTTTCGTAAATGGCGCTCTTGTGCATAGTGGCCCGGCAAGGGCAGGACGTGGATTTTTCCGTGTTGACAGCGTGACGATTGGCAGGTATTTGTCTTGTGACACGAACGAAATCTGTGTTCTTATAAGCGCATACAGATGTAATAATTTTTATCTTATAAATCAAGAGCCCTTCTTCTGCGCCGAGATTGTCGTAGGGGAGTCCGTTATTTGCGCAAGCGGTGACGGAGATTGGAGAGCCTACAATTATACGCAAAGAATCCAGCGCACTCAGCGCTACGCCTTCCAACGCACCTTCTGCGAGGTATACGATTTTACACAAGGCGCTCCGCTTTGCCATATCGGGCAGGCACTAACCACGGCAGAGCTTGACATTGACAGCTTTATCGAAAGAGAGGTTTCTTTGCCGGAGCTTCCATATGAGCCGTACAATCGCCTGATTGATGCAGGAGAAATTTCTCTTGACGGAGAAAGTCCTCGCTTTAACCCGTGGTGGCTCGGCGAGGTTGGACATTCCTATTCGGGCTTCACAAGAGAGGAGCTTGACTTTTGCTCAACCGATATAGCGGATTCTGTTGTTTTTCACTCAAAATCGAGCACTCCATCGACTGATTTGCATAAAAACGGATATTTTACTGCCGAGATGCGTTGCAATTTAAGCGGATTTATCAAGGTCGAGCTTGAGTGTCAATCGGACACAACGCTTTGTCTTCTCTTTGACGAGCTTTTGTGTGACGGAGTGGTAAAATACGAGCGTATGGACTGCGCAAACGTGGTAATATATCATCTAAGGGGTGGGGAGCGCTATTCTCTTATAACAGCGGAGCCCTATACCTTTAAATACATAAGCGTTGTTTCTCTTGGCGGAGAGTGTACGGTGTCCTCTCTTGGCATTGTACGCACCGATTTTAACAGGGGTGAGATTATAAAGGCGCTTTCGCCCGACGCAGACGAGCAGATTGCAAGAATATACAATGCAGGAATTGAAACGTTCTGCCAAAATACGTACGATATCTTTATGGATTGCCCCTCTCGAGAGCGGGCCGGTTGGCTTTGCGATAGCTTTTTCACCTCACGTGTCGAGCATCTTTTGACGGGAAAAAGCGTTGTTGAGCGTTCGTTTCTTTCCAATTTTATGATGGAACGGGACTATGCTAATTTGCCAAAGGGCATGCTACCTATGTGCTATCCTGCCGACCACGCCGATGGCAATTTTATTCCGAACTGGGCCATGTGGTACGTGCTTGAGCTTAGCGAATACGTAAAAAGAACGGGCGATACGGATTTTGCCTTGAGTATTCGTGACAGAATTTATGAGCTTATCGACTATTTCAGAGCCTTTGAGGACTCCGACGGAATTCTTATAAGCCTTGAAAAGTGGATTTTTGTTGAGTGGAGCGAGTGCAACAATCTCGTGCGTGACATAAGCTACCCGACCAATATGCTCTATTGTATGCTGAAAAGGGTTGTTGGCGAGCTTTACGGAGATGAGGCGCTTACCCGTGAGGCGACTCTTAGCCGTGAGGCAATAAGACGCAGGGCAAGGCTCGGTCTGTTCTTTGGAGATAATGCTGTCAAAAATGATGCGGGCGAGTACGTGATGTCGGGACAGATAAGCGAAACGTGCCAATATTACGCATTCTTTACGGGTGTTGCAACAACAGATGAGGACAAGGAGCTGTGGGAAACGCTTCTTGAGGATTTCGGCCCGCAAAGACACGAAAGCGGAAAATGGCCGAGCATTCACTTTTCGAATGCGTTTATCGGAAATTATCTGAGGTGCGAGCTTTTGAAGATAAACGGCGAAAACGAGCGTCTTGACAAAAATATTCGTGACTATTTTGACTATATGGCGCTTGAAACGGGTACTCTTTGGGAATACGTTGCAAGGTGTGCAAGCTGTAATCACGGCTTTGCCTCTCACGTGCTTATCTGGCTTGACCATTTGGGCTATATGACCGACAAATTATTTTGAATTTTTGATTTTTTTAGAAATTTTTTTGAAATAATTATATTATGTATGGGTTGTGTCCGATGGCACGGCCTGCACAAGAAGGAGAATTTTATGATTATCACAGACACAATCAAGTACATTGGCGTAAACGACCACAATATCGACCTCTTTGAAGGACAGTATATTGTTCCAAACGGAATTTCGTACAACTCTTACGTAATTCTCGATGACAAGGTTGCTATTATGGACACAGTTGACGCAAGCTTTTCACACGAATGGCTCGACAACATTCAAGGCGTGCTTGGAAAAAGAGCGCCCGATTATCTTGTTGTTCAGCATATGGAAAGCGACCACTCGGCAAACATACTCACATTTGCAAAGGCGTTCCCGAACGCAAAAATCGTTTCATCTGCTAAGGCATTTGTGATGATGAAGAACTTCTTCGGCACGGATTTTGCCGACAGACGTATCGTGGTTGACGAGGGTGATACGCTTTGCCTCGGAAAGCACACGCTTACATTTGTTACCGCTCCTATGGTTCATTGGCCCGAGGTTATTGTCAGCTACGACTCATACGACAAGGTTCTTTTCTCCGCCGACGGATTCGGCAAATTCGGCGCACTTGATGTCGAGGAGGAATGGGCGTGCGAGGCAAGACGCTACTATATCGGCATTGTCGGAAAGTACGGCGCACAGGTGCAGGCGCTTCTCAAAAAGGCAAGCGGTCTTGACATTCAAAAAATTTGCCCGCTTCACGGCCCTGTGCTAAGCGAAAATCTCGGCTATTATATCGGACTTTATAACACCTGGTCAAGCTACGTGCCTGAGGAGGAGGGCATCGTTATTGCCTACACCTCCGTTTACGGAAACACGAAAAAGGCAGTTATGATTTTAGCAGATATGCTAAGAGCGAGAGGCTGTCCCAAGGTTGTTGTGAACGACCTCGCAAGATGCGATATGGCCGAGGCGGTTGAGGATGCATTCCGTTACAGCAAGCTCATTTTGGCTACCACCACCTACAATGCGGGCGTTTTCCCATTTATGCGTGAATTTATTCACCATCTGACAGAAAGAGATTTCAAAAACAGAACCGTTGCGTTTGTTGAAAACGGAAGCTGGGCTCCCTTGGCAGCGAAGGTTATGAGAGAAATGCTCGAGGGCTCAAAAAATCTCACCTATGCTACAAATACCGTAAGAATTTTGAGCTCGCTGAGCGAGGAGAGCTCCAAGGCTCTTGAGGCTCTTGCCGACGAGCTTTGTCACGAGTATTTGGCGATTGATAGCGCAACTGCAAATAAAAATGACCTCAGCGCTCTTTTCAATATCGGCTACGGTCTTTATGTTGTAACCTCGAACGACGGCAAAAGGGATAACGGTCTTATCGTAAATACGGTAACTCAGGTAACCAATATGCCAAACAGAATTGCCGTTACCATAAACAAGGAAAACTACTCTCACCATGTAATCAAGCAGACGGGAATTATGAACGTAAACTTCTTAACAACCGATGCGCCGTTCTCCGTGTTTGAAACATTCGGCTTCCAAAGCGGAAGAAACGTTGATAAGTTCGAAAACTGCGAGCCGCTTCGTTCCGATAACGGCTTGGTATTCTTACCGAGATATATAAACTCGTTCATTTCTCTCAAGGTGGAGCAATATATCGACCTTGATACGCACGGAATGTTCATCTGCTCCGTTACCGAGTCAAGAGTAATCTCCGACAAGGAAAGCATGACCTACACCTATTACCACGAGAACGTAAAGCCGAAGCCCGTTTCAAACGGCAAAAAGGGCTACGTGTGCAAGATTTGCGGTTGGATTTACGAGGGTGAGGAGCTTCCCGAGGACATAGTTTGTCCTCTCTGTAAGCATGGCTATGCGGACTTTGAGGAATTGAAATAATTTTATTTTCAGTAAAATCAGGCGCTGTGCATTTGTGCGACATCTGAAGAATAACACATCATTTTAAAAGGAGGATATACACTATGAAATACGTATGCGATGTATGCGGTTGGGAATACGACGAGCAGGAAGGCGCTCCCGAGTACGGAATTGAGCCCGGAACAAAATTCGAGGACCTTCCCGATGACTTCGAATGCCCTCTTTGCGGAGTTGGCAAGGATAACTTCTCAGAGCAATAAGCTAATAGCTTTTACCGTCAATGATTTCTCGCAAGGGAAGCTTTTACAATCAAGCAAAAAACAGCCACATATGTGGCTGTTTTTCATTTTTGAAGGATAAAAATCAATCTGTGACTATTTTCACGGAGCTGCCCGAGGTCTTGGATTTGGTAACAATAATTTGCTTGCCTATTTTCTCCTTCAGCTCTCTTACGTGAGATATTATTCCGACAAGACGCTTGCCGTCTGCAAGACTGTAAAGCGCCCTCATAGCCTGCTCGAGTGACTCCTCGTCAAGTGAGCCGAAGCCCTCGTCAACGAACATTGTATCAAGTCTTACGCCACCCGAGGTTGACTGTATTTCATCTGAGAGTCCGAGCGCCAAGGAAAGCGACGCCTTAAAGGATTCTCCGCCCGAAAGTGATTTTACATCACGGTGCGTGCCGTTATAGTGGTCGATTACATCAAGGTCAAGTCCGCCCTGCTTGTTTTTGGTTCCGTCACGGCGACGCTTAAGCTCGTATTGACCTGCCGACATTATCATAAGACGGCGATTGGCACGAACGATTATTCTGTCAAAATAGGTCATTTGAATATAGGTTTCGAGCATTATTTTTTCCTTACCCGAGAGCGAGCCGTTTGCCGTGTCGGAAAGCGACCTTACCATTTGGTACTCCTCCTCGAGCGAAATCAGCTCGTGCGAGCGTTTTTCAATCTCCGAAAGGAGTCGTCTGTTGGTTTCAAGACGAACACTGATTTGCGTTGATTTCTCGACAAGGGCTATCCTTTGTGCTTCAAGCTCTGCCTTTTTAGCAAGCTCTGCATCCTCGTCAATATCACGAGAATCCCGAAGCTGTCTTGTAAGCTCCTCAATTTTCGCCTTAAGCGCAGTAATTTCTCTTTCGCACTCAAGGTATGCCTCGGTTGCGTTGTCGATTTGCTCTGTTATTTTTTTTGCGCTCTCTCTAAGCTCGTCAATCCTTGCCCTCGCAAGTGCTTCGCTTTCAAGCTTAAGAGCTGACGATAACGAAGCAATTCTTTTGATTGCGCTCTGTTTTTTTGCCTCAAGAGCGCTTATTTGCGCTTCAAGAGCCGATATTTGCTCCCTTGACATTTCAAGCTCACCTTGAAGCTTGGGAAGAAGCTCCCTTATCTGCTCAAGACGTTTAATTTTACTGTCGCACTCCGAAATTAGCGCATCTGTATCTGCAATCTTGGCATCAAGCTCCTGCATCATAGCAAAAAGCTTGTCGGCGGCGCCCTCTATTTTGTTAATTGAGAGAGTGGCGAGCGCCTTTATAACATCCGCCTCCAAAAGCTCAACCGTTCTTTTCTGCTCGGCGGCGGTCTTTGATGATGCCTGTGCATTATCCCTTTCCTCGTTAAGGCGCTTTTCCAAAAGATTAAGCTCCGCCTCGCTCGGCGCACCCTCAGATGTGGTCGCCTTTTTCGGATGAGAGAGGGAGCCACACACAGGACACGGCATACCATCCTCTAAGCCAAGCGCCAATATTCCCGCCTGCTCACGCAAAAATGCGGAGTGCTTTCTTTTGTACTCCTCGTCTGCTTCAAGGTAAATTCTTTGGAGCTCGAGAAATTTTTTCTGTGCCTTCGTCAGCGCTTCAATCTCTTTTTCAAGAGCATCAAGCTTGTCCAAAATGTCACGGAGTGTCGTTTTTTGAGCTACAAGCTCTGCCCTTTGTCCTATCAGCTCCTGCTTTTTCTGAGGTATGCTCTGCGTATCTTCGGCCTCGGCTGTAAGGGTGGCAATATCTGCCGTGAGCTTGTCCCTTTGATTTTGCGCCTTTATTTTTTTGGCACTCCTGCTCTCAATCTCGCCGAAAATTGCTTCGAGCTCGCTCTTCTCGGCGGAAAGCTCGGTGTACTTTGGCAGGTCATTTTCGATTGTTGTAATTTCCCTCGAAAGCGCCTCAAGAGCCGTTTTTCCCTTCATAGCCTCGTCAAGCGTTGTCTTCAATGTAACGAGGCGGGCTGTCTTGATGTCAATCAGCTCAGATGTCGCCTTAAGCTCAAGGGTATTTTTTCTTTGCGTTTCAATTATTGCGAGCGCTTTTTTTACTGTATCAAGGCTCGCTTCAAGCTCTGTCATTTGCTCGCTTAAGCGCCCCGACGCATCGGCATCCTCACTTAGAATTCGGTGAATGAGCTCGATTATCTCGCAAACGGGCATTTCTCCGTTTTTGGCGCTCGAAAGCAGAACTGACAGCGCACTGTCCCCATCAACCATAATTTCGCCAATATACTGCTCTATGCTTCTGCGTGCCTCGGTGCATTTTGCATCAAGGGCTCCCTTCAGCTCTTTGAGCTTTTCCTGAAGCTGTCTGTACGGCTCTGTTTTGAACAGATGCCTAAATATTTCTATTCTTTCCTTTGTGGATGCGAAAAGAAGCTTCAAAAAATCTCCCTGCGCAATCATTGCAATCTGCATAAACTGCTCTCGGTTGATGCCGATTATTTGCTCTATTTGGGCGGTAACGTCTGCGATTTTTGTAATAACCGAGCCGTCCGGCATAGTAAGACACGCCTCTGTTGCGTGCTTTGTCGTGCCCTCACCTCTTGCCTTCGGTCTTTCGTATTCGGGGGAGCGCCACACCTTGTATGCTTTTGCTCTACATTCAAAGACAAGCTCCACCTCGGTGGGCGTCTCGGGGGATGCGTATCTTGAGCGAAGCATCTTATCGTCACGGTTATTTCCGCTCGGCTCACCGTAAAGGGCGTATATTATTCCGTCAAAAATAGTGGTTTTGCCCGCACCTGTGTCGCCTGTTATAAGGTATACTCCGCTTTCTCCAAGCTTATCAAGCTCCACGACCACCCTGTCGGCATATGGCCCGAAGGCCGACATTGTAAGAGTTATCGGTCTCATTTGTCGCCCTCCCATATTTTTTCAATCATGTCCGCAAGAAGCGCGCTCTGCTCGGGGGTAAGCTCCTTGCCGTTTTGCGCCTCGTAAAGCTCTGCAAAAAGCTGTGCGGGGGATTTTTTCTCGACATCGGTCGAGGCATCTATTTGTGCGCTTGTGCGTGTCCTTGTGTTATCGTAATCAAGTCGCATAAGCCCCTTATACACAACCCTCAGCTTAGATATGGCATCAGGCACATCCTCCTCATCGGTCAAGGTTATGTGGGTGTAGTCCTCGGTGTAGCTCGTGCCCTCATAGAAGCTCCTTAGCATAAGCTCGTCATATTTTCCTCTGAGCTCCACCATATCGTGAAGCGGAACGAGGGGGACTGTGTCTATTTTAAGCTCACCCTTGATGCCAATATCGACCACAGTGACGGACTTTTTGTCGCCCGCCTCGCTGAACGAATATTTCAGAGGAGTGCCGCAATATCTGATTTTTTCGCTTCCGCAGGCTTGGGGGCGGTGAATGTGACCGAGCGCCACATAATCAAACACCTCTAAAACGGATGCATCAACGTTGTCTGTGCCACCAACGGAGATTTCCTCGCTTTCCGTTCGGCTTGCGCCTGTGACGAATTGGTGGGTAATCAAAACATTTCTTTTACTTGTGTCAAGCGCCATTTGAGCTATGCACTCACGGATTGCATCCGTATAGGTGTCAATTTGTGCGTCACAGTAGCGACGAACGTGCGCCGGCTTGACAAACGGGAGCATCCACACATCCACCTCGCCGTGATAGTCGGCAAGGGTTATAGGATGTATTTCTCCGCTATATACAGGACAGATGTGTATTCCGCTTACATCTATAATTCTTGATGCGAAGGCAAGTCGCTCGGCAGAATCGTGATTTCCGCTGATTATGAACACCTGAAGGCGTCTTTTTGCCAGGCTGACAAGAAAATCGTCAAAAAGAGCCACTGCTTCGGCGCTTGGAACGCTTTTATCGTACACATCCCCCGCTATAACTACGGCGTGGGGCGACGTCTGGTCTATTATTGACAATATTTTTTTGAGAATGTATGCCTGGTCATCAAGCATTGACATCTCGTTTACTCTCTTACCGATATGCAAATCGGACAGATGGACAAATCTCATTTGGACTTCCTTTCCCCCCTTCAGTCTTTTGGGCTTTTCGTTTGATTTTACTGCTCGCTCTCGCTCGTATCGGCAAGTGCGACAGGGAAAACTCTCGGCACACCGTTTTGCATAAGCCTATATCCGCACACGGTCATTGTCCAACGGGAGCTTACCGTATCGTCAAGCAGGATTATACCCTGTGATGTGTCTGTTTTTCGGCATATATCGTCTCTGACAGAATATGCGCCGAGTGCATTTGCACACTTATGTGCGCCGTTTTCCATTTGCGACTGAGTCGGCGAGGGCTTCTTTTCAAGAAGCTCCACTAAGGTAATGGAGCAGGCGGCGCAAATTCGCTCTGCCGCATCAAGCAGCTGTGACTGCCTTGACGAGGGAACGACGGTGAGATATTTTATGTTATTTTCGGCAATCAACGGCAAAAGAAGCTCTACGGCTCTTGCTATGACCTCGTCGCTTATGCGCTCGCCACACTCGATTGCCCGCTTCACAAGAGCCCCGTATCCAACCTCTCCATATTGGCAAAGGCAAATTCCGCACTCGTTTACATACTCTATTTTTGATGCGGGAAGCTCCTCAAGCGACGGCCACATCTTGCGTGGCGCTATGGTGTGGATTAGGTGATTTATATAATCTGCGCCCCTTTGCTCATATTCAGCCGATACGGTATCGGGCAAAATCAGTCTGCCCGTGCAGCTTGTGCATCTGCCACAGTCAGTGGCGCTAAAATCGTCGATTGCGTTGACAATATACCTGCTAAGGCAACCGTTCTGTGTTGACAAATCATACATTTGTCTTGCCTCGAAGCGACGAAGGGCAAGGATTTTTTCGTACCTTTCCCCGTCATAAAAAAGCTCCTTACCGGTGGCAAAATATTTACCTGAGCGCACCTCGATAACTCCCTGACTCTCGAGAAATTCAACCGTGCGCTCTATTCGTCTTTTGGTTATGTTGAGCGATGCCTCAATAGCTCTTATTTTTATTCCGTTTGATTGACAAATCAGATCGAAAATACCGTATGCGTCCTCTCTTGATGGGAATATGACGTCTATAAAGTAGTTTACAATCGTCATATCCTCCTTGCCGTACATAAGAAAGACATTTGCGTTATCTATGCTTCTGCCCGCTCTGCCGATTTGCTGATAGTATGATACGATGCTTGACGGCATTTGGTAGTGTATGACGAAGGAAATATCGCCCTTATCATAGCCCATGCCGAGCTTGATTGTAGCTACAAGTGCCTTGATTTCGTTATTTTTAAAAGCACGCTCCGCCTCGGCGTTGCGCTCCTCCAAGCCCTTTTCGGAATAATAGGGCATAACGCTCACGCCGTTCCTTGTCAAGAAATCGGCAAGGCTCTGGCAATCTCTTTTAGTCAGACAATAGATTATTCCGCTACCCTCGAGCTTGCCTATGTTTTCCAAAATCCAGCCATATCTTTGCGCTCTCGACGGCATATTAAGCACCTGAATTGAAAGTGTTTGCCTTGTAAGCGGGCCTCTGGAAACGTAAACGTCATCTCCGAGCTGCGCCGTCAAGTCCTCGACAACTCTGTTGTTTGCCGTGGCGGTGGTTGCAAGAATATGGATTTCGGGATCAAGCTGTGATATAACCTCTCGCAAGCGACTGTATTCCACTCTGAAATCGTGTCCCCAATCGGAGATACAGTGCGCCTCGTCAATGACGAAAAGTCCGATTTTTGCGTTTTTTATCTCGGATAAAATCTCGTCCTTGAAAAGCGTTTCGGGGGTTATGAGGACTATATCAAGCTCTTGGCGCTTGATTTTTTTGAGGATTTCTGCGTGGCGCTCAATGCTTGTTTTGTTTAGCACCTCGCACCTAAGGCCGAGTGCCTTGGCCGCCTCAAGTTGATTTTGCATTAGCACAAGAAGCGGACTGATAACGACCGTTATGCCCTCGCCTCCTTGGCGAAGAAGCTTGGTGCAGGCAAAATAGACGAGGCTCTTTCCCCAGCCCGTGCGTTGAACGACGAGTGTGCGAGGTCTTGTCATTGTCGCCTCGATTGCCTCGTATTGTCCCTCTCGGAAGGCTGCACCCTCGCCAAAAAGCTCATTTATTATTTTTTGCGCCTTTTCGTAAATTTCGTTATCGTTTATTATCATTTTTCGGCCGCACTTTCTTCCTTAATATAATATATACAATTATAGTATAGCACAAAAACCATCGTGTCGCAATAGTTAGTTGGAATTTGAGCACAGGGGATTCAAAAACGGACTGCCCGACGGCAGTCCGTTTTATTTTTTAGCTATTAGAAAATTGAGTAATAGTATGGCATTGCGCTGTCTGCCAAGCCGAAAAGAACTACGGCTATCAAAACGCCTGCCACGATTTTTATAGCGGTCTTAGCCTTGTTGCGCTTAAGCTCCATTCCCCTGCCGTATATTATCATAAGGGTGATCGATGCCACTCCGAGCGCCAACGGGGCAACAGAGCTGACAAGTGCAAACGATACGTACGAAATCAAAAATACCAAAAATCTAAATACGCAGAACAGAATTCCCAAAATGATTGAGCCAAGGAACAAAAGCACTAAAAAGCTTGTCCAAATGAACCCCAAGAAAGCCAAAAATCCCTCTTTTTTTATCATGATAATTATTGCTATTAGCAAGCTTATCAAAAATAGCGCAAGGGTTAGTTGTAATGCGAGAATTCCCTCTCCGTTTGGCCCGGTGTTAAAGAAATTTGCAAGTGAAGCCGAGGGTATGAGCGTTTCTGCCACCCAGGCGTATGCCTCGAGAGGCACAACCACAAAGGTCACGGCAAGGGAAAGAATAATTGACAGAATAAACGGAAGGTTTACTTTCCTTGCACGGCGACGGTCGCGGCGCTTTCTTTCCTTTAGATTTCTTTCTTCTCTTAAACGAGCGTCCTCTGTGTCTAAAATCGTATCAAGCGCACCGTTGAACTCCCGTCTTTCACGAGCGAGGCGATTGTAGTATGCATCACGCTTAGAGCTATACGGATTACTTGAGTCAACACTCTCGCTCTTGGTATAGGGCGAGGGTGTTGCTCTGCTTAGCATATCGGTATATTTTTTCTCTGTGTGTTTTAGGATTGACTGTCCAAAATTCATTGTTTGTTCCTTGTGTTTGTTTTTGTAGCAACGCCATTTACGAAGCTCCCGACCAATCTGCTCATGCTCGCCGGTTCTTTCCTAAATATGTTCCTGCGATTTCAAATTCGCTTAGGTTTTTTGCTTGGCCTTTGACTTGCTTTAATTCAAGGTCAGCTGCGCTTCCAGTAGTAGTTGTAATAGGTTGATTTTAGGTATTGTGCAGCAGTTGAGGTATTGCCGAGGTTATTGATAACCGTTCCACTTGTCGCTGTGCTGCTTGACGTACGGAACCATCCGCTTGGTACTGCAAAGATTGCAGTTGTAAGAGATGAGCAGGCCTGGAATGCGTATGCGCCGATGTATTTTACGCTGCTTGGAATATCTATCGTTGTAAGAGATGTGCAGCTCGTAAATGCCGCATAGCCTATCTCGGTGAGCGAGGTTGGGAATACTATGCTCACAAGCGATGAGCAACAGTTAAAGGCGTAATTTCCTATGCTCTGACATACGCTGTTCTGCTCAAAGGAAACACTCGTTATTTTCGGAGCATATGATGAGCTACTGTATGGGTAGAACAGATATGCCGGAATTTTTGTTACGCTATTGCCTATTGTAAGCTTTATTCCGTCCGCTTCCTTTCCAACGTTGTAAAATACGTAGTTGGAGCTTTTTAGGTCGTTCATTGTTGATGCATTGAAGGCAATCTCCGTAACAGCTGTGCAGCCCGAGAATGCGCCTGTTCCTATTTCTGTTACATTTTTTGGAATTACGAGGCTTTCAAGTGACGTGCAGTTGCTAAAGGCGTAAGAGTATATTTTTCCCAATGACACGGGCAATACTATGCTTGTAAGGGTGCTGCAATCGCTAAACGCATACGTGCCGATTTCGGTTATGTCCTCGGGGATTTCTATGCTTGTAAGAGCGTAGCACGCAGAGAATGCCCTTTCGGGGATTGATGTTATTTTAAGATCGGGGATTTGCTCAATAGAGCCGCAATTTGAGAATGCGTATTTGCCAAGTGAGGTTATGTCGTTTGAATATTCGATGGTTTCAATCAAATCGCAGTTTGCAAAGGCATAATCACACACGGTTGACTGATTTGTTATCGTTACCTTTTTGAGCGAATCGGGGATATAGAAGTAATAACCGTTTTGAGTTGTATATTCGCTTGAATCGCTTGTTTTATAGGTGCTGCTGTATGATGAGGACATATAGCCGTCATCATCCTTGTCGCCGAATATGTAACCGAAGGTAGTCCAACGCACCTCGGCGGGAGAATAATCTTTTCCGATGAACGGAAGTGTTATTTCCACAAGAGAATTGCAGCCACAGAAGGCACCGTATCCAATTGCAGTTACGGACTCGGGAACGACAACGCTTGTAAGTGAGCTGCAGCCGTAGAAGGCAGATGAGCCAATTTCGGTTACATTCTTGGGAATTTCTATGCTCTTAAGTGAGGAGCAGTTTTTGAAGGCTCTTTCATTGATTTTTGTCATCGTGGACGGAATGCTTACACTTTCAAGAGAGGTGCAATTGCTAAACGCATACGTGCCGATGTCGGTTACGCCCTCGGAAATTTCTACCGTTTTAAGAGCGGTGCAATCGCTAAACGCATACGTGCCGATTTCGGTTACGCTCTCGGGAATCTCCACCGCTTTAAGAGCGGTGCCTGCAAATGCCTGCTCGGGTATAACGGTTACTCCGTTTGGAATGCTTATGCTTTCGATTGGGCAGTTGTAGAATGCGTTTGCGCCAATCGAGATTACTCCGCTTGGGATTTCCACGCTTGTAAGAGAGGTGCAGTTATAGAACGCCTTTTCGCCTATTGTTTGCAGTGTGTTTGGAAGCTTTACGCTTGTAAGCTTGGATGCGCCCGAAAAGGAATTGTCAAGAATGTTATATCCCGTGTTTATAACTACGGTTTCAAAATTCTTTGAGCCTATAATTTTAAGCGCATATGCCGGAACGTCGATGTGAGTGGGAGCAAGGCTTGTGTTGAATGCGCCTGCCTCGAGCAAGGTTACACTGCTTGCAATCTTAAGTGTTTCTATTGAGTAGCAGCTTTTGAAGGCGTTTGCGGGAACGGTTTCGCCACCGGTAACAATTGCCGTTTTGAGTGCGTTGCCAAGATGGAGCTGGCTCAACACCTGCGTGGGCGCTTCGATGTATTCAATATTTTTGTTATCGTAGGAATCGCCAAAGGCGCGGCTTCCTCTGAGCTCGATATCCTTGTTGAGAATTGTTATGCTCGTAAGATTACAGCCGTCGAAGGCATCGTTGTCGATTGAAAGCACCTTTTCCGGAATTCTGACGCTTGTTGCCTCGTCAAGATCCTGGAATGCGCCTTCAGCGATACGGTAGGATTGTCCCTCGTAATCCTCGGGCAAGACTAAAAGCGGGCTGTTTCCCGTGTAGCCTGTGAGGTAGTATTCTCCGCCTCTTTCCACGAACACGAAATCGTGCTTTTGTGGCAAAATTGAGCCTGTAAGCGAGAAGAAGAATATAAGTATTCCCAAAACGACAGCCGTTGTGACTATCGCAAGGGTGGTGTATTTTGCGCTTTCGGATATGTGATTTCTGTTATAGTAGATTTGATTGTTGTTGAGTGAGGTAATAAGCCTGATTGATGCAATAAGCGACACAAGAGAAAATACTACCCAGAAGAAAATATAGGGTACATCTGTCATTTGATCAAAAAGAGCTTTTTGGGAGAAAATCTCAACTCCCGTGATAGCCGCCATTAAAATCGGAAGCAAAAATGTAAGGATTTTTAATGTCTTGAAAATCCTGTATTTTGCCCTTGCCGCCGCTTCAAGCCTTTCGTTTTCAGCGCCAAGGCGAGCCGCCTCTGCGTCCTTTACCTCTTTTAGGGCCTTGTTGAATTCATTTTTTTCACGAGAAAGGCGGCTATAGTATGAGTCACGCTTTGAGCTATATGTGCCACTCGAGTCAACGACGACGCCCTTGGTGTAGGGCGAGGGTGTTGCTCTGTCAAGCATTTTTGTGTATTTTTGCTCTGCGTGCTGTGTGGTTGATTGTCTGAAGTTCATTTTTATCTCCTTACCTTATAGAGTCCGGGTTATTGTATAGCGCTATAAGTCCGAGCAATCGTTGGTATGTA
This sequence comes from Eubacteriales bacterium, assembly GCA_045636605.1. GTDB lineage: Bacteria > Bacillota > Clostridia > Oscillospirales > CAG-272 > RGIG2000. Next base: position 60,764 of record JAZTXV010000022.1, on the reverse strand, counting down.
AACTCTCCCTTTGAGATTGCTACCTTATAATACTTGAATGGGAATATCTGATATACCTCATACGGCACGTAGTCCTTGAAATCCTCGTAGGTGAACAAGCCGTATTTTTCAATATCGCTTAGCATTTTTTCCTCATCGTATTTCATATTCTCGTCGTATTCAAACAAATTCACCATACCTGCCGAAAGCGTCAGAAAATCGTTTGCAACGAGGTTTATATGCCAAATTGATGCGGGATTGTAGATTTTTGTAAGCTCGTTTGTTATGGTAACGCTCTCCAAGACTGTATCCGAGGTTACCACATCTGAGCCGCTACGCTCAACGCAAGCAAAGCGGTGACCTATGAAATCACCCGCATTTTCTGCGTTCAGGTAAACATAGCGATTCAGGCTCTTATCAAAAAGCCCGTGCTCGTCAATTATTTTAAGCTCCTTGCCGTTTGAGAACGTGAGCTTTATTACATCAAAGTAGTCGGGCGCTGTATTTGCGTGAATATTGGCAAGAAGCGGATGCGCCTCGTATTTTCCGCTTTCGTGGTTGAACACCAGGAGCATATCTCCCATTTCAAGCTCCTCGACAAGCTTTACCGTTCCGTCAAAAAGAACGATTTCCGTTCCGGGAGCGATACATCCCGGGCTGGAGCTTGTAGCAGAGAACCTCATGTTCGAGGACAGTGTGAAGCTATGCGGGTTTTTTGCACTGCTACCGTTCACGGTAAACGAGGTATCCGAATAATAGAAATCCACCTCTACCTTAACCTGCGTTCCGCACGGAATCTCAATTTGGTCGCCCGATTTTACACTGATTGTCTTGCCGTCATATTCAACGGACATTGACGAATTGGAGAATGAAAACGAAAGGGTTGCCCATTTTCTGTCCTCAAAAACAGCGGTTGCAGTGTACCAGCCGTCAAGGGCTATGGTATCTCCCGCATTGTATTTTTCATCTCCTATTTCCCAATGCGTGAAGGTGTATCTTATGAAATGGTCCTCTTTTTTCTCGTCAGCCTTTTTTGGCTCGGGGAAAACAAACTCCGTGCCGCTTTCAAAATATTTTATCTCTCTGCGGTCAGCGCCTACCAAAACGATCTTGCCTTTGCCGAGATTTTGAATAAGCTGAAATGCGTTAATCAGCACGATTATTAAGGTAAGAGCGAATACAACGATAGCTATTGTGTTGTATTTTTTCTTGCCGATTATCGTTGTGCGATCTATGTACATTTCGTTTGAGTACATTGAAATGTTGAGCAGAATTGCCGATCCGACGAGCGCCGCAAGGCAGAATAAAACATAGAAGAATATTATCCATCCAAGGTCTATTCCCAAATCGTATTGGATTGTATCCATGTGGCCGTGCGATTCGGTGAACACGTCAAGTCCGACGAGGGCGGCAACTATCACGGGCAAAATGAACAGTATTGTTCTTATTGCCCTTGTCCTTCTGAATTTCGCCATCGCTATTCTTTCAAGCTCGTCATTTTCTGCGCCCAAGCGAGCCGCCTCGGCATCTGTTATTTTGACTACCGATTGGTTAAACTCGTTCTTTTCCCGAGAGAGTCGACTGTAATATTTTTCTCTTTTCTCGCTATACGAGTCGCTGTTATCAATGCCGACTGCCTCTGTATATGGTATCGGCGCTTCTCTGTTAAGCATTTGAACATATTTTCGTTCTAAATGCTGTGTTATTGACTTTTTAAAATCCATTTCCTTCGCTTAACCTATATTTCTTCTTTGATATATTTGTGATTCGTACGGGGGAAGCTTCGAAAGTCTCTCGTCGATTGCGGCAACGTTTTCGTCAACGCAGTTTGCCACCGCTTGACTGAAGGCTTGGATTGCCTCGGCGAATTCTGCGATTGCGCCCCTTATGCTTTCGTCTAAGCTGTCAAGCGCTCCGTTCAGAGTCGAGGAGCATTGCCCCGTTACCGTGCTAAGCTCACTCTTTAGCGCCTCAAGTGTGCTTCTGACAGATGAGAGTGCGCCGTCGGTTACACTTATTTTGTCCATTATCTTAACTCCTTACCGTAGAATGTGCCCAATCGAAGAAGCCTGCGCCGTAGCTTTGATACAACGCTTGAAATTCCGCCTCAAAAAGCTCCTCGTAAATGGTTAAGAGTCTTACAAGAGCCTCCGCTTGAGCATTTGTTATCTGTTTTTTGAATACGAATTCTCTTACCTGCAAATAAAGCGCCGAAAATTCCGAGATGCTCACTCCGTCTGTGAGAGGAGGCGCATTCTCCTTTGGAGTTGACCTTACTTGCTCGGGCTTCAAAAATTCGCCTATGGTATCTGTATCTGTTCGTTGCTGATAAATTTCGTATGGGCCGTCAATGCCTTCGATTTTTCCGTTTTGGAAATTTCGTACGACGTCACACATCAAAAATCTGTCAACCACGTTGCCTTCGTTATCGTGCTCTAATATCGGGCAAAGCATAGTGGATGGGAAATCTCTGCCGCTTTCATAAAACGCATCCATTGCTCTGTTTATGATTTCGTTATATTCCATATCGCACCACCCTTACCTTATTATTGTGCTTGTTACGTTCATTTTACCTGTGCCGTTTTCAAGGGCATAGGTCATTTTTTCAACGGGGACAAGCACGGCGCTTGAGCTTCCTCTTGCGCCCGAGTCGCAGACGTAAACGCCTGTGATTTCGCCCGTTGCTTTATCTCTTTGTATGCTTGTTACCGTAACGGCGTGATACGCCTTATCTGCTACGCTTATGCCGTGCCATAGCACGTTTGCATCAACCGACACGATAACTCCTCTGCCCTGCTCAACGGCTGACGCCATTGTATCAAGGGAATATTTTTCGATTGTGGATTCAATGCCGAAGTGTCTTAAAATTGCCTGTCTGTCCTCCGGGTACGTGCCGCCGTTTCTGCCCGGGGTATTATTTGTTGTGCAGAGCATTCTTTCTCCCTTGCCGATATGCGTTCTTGCGTATTCCACAATTTCCGCCTCGGTGATTTTTACGCCTGCCATACGCAAGACGTTTTCGACGCTGACAAGTCCGCACGTTCCTCTGAATCCGTCAATGCCCTCTCCGCCAAGCGATTTCGGAACGCCTTGGTTGGAGTTGAGCAGCTTTCCGGTTTCAACGGGGGTGTTGAAGGTCTTGACATAGCCGTCGATATGCCACTCTTGTCTTGTTTTTTTAAGCGAGGTCGGTCTTTTGCCGTCAGAGACGAAATCGCCACCCGCCACACTTGACGGGGATGAGCCGAATGAGCCTGCGCCCGAAGCACCACCGGATGCTCCGCCAAAGGATGCGCCACCCGAGCCATAGCCACCACTGACAAATCCGCCAAAGGAGCCAATTCCGCCCGATGCGCCTGTAAATATCGGGCGTCCTGCGATTTTTTCTGCTTTTTCTCTGAAAAATTGCGGGTAAAAGCCCTTGAATTGCCCAAGCATTTGTTGGATTTGCTGCTTTAGCGACAATATTTCCTTTAGCATTTCGCCAAAGGTTTGGTCGTCATCCCATTCGCTCTCGAGGGATAACATATTCGATTGGTATTCCTCAAGAATTGCCGACTGCTTGTCACAATATTCTTCGATTATTCTTGCCAGCTCGGCAAGAGCGTTGGGATCTAAAATAAGCTCGTCCATTTTTCTCTCCGTTTTGAAAGAGGTGTCAATCTATAAATTCTGCGCCGAAGAAGTCATAAATAGGCTTCAGGCTTTTAGGGCAAATCGTATAAAAGAGTTTCTTGTATTTTTCCTTGTCTATTTTTCCGTTTGACATAATCTCGTCAAGGTAGTCATAGTACGCATCTATGCTTTCTCTTGTGATGCTTACCGAATCGTCATATACGATTTCAAGCGGGAAAATGTCGGGCTGAGCTGTAACCTTAAGAATTTCAAGCTGCATTTTTTCATAATCGGTCAAAAAAGCCTCGCCAACAGATATAACAATGTTCTTATCGTCAAATTCCTGCTCGTCATAAGTGAAGCATGATATCTTTGCTGTTCCGTTGTCATTGACAATAAACGGAACGGACAACGATTGACTTTTTTCTCTATGGTAGTGACATGCCGATATTATTTTTTCTATGTTATTCATTCGTCGTCTCCTTTTTTAACCTCAGCTTCAGGCTTGAATAGGCAAACACCTGCAAAATCACCCGAATTTTTTCTCATCGCATTGAATTTTTCTATGCTGATGATATCGGTACCGTCACAGCTTTCGACGTGTCCTCCCGTATCGGTAATCATTATTCCTGCTATTTTTCCGTTAGAATCTCTTGTAACTCCTGTGACGGTAACCCAGTGGTTTGTGTTCTTAAATTTTCTTTCTGCGGGGTTCGATTTCGATGATAAATCCTCGCTATACACGCTCATCATCATAGCTCCTCCACGCTTGATTGTTTCGTCAAGCTCTTCAAGAGTTAAGCTCGGAGAATATGCCGCTTCAAGCTCAAGGTGCTTCGCCAATGCCACAATCTGTTCGTTATTCGTTCCTCCACCGGTGTGCAGAATATACTTACCATCCTCTGAATATGAGGGTTGTCTGCACAATCCAAGTTGACATGCAAGGGTTACTACCTTATCTTCGGTTAACTCTGACAGTCCGAGCTGTCTTCCGGTATTGGCAAGAGTTGTTGGTCCGCATGTGCCGCTAAAGGTATATGCATATTCTTTCTTGCCCTTTTTCTCGCTTGCAAGCATCAATTTATTTCGAGAATTGTTGCCTTGCTTGCACAAAAGCTCCTTTTTCGCTTGCTTTAAGTGCTTTCCACCAACGCCGTAGAAAAGATTGCCATCACCCGCAATATCATTATTTGAATCATAAGTGTCCTTATTTCGAGCTTCAATATCGATCTCTTTCTTAGACGCTAATAATTTTTTAAATTCCTCGTGAGCCGCATTTTCGATATCAACAGTTTCTTTAGACTTAGTGTTTTCCCTGTTGAAGCATTTAGAAAACAAATCACTTAAAAAGCCTTCCTTTGGTCCACCCGAGGTCGCAGCGCCGCTTGTGACTCCCGATGATGACGAAGCAGAGCTACCTCCGGCGGAGTAGCCGACCGAGGATGACGAGCCGACCGATGCGCCACCTGATGCGCCACCTGATGCGCTCAGTGAAATTGAGCCTGTGGGGTGGAATATCGGCTTTGAGGACAGATATTCTCCAAGTCTGCTTATAAGCGCAGAGAGCGCTTGGAGGTTGTATTCTGCCTCCTCCTCCATAAGTCTTATGAATTTTCTGATTTCGTATGTTGCCGCTTCAATGGAGTCCGCAACGTATGCCACTGCCTTTCCCATTGACTCGAATTTTGCAATTACCTGTACTGCATCGGCTGCTATTGTCGCTGCTTCTTGATATTTGTTCGCAAAATGATAATAGCTTTCCTTTGCGCTTTCGTATCTTCTTTCGGCTGCGGCAAGTGCGCCGTAATCTATTTCCTCCACCTCGTACGAATTACCATCGTCGTCGGTGACTGTTCTCGTTTTCGGATGGGACATTACATATTCTATCTCCTCCTCGGCACGCTTCATATCCGAATAATATCCGTTCATTTGATGCTCGTAGAAGCTTGCCTTTTGAGAGACCTCGTCCCTTATTGCAGATGCACGACATATTTGATTGTCTATCGTTTCCTTATCTGCCTTGACCTCCATACACAGCCTTTCGGTTTGTGCCAGGATTTCGTTTGCCATAGCGAGCAGCTCCGAATATCCTGCGTTGCTTTGGCTATTAAATTTTTCTATTGCAGACATTACTGCCCTTATACTTGCCATATCACACCGCCGATGCTCTTGCGCCGAGCTCGTTTATGTATTGCTCAAACTCGCTCTCGTTATAGTTTTTCTTTTCCATTTCGTAAAGGCCTGCGGCGTTTGTATAAACCTGCCATACGGCTGCCGCACAGGCCTTCATATTTTCGTTTATCGAATCGTAGGTTTGAGCGGTTTGGTCTTGCCAAGCCGCCCTTACCTCGCTCAAGCCACCGTCAAGCGAGATGATGGCTTGAGAAAATGCTCCGTACTGTTCCATGCTTTCTCTCTTTTGCCTGATTAGAATGTAGGTCTGTTTCTGATTTCCTCAGCCTTTTGTCTGAAATAGCCGGGGTAGTAGCCGTTGATTTGTCCCATAAGCTCGACAACAGAGGATTTGAGATTCCTTATCTCCTCAAGAAGCGGCCCTATTGTTTGGTCGTCTGTCCACTCGCCCTGAAGTGCGCTCATTTTTGAAAGATAATCCTCGATTACCTGGTTTTGCATATTGCAATAATTTGTGATTGCCTGAGCCGTTTCGTCAAGCAAATTGGGATCCAGCTTTAATGCGTCCATTTTTTCGTCCTCCTATTAGGTTTCTCCGTATTCTTGAATCCATCTGATTACCTTTTGGCAATATTCCTGGACTGCTTCAATCTTAGTGCCAACCTGTCTTAGCATTCCCTGCATTTGCTCGGAAAGCTCGATATATCGACGGAATGACGGGTCCTGCAGGCCCGAAAAGTTTGAGTTTACAACTGTGTCCATCGTGTTTATGTTGGCTGCAAGGCTTTGAATTGCCTCAGACGAATACTGTATAGCCTTGTTAGCCGCTTCTGCTGAAATAGTAAAAGCCATCTTTTTTCTCCTTGTAATGTTTATATTTTTCTCCATTTTTCAGCGATTTGCAAAGCAAGCTCTGCCCTTCGCTCAGTGGGGTGTGCGTATGCTGTGCGGAATTTGATACATTCTCTGCCGTACCGAGTATCATTTATAACTGCAGCTGCGATGCCGTCAAGCTCCTTAACCGAATCGGGATTTAACATTAGCACGCAGGCATCGTACGGATCGGCAAGCTGTAAGCTAACTCTTGCGCAGAGTCCCGCTATCACCTTCATTTTCATTCTCGGAACACAGATAAGATCCTCAAATGAAAGCACAAAATGAATTCCTGTTAGCCTTGCCCGATTTATAATGCTGCGGAGCAAATCGGCTGCCTCGTCCGCTACCTGCTCGTTTCTGAAAAGCTCCTCAATTGCGTCAACGATAACGAGAATTCTTTTCATTTTGTTGCCTGCGCGAATGTAGCTGTCAAAATCGTGGCGGACGCCGCCCTCATTAAATGCTTGGACACGTCGAATCATCTCGTCCTCAAAGCCCCTTAGGACATCAAGCAAATCGAAGGGGTTTTTATCCAAGCAGGGCTTAAACAGGCTCAGATGCGGAAGATGACAATCCCTGTAAAGATCGTATCCGCTATGATATTGATTGAAATCGAGAATATATACCTCAAGCTCCTCGGGGCTGTATTTGTAGCAGGCGCTGAGCAAAATCGTGTTAAGAAGGTTGGTTTTTCCCGTTCCTGTACTACCCGCAACGACTACGCTGCTTATACAAAGGCTTGATTTAAGGACAATATTCTGTATTTCACCATCCTCGTCTCGTATGCCGACGGGAATGTCAAGTCCGTCCCTCTCCGTGATGTCCTCGGCAGAGGCGCTTGCCTGAATGTCGATTTTCTCAAACAGCCTCTCGACAGTAAGGATATTCTCTTGCTCTATGCCTGTAAATTCCATAAAGGTCACCTCAAATGGTTATGTTTCGCAATCTGTGGATTGCCTCTATCTTTGCGTTTAGTCTTGACAAAATCTCTTCCCCGCCTGCCTTGAGGGACTCCATATCTGCCATAAATGAGCTTATGGCAGATAACAGATTTTCGTAGTCCTCGTCGTTCCAATCTCCTGCGGATGCTTGGATTTTTCTTATGGCGTCGTTAAGGACGCTGTCTAAGCCTGATAGATAGACTCTAACGGTCGCTGAGGCTTCCTCTAACGCCCTCTCGTCAATAATTACGTCTGCCACGGTTAGCCTCCGAGCTTCTTGTATGCTTCGCAAAGCCTCTTGTACCAGCCGCCGTCCTGCTCTGCATCGTAGCGGTAAACTCTTATCTTAGTACGCTCATCGGCAATAGCAACAAGAGCAACCTTCGGGTTGTTGAGGCTTCCTGCCGCCTTATAGTCACCACTCAAAAGGTGAGCCGTTGCGTTGCTGTCAATACCCTTTGTAAGAAGCTTGATCGACATACTGCTCTTGAGGTCCTCCTTGATAGCACCGATGCCGAGAGGATTGTCGATTGATACGATAAAATGAATTCCGTATGCTCCGCCCTCGGTGAGAAGCTCCTTAACTGCGGAGTTGAACAGGATGCTTGATACAGATTTCGGCGCACTTGACGGAGTAACGGGAGCCGATGCGCTTGAGAACAGGCTTCCTGCGGTGAACAGGCTTCCCGTTGCGGCGGGCGTCGGTGCGCTCGGTTCGCTGTTGGGGGTGCCCTCGTCGCTCAGGCTAAGCGTTGGGTTTTCATTAAAGATGCTCGCATATCTTTGGATTGAGTGAACAACGAGGAAGCGAGGTGTGAACTCTGTAAGCTCCTCACTTTCGTTACGCTGAGCAACTCTGTCCTTATAGAGCTTGTAAAGATCCTTTATGCAAAGCTTAAACCTTTCAACCGACGATACAGGCTCTACCAAGCCCTCGAAATCCGTACGGATTACGTTGAACAAATCTGAGCTGTTTCTCGGGTTGATCATCTCGCCGTTTGCGTAGTAGATCTTTGCGTTCTCCCTTGCGCTCTGGCTATCGGTAACTCTGTTTGCGATAAGCGAAAGGAGCGCATAGCCCATCATATCTCTTGAAATCTCGACATCTACGCCGGCAACGATAACGTTTGCCTTCTCGCCGCCAATGGGAATATTGATATTAAACGGCTTTCCTGCAACGTAGTCCTGACCGAGCTGGATGTTATACATTCCGCTCTCGTTGTAAACGATGTCGTTTTCAGTTGGAATACGAGTAAAGAGTGTTTCGCCCTCGATAGGTGACGGATCCTCGTTTCCGCCGACGATAAACATCGGGGCTTGCGGTACTGCATCGGTAACCTTCTTCCACTTTTTGACAATCTTGTCGGAGAAGGTGGTACGCTCATCAACGCCGTATGCGTAAGCAACACGGAACTCAACGCTGTCGTTACCGTAACGAATATCGTTGATAACACCAAGTCCCTTTTCAGGTCTGTTGAGGTTCTTAACTGCCTTAGGATCAATTCCTATGCTGAGAGCGTCGTCGGGATCGTTAAGACGCAAGCTGATTCTGTTCTTAATTTGGCTGAGAACCTTTGTCTTAAGTCCGGGGAAGTTAGGCACGTTCTGCGAAGCCCAAAGAATGTTAATACCGAATGCACGTCCCTGCTTGAACAAGGTTGCAAGCTGAGCAACTGCCTCTTGACCAATTTTCTCGTCAATCTCAAAGAGCTCTTGAATTTCGTCGATAATAACGAGAATTCTCGGCATCTTTTTGCCCTTAGCAACGTATTCGTCAATCTGCGAAACGCCACATTCTCTGAATATAGCACCACGGCGGGTGATTTCGTTTTGAAGGTTTTTAAGAATTGCGAGCGCTGAGAAGATATCCTCCTTAAGATCAACACCAAGAAGCTTGATGTGCGGCAGACGGTGGTTCTCGTAATACTTGAACTCTACGCCCTCCTTAAGATCAAGCAGGTAAATGTTGAGCTCCTCGGGGCTGTACTTGTAGCAGGCGCTCATAATAATTGTGTGGAGGAGGTTGGACTTACCTGAGCCGGTACCACCGATCGCAACTGCGTGAACGTCTCCGTTTGTAGGCAACGCAAGGGTTTGAAGCTCTCCGCCTCTTGCACCGATAGGAATCTCGACAAGCGAGGCTGTCGGAGGAATACCCTTCGGGCTCTTTTCCATAGCATCGGTGTCCTCAAACATTTGCTCAAGAGGAATAACAACCTTGTTGAGCTGAGTTGCGTGATCCTTGAGCATTTCGATAATGCTATCAAGCTGTGAGGTTCTGATGTCTGTCTTGGGCTCGAAGTAGTTTGGCGTGTCAAGGTCAAGGGTGAATCTGTCGCCAACCTTATTGATTACAAGCGCATTGCTTGATACGTTCTGCATAAAGTGCTGATATTCGTTTGCCTTGAACATTGAACCGAGGTTGCAGGACTCGTTATTGATAACGATTGTGTAAATACCTGCCTTGTTTCCTGCCTGAATGAGCTTGAGAACCTTTCTTGCGGTTTCATCTCTCATTCCCGACGGGAAGTTGGAGAGAACAAAGAGGTGAACGTTTTGCGGGTTCGCCTTGAAGCGATCGTTGTACTCGTAGATGTCCTCTACTCCGTTATAGCTGAGAACGTCGTCGTTTACCTTATACATTCTCATTTCCATATCCTTAATTGTGTCCTCGAGCTTACGGTCGTCACGAACGATGCCGCCGAGAAGGATATCATTATTTATCTTTGTGAGCTTCTTGAACTGTGAAAATTCCATCTTATTATCAACGTCAACAAGACAGAAATTGATTCTGTTTGCCGGGAAGGAAAGAAGGAATTGCATAATGAGCTGATTTACGAAATCAATCGTTTTGTCGGAGTAATTCTCCTCGTCAACATTAAGAACGATATTTCCGCATTTTTTCAGGTCGAGAATAAGCGGTGCGCTGAGATATCCGTTTTCAAGATATCTGTCAAGCACAGGGCTTCCCTGAATGTACTTAAGGTGCTTCGGCTCGTCCTCAACGAGAAGCTTGATATCACCTATGTTGATGCTTCTGTTGAAGCCGCTTGCTCCTACAACAACATCGACATCGGAGTTCTTGCCGTCCTCGTCAAGCTCCACAAAGAAGCTCTTGGGAATTGCGCCGGCTGTTTCGTCAACAAAAAGCTCATCAAAGCTCTTTACGTACCTTGTACGGATTTTCGACTCAAACTCTGCCATCCAAGCCGCCGCACTGTCGTCAACAAAGGCTGCGAAGCTGCCTATGTCAAACTGTCTGTCGTAAAGCATAATCAATGCGTCGATGCACGCAAGGGCTCTCTTACAGTGACCGAACACCTCGGTTGCAAGCTCCTTGATGGGAAGGGGATCTCTTATCATCTCTCTTTTGCGTGTCGAGGTATCGTAGGTTGTCTTGTTCTCGTGATTGCCCGTGAAGGTTGTGAAGGTTTCTCCGTTTACCTCGATTTTAACCGGTGGAACGAGCTTATCAAAGTCAACTGCGTTGAGCTTGCCGATGCCGGTATTGAGCTCGTCTATTATCTTGTGAAGAAGCTTCTCGTTTTCCTCGTAGCTGTTACGAGAGAACTCGGCGGTGCTTACACTTACGCTTGCCCATTCCTGAGAGTAGTCCTTTTTCAAAAGGTCTATCAGCTCGTTAATATCTCTTTTGATGCTAAGGAAATGCTTATCCTTGAACGCATCGTATTTTTGTCGCATTTCCGCAACCATTTCGGTACACGATGACTCTACCGTTCTCTTTTCTCTTTTGTACTCTGTTGTCAACTTTACCTCGAGGTTGTCAATGGTCGTACAGTTGGAGTTGATCCTACCGATCACTTCCATAATTTTTGTGATTTCTATCATATTTATTTCTCCTGTTAAAAATTTCGTTTAGTTGAATGCCATTATTCTAAGCGATGCCCCGTCCTCAAAGAGCATAAGCCTTTGCGCCCTTTCCTTTCGGCTACGCCGAACTCTTTCGAGCTTGTAGGCTTGTGTTTCTATTTTCTGCTGAATTACGGCAATAGCGTTTTGGAGTATTTTCTTTATTCTTCTTGCCCATCTGCGATATGCCCTCAGCTTTTTTTCATACTCGGCGGTGTCGCCAATGCTACACGGCTCGCTCGAATACGGAGATGCGGTCTCTCCCGAATACATTTCGGCGTGGGCGCAAAGCATTTGCTCCTCTATATACTCCTTGAACGGAGTCTTACCCGTCGGCGGCCATTCCGCCATTGTCGTTTGCTTCTCTTTCATAATATTTCTCTCTTTTTATATCGAATTATGTCGAATTATGTCCCTTTAAAACTACAAGGCGGGCGCAAAAAGTATTTTACGCCCGATATATAATAATATTATACTATATTACTTTTTATGCTGTCAATTAGCACATTGACCAAATTCTGTTATTTGTTTTTATGCAGATTGCACAAATTCGACCTTTTTTGCTAAAAATGCACAAAATTTCCTGCGATTGTGCAAAAAATGTCACACTTACCATTTGACTTAATCTGTCGCATATGATAGAATATTGACATATGCGCAGCAAATGCGAAAATTAAGCCTTGAGGTGATTTTATGATTAAATGCTTTGGCGCAGGACTGCTTGGCTCCTGCTCATATTTGCTTTACGACTCGAAAGAGGCGATGCTCATTGATTGCGGTGTGGAATGTACACCGATTTGCGACTTTTTGACAAATCAAGGGCTTTCTCTCAAATATATCGTTTTGACTCACGGTCATTTTGACCATGCGGAATACTTCAATAAATATGCTTCTATTTTCCCCGATGCCACGTTGATTTGTCACACAAGCGAGGTTCCCTTCTTGCGTGACAGTGTGTCCAATGCGACTGCGCTTTTGTCACATCCGCACGCATACGAGGGAGATTTTCATACCGTTGAAGAAGGAGATAGCCTGCGTGTTGGGCAAGTCGTCGCAGAGATTATGCACACACCGGGACACACACCCGGGGGAATTTGCGTTTTGGCAAGGAGCGAGGGCGCAATTTTTGTCGGCGATACGCTTTTCAAAGGCGGCTACGGCAGAACAGACCTAAAGGGTGGCGATTTCAGGCTTTTATCGGAGTCGTTAAAGAGAATTTTGTCGCTTGATGCGTCCTTATCTGTTTACCCCGGACACGGAGACAGCACCACCATAGGTGAGGAGCGAGATAGATATTTTCCCTCGCAGAAATAGACCTGCAAATCGGGCGTAACGCCCATTTGGAAATGTCACAAGAACCAGGACATTTCCTATTCCGGCCGATGCTACAATAATAGCATCGGCATACTGTTTTTTGTGTCGGGCCTGCGTTGGCTTTCCCGACACGCAATTTTAGAAAGGATGACTAAGTGAAGATTTCACAAAAATATTTGGAGCTGTTTTTGGCAGAGCTCAAGACGTACCGTCGATTAAGTGTGTCTGAGGTGAACTACTACGCACAGCATCCCGAGGACCTTATTTTAGAGCTTCGCTCTTTACGAGAAAGAGCCAAGGCGGAAAAGGAAGCAAGAATGCTTGCCGAGCAGAAAAGGCTTCTTGAGCTTGCTACGATGCGAGAGGCGCATGAAATGGCCGAGTTAGAGGAGGCTCAGCGCCTTGAGGATGAGCGAATTGCGGAAATCACCTGTATGGATTTGCCGTCCGATTTTGAAAATCTGTTCGTTACAAATCAAAGTGCTCCGCTTGAGCATACTGACGATGTGGCAGATGCGCTTATTTCCTCGCTTAACACGCTTGCAAGGGTTGATATCGAATATATAGCCGCAATCACGGGCTTAGACTACAAAAGCGTCATCATGTCCCTGCGAGGCTCTATATATCAAAATCCGCTAACGTGGGGAGAATGCTTCTATAAGGGCTGGGAAACGGCGGACGAATACCTTAGCGGCTCGCTTCGTGAAAAGCTCCGTGTTGCCACAGAGGCAAATGAAAAATATAAGGGCTACTTTTCACAAAACGTCGAGGCGTTGAAAAGGGTTATGCCGAAGCGGCTTGCAACAGATGACATATACGTAACTCTCGGCTCTCCGTGGCTACCCACCTCAGTGATTGACGATTTTATCACTTACCTGCTCGGCAATATAAGCTTCAAATACCCCTCGGGTGCGCTTAACTGCTATCACGACGAGGGACGGGGCATATGGGAAATTCCCGTGTTGAGCAGATACGACGGCACGCAATACAGCGGCAGATGCTACGATACGTACGGCACTCGCTATATGAACGCACTTGTAATCATTGAAAAAACGCTCAATCAGTCGCCTGTCGAGGTGTTTGACGAGATTCCGTCAAGGACAACTCCGGGCAAAACGGAAAAGCGTCTAAATGAGGCAAAAACCTTGCGTGTGCTTGAAAAGCAGGAAATTATCGTAAAAGCGTTCAAGGATTGGATTTGGACCTCGCCGGAGCGCAAGGCGGAGCTTGAAAGAATCTATGAAACGAGATATTCCTCGAACAGAGTAAGACATTTTGACGGCTCGTTTTTGACTCTGCCGGGACTTAACCCTGAGATAAATCTCTATCCGTATCAGCGAAATGCCGTTGCCCGTATTCTTTTTACACCCAACACTCTGCTCGCTCACGATGTGGGAAGCGGAAAAACCTATATTATGATTGCGGGGGCTATGGAGCTCAGGCGTACGGGCATATCCAAAAAGAACATTTTCGTTGTACCGAACAATCTTATAGGTCAATGGAAGCAAATTTTCCTGTCTATGTACCCGAATGCCAATCTTCTTTGCGTAGAGCCAAAGAGCTTTACTCCAAAGAAGCGAATAGGTGTGCTAAAGCAAATTCGTGACGAGGATTTCGACGGAATAATTATGGCATACAGCTCCTTTGAGCTTATTCCCTTCTCAAAGCGGTCGCAAATTGAGCTGCTCGAAAACGAAATAGAGGAATACAACAAAGCGATGAGCAATCTATATACCAATCGTTACGGAAGGCAAATTAAGGCGCTCGAAAAGAAAATCGAGGCGCTAAGAGCATCGCCCGAGGTGTCGCTTGGCACGATATTTTTCGACGAGCTTGACATAAATACGATTTTCATTGACGAGGCGCACAACTATAAAAACGTGCCGCTACACACCCATACGGGCAGAGTTCTCGGCATCAGCTCCTCGGGCAGCCCGAAATGTCAGGACATTTTGAACAAGATACGCTTCGTTCAGCGAAAAAACGGCGGACGTGGAGTAGTTCTTGCAACGGGAACGCCGATAACCAACTCCATAACAGATGCGTTTGTTATGCAGAAATATCTGCAGGACGGAGATTTGAAGCTTCTCGGTCTTTCAAGCTTTGACGGTTGGATTGGTATGTTTGCCGAGAAGCGAACGGAGTTTGAAATTGATGTTGATACAAGCTCGTACCGACTCACCTCCCGCTTCTCGAAATTTCACAATCTGCCTGAGCTTACCTCACTTTTGGCGAGCGTGGCAGATTTCCACATCGTTGACGAAAGCGCCGGCGTTCCTGCTTTTGACGGCTACATCGATACGGTAACCGAGCGAGCAGAGGTTTTTGAGGACTACCTCAAGGTAATCTCCGAGCGTGCAGAGCAGGTGCGCTCGCACAAGGTGAAGCGAAGCGAGGACAATATGCTCATGATTACCACCGACGGACGAAAGGCGGCGCTTGATATGCGTCTTATCGACGAGGGAATACCACCTCAGAGATGCTCAAAGTCAGAGGCGTGCGCCGACAATGTGGCAAGGCTTTATTTTGAATACAATGAAACAAAAGGCACGCAGCTTGTTTTCTGCGACTACTCCACTCCGAAGGCATCCTTCAACATTTACGACGAGCTGAGATCGCTTCTTGTGACAAGGGGTATTCCGTATGAGCAAATTGCATTTATACACTCCGCAGGCACTCCAAGCGCAAGGGAGAGGCTATTTGAAGCGACAAGAAAGGGCGAAATCAGGGTTCTTATCGGCTCGACATTCAAGCTCGGTCTTGGCGTAAACGTTCAGGACAAGCTTATTGCAATTCACCACCTTGACGTGCCGTGGCGTCCTGCCGATATGACACAGCGTGAGGGACGAATTTTGCGTCAGGGCAACGAAAACGAAAAGGTTTTCATATACAGGTATATAACCTCCGGAAGCTTTGATGCATATTCATGGCAGCTTCTCGAAACGAAGCAACGCTTTATTTCCTCTATTCTCTCGGGGCATATGTACGAGCGAGAGGGAAGCGACGTTTGCGACACGGTTCTGTCCTATGCCGAGGTAAAGGCAATCGCTATCGGCAATCCCTTGGTAAAGGAAAGGGTTGAAAGGGCAAACGAGCTTGACAGACTGCTTATTTTGAAGCGTGAGAGAATCCGCCGTCACGAGATGCTCAGAATTGAGCTTGATACACTTCCGTCACTTATAGAAACTCAAAGGAAAATTATCGAAAAAGCGATACGTGACCTCGAATTTTTAAGAGAAAGCACCTACAAGGAGCTTGACAAGGAGCAAAGAAAGCGATTTAGAGAGCGCCTTGAGCTTGCGTTGCGTGACAATCTTCTTGAGACGACGGAAACGCCTCTTTTCGAGCACCGTGGCTTTATGATTACTCTCGGCGCAGCAATGAACGCCGACAAGCCGTTTATTTGGCTTGTAAGAGAGGGAAAATATCACCTTGAATTAGGTGATTCGAGCATAGGCTATCTGCCTCGTATCGATAATTTCCTCGATGCCCTTGAAAAGCACCTTGGGCGACTTGAGGAAGGTCTTGAGGCGCTTCTTATCAAGAAAAGAGACATTGAAATTGCGCTCGGCGAGGACGATACGTACTCCTCGAAAATCGAGCAGCTTATGGCTGAAATAAAAAGAATAGACAATGAATTGGGAGTTACACAATGAAGGATTTCGGAAAAATGAACATTCCTATCTTGAGTGTTGACCGTACGGTTGACTCTCTTTCGAAAATTTACATATCGGCTGTCATATCGGGTACGCCGTTCAAGAATCTGCCGTCTGTTATGCTCTGGGGTGCACCGGGTATCGGTAAATCCCAGCTTGTTCGTCAGCTGGCAGGCGAAATCACCGATGCTACGGGCAGAGAGTGTGTGGTAACTGACGTGCGTCTGCTTCTGTTCAATCCTATTGATTTGCGAGGAATACCGACGGCAAACGAGGACAAAACCCTTGCAGTGTGGCTAAAGCCCAAGATATTCCAAATGAACGAGAGCGATGACGTGGTGAACATTTTGTTCCTCGACGAGATTTCCGCCGCACCTCAATCGGTGCAGGCGGCGGCATATCAGATTACCCTTGACAGAGTTGTAGGAGAGCATAGGCTTCCCGACAACTGTATCGTAATAGCTGCAGGAAACAGGGTTACCGACAAAAGCGTTGCATACAAGATGCCAAGAGCTCTGGCAAACCGTCTTTGCCACATCGAGATTGAGGCGAGCTTCGATTCGTGGCTTCGTTGGGCTGTATCCCACGGCATTTCGCCGAAGATTACGGGCTTTTTGTCCTTCAGGCACGATTTGCTCCTTGACAGCGACACGTCAAGCGACAATCAGGCATTCCCGACTCCTCGCTCGTGGGAGATGGTAAGTAATCTTTTGCGTGTATCGGGAGATGATCCGACATCAATTTATCCGCTCATCTCAGGATGCATCGGCGGCGGTACGGCAACGGAGTTCTGCTCCTGGTGCAGAGTGTTTGACAAGCTACCGAGAATTGAGGATGTTTTCTCGGGCAAATACACCGAAATACCAAGAGAAACAGACGTTTTGTATGCTCTTATCTCGTCAATGACCTCATACGTGAGCGAGCATAGGGACAACGTGCGCGCCATTGAAACATCAATACAATACGGCATGAGGCTTCCTGCGGACTTCTCCGTTGTGCTTCTTAAAAACTATATGGCGATTGACGAGGATTTCAAAAGATATCTTATGAGTATTCCGTCTTTTACGAAATGGCTTAATTCAAAGGGGAAACTTTTAAATGGCAATTAACTCCGATACAGCACGTGCGTGTGCATCTCGGCTTCTGATGTCGAGGCTTCGTATTCTCGCAAATCACGGCTTCTATGGGCTTCTTTTATCTCATATGAGCTTTGCGCTTGACGAAACGATTGACACGGCGGCAACGGATGCAAGGAAAATCTATTTTTCGCCGTCATTTCTTGACACACTCTCGGACACAGAGCTTGATTTCGTTATGATGCACGAGATTTTACACGTGGTGCTTCAGCATTGCTTCCGTGAGGGGAAAAGGAATCCCGATGCATTCAATATTGCCTGCGATATTGTGGTAAATTCGAATATTTTGCACAGCTGTGGCAACAATGTGAGCAAAATCACCGTAAGAAGCGCAGGCGGCGAGTCTATGCATCTTGCTCCTAACGGCAAGGAGGGCTACCTTTACACTGCCGAGGAGGTCTACGAGATGCTGCCCGACAGCTTGAAGAAGGGCGATGGTACGGGTGCGGGCACAGGTGACGGCGACGGCTCGGAAAATGACGGCAACGGCACACTTGAAAGACGAGGAAGCTCCTCTACATCGGGAAAATACTCCACAATCGACGACCATTCAAGATGGGTGGAGGGTGACATTGATAACGAAATAATAGATACATGGGCGGGGCGATTTGAGGATGCGGTGAGAGTAATCTCCATTTCCGAGCCGTCAAACACGTGGGGCAATATTCCTGCCTTTGCACAAAGGATTCTGCTTGAAAGGAGCCGTGCAAAAATAAATTGGAGAGAGGTGCTGAACAGCTTCGTTCAGGAGGAGATAAACGACTATTCCTTCTCTCCTCCCGATAAGCGATTTGGGGATTTTGATTTCTTTTTGCCCGATTACAACGAATGTGACGATAGCGTCAAGAACATTCTGTTCATGATTGACACATCGGGATCTATGAGTGATGAAATGGTAACAGACGCCTTTAACGAGGTACGCGGTGCACTTCTGCAATTCAACGGGCACCTTGAGGGGTGGCTCGGCTTTTTCGACGCAACCGTCATTCCTCCTGTCCCCTTTTCGTCAATCGACGAGCTTGATATCATACGTCCCATCGGCGGCGGCGGAACGAATTTTCACTGTATTTTCCAATACATACGCTCCAAAATGGACACACCTCCCGCAAGCGTTATAATTTTAACCGACGGCTATGCGCCATTCCCTCAAAAGCAGGATGCTATGGATATTCCTGTGCTTTGGATAATAAACAATGACGATGCTACGCCCCCGTGGGGCAAGGTTGTCAGAATATAAACATAAAAAAGCTCGACCTGTGTCGAGCTTTTCTGCTTTTTCGTTCAAATTGTTATGCGATTTCAACCTTTACTATCTTATGCGATGCCATAATTTTCGCAATATCAGAGTGAGTTGCTCGGTCCAAATCACCGAATGCTCCGCCTGCTACCTCGGTGCTTCCGTTTCGTCAAGCGAGGGGCTATCGTGGCATTAAAGATTTTTGAGTGCCTCGATAATCTGCGGATCCGTGCCCTCGGGTGCGAAGGTGACCGTTTTCTTGCTCTTGCCCGTGAAGAATTCATACATTGTGAGTGCGGCAAGATATCTGCCGTAATCGAGTGAGAGGTGGAAGCCGTCACGGTTGATAGAAATTCCGCCCTTCTCCACGTTGAAGTAATCAAGCTCTCTTGCCCTTTGAATTGCCGTGCCGTTGTCGATTATCGGGAGATTGTATTTTTTCGTGATTTTATCTGATGCCTCGACGATTTTTTCATACATCAAATTTGTATTTCTGTTATAGTACGGAAATCCGCCGTGATCAGATGACGGATCGTACGACCACGTTCTGTGAAAGGCGATTTTGGCATCCGGGCAGGCTGCCTTGATATAGTCGAGCACGTATGCGATAAACGGCTCATATGTCCATTCAATTCCCGAAAAATGACTTACCTGCTGTATGGTAATGTAATCCCATTTTTCAAGGGTAAGCACCTCGTTTATTGACTTAATCGCTATTGATTGTGCATCTATTTCGTATGAGTAAAATGCGTTGCCCTCTGCTATGTTTTTTGCGTGCGTTTCAAGCGAGCATCCGCCAATACAAAGATTACGAACAAAAAGTGTATCGTTCGACACCTCTCTTAAATATCTCGTTGCATCCTGCGAAAAGCTGTTTCCAATAGTCAAAATTTTCATAAAAGCACCTCTTTCATAATTTTATGTATATATTTTAACACCTTCGTATTAAATTTTCAAGAGAGTGTGGCTCTTTTTTGCGTATTGTGCGTTTTTTTGGGAATACTTTTTGTAAATTCCAATAATTTAACGAGGAGTAATCTTATGATAAAATTCAAGGGTAAGGGCGTTTACGGGGCTATTGCAATAGGACGTGTGAGGCTTTTGAAGAAATCCCGAAAAAAGCCGAAGAAATTCAAAATTCCAAGTCCGAGTAATGAGATTTTGAGGCTTTCTGAGGCTAAGCTTGAGGCATCAAGGGAGCTTGATGCAATATATGCAAGGGCGAAAAGCGAGCTTGGAGAGGCGAATGCACAGATTTTTCAAATTCACAAAATGATGCTTGACGACGAGGATTACAATGACTCTATAACAAGCATTATTCGCACGCAGAGCGTCAATGCTGAGTATGCCGTATCTGTTGCGTGCGAGAATTTCTCGTATCTTTTTTCGTCTATGAGCGATCCGTATATGAGGGCGAGAGCAGCCGATATTGAGGATGTTTCCTCTCGTTTGATTTCGATTTTGCAGGGGGAGAGTGTGCCTGTTGATGCATCAACAGGGCACATTATCTGCTCCGACGAGCTGACTCCGAGCGAAACGATATCTCTTGATACGGCTCAGATTTTAGCGTTTGTGACCTCGGGAGGCTCACTCACCTCTCACAGTGCGATTTTGGCACGGAATATGGCAATTCCCGCCGTCGTTTCGGTGGGAGAACGGTTTTTATCCTGTCTTAGTGACGGTGATATGCTATGCGTTGACGGCTACACGGGAGAGGTTGTAATAAATCCCGATGCAAAGACTCTCGAGAGCTTCGTACAACGGCAAAGCGCCGATATCGAATCAAAGGAGCGTCTAACCCTGCTTCGAGGCAAAGACACGGTAACCCTTGACGGAACGAAAATCAAGCTTTTTGCAAATGTGGGCAGTATTGCGGGGGTTGGAGAGGCGCTTTTGAGCGATGCCGAGGGCATCGGCCTTTTCAGGAGCGAATTTTTGTATCTTGAACGGGACAGTGCTCCGAGCGAGGACGAGCAATTCTCCATTTATAAAAGAATTTTGGAAACAATGGGAGAACGCCTTACCGTTATACGCACGTTGGATATCGGCGCAGATAAGGTTGTGCCGTATCTTGATTTGCCAAAGGAGGAAAATCCGGCGTTGGGGCTTCGCGGAATACGCCTGTGCCTTCAAAGAACCGAGCTTTTCAAGGAGCAGCTCAGAGCCCTTCTTCGTGCAAGCGCTCACGGACATCTCGGAATTATGTTTCCTATGATAACGAGCAAAAGCGAGCTTGAAAGGGCGCTTGACTTGCTAAATGATGCCAAAAGCGAGCTTATTAGTGAGCAAATACCCATATCGAATGACATTCAAATAGGAATTATGATAGAAACGCCCGCATCTGCGCTTATAAGCGACGAGCTTGCCACACTCGTTGACTTTTTTAGCGTTGGAACGAATGACCTGACGCAATACACGCTTGCGTGCGACAGGCAAAGTCCGTTTCTTGACGAATTCTGCGACACGCATCACGATTCGATTTTTAAGCTTATTGAGATGTCGGCGAGGTCAATTCACGCTCACGGAGGTTGGATTGGCATTTGCGGAGAGCTTGCCTCCGATTTGTCCCTGACAGAAGATTTTTTGAGAATGGGCATTGACGAGCTTTCCGTTTCTCCTGTTTATATTCTACGACTAAGAGAGATTGTTCGAGGTCTTGACCTTTCGAAATAACTCATTCATATAAATATATGCTAATATGTTCATATTTAGAATATATTGAGGTGTAATGCAAAAAAGTCCGCTTGTTAAGCGGACTTTTTGTCATTTATTATATGAACGAAATTTCATATGTTTTGCAAAAACGCATCAAATCGTTTCCATTCTGATTGTGTTTGTATTTCCGCTTGCACCCGTCTGTGAGCCGCCCGTGATAACAATTTTATCGCCTGCGCTAAGTCCAAGCTTGTTCTTTACAAGGTTCTTTGCGGTATAGAAAAGCACCTCAATCTGCGGATACACCTCGCACATAACGGGAATTACGCCCCAAGAAAGCGAAAGCTGATGCCACGTTTTTTCGCTAACGGTAAGTCCCACAATATCAACAGGCGAACGGAAGCGGGATACCATTCTTGCAGTCATTCCCGACATCGAGCAAACGACGATAGCCTTCGCATCAATATCCATTGCCATTCCGCACACGGAGTGAGAAATCGCATCCATGGAATTCTTAATTTTGAAATCGGTGGTATAGAAGATTTTTCTGTAATCCACGTTTTTCTCCGCCTGCTCCGCAATTTTTGACATCGTTTGAACGGTGAGAACAGGATATTTTCCCGCCGCCGTTTCACCGGAAAGCATTATTGCACTGGTGCCGTCGAAAACTGCGTTTGCAACGTCGGAAATCTCGGCTCTTGTCGGACGGGGATTGGTTGTCATGCTCTCAAGCATTTCCGTAGCCGTTATAACTCTCTTTCCGAGCATACGGCACTTTGTAATTATCTTCTTTTGGATGGCAGGAACCTCCTCAAACGGAATTTCAACGCCCATATCTCCACGGCCTATCATAATTCCGTCACACTCGGCGCAAATCTGCTCGATATTATCAACACCCGATTGATTTTCAATCTTTGCGATAATGCCGATATTGTTTGCTCCGTTGATCTTTAAAAAGTCCTTTACGTCAAGGATGTCTTGAACTCTGGATACGAACGAGCAAGCGATATACTCGAAATCGTTTTCAATAGCAAAAAGAAGATCCTTTTTGTCCTGCTCACTCAGGTAGATTTGGTTCATTACCTGTCCAGGAAAGCTCATGCTCTTACGGTTGGAGATTTCTCCGCCGGCAATTACACGGCAAATAATCTCGGTATCCTCGATTTTTTCAACCCTAAAGACCAAAAGTCCGTTGTTTACAAGTATTTTATCACCCGGATCAAGCTCGGCGGCGAGGTTTTTATAGCTCACCGATACGATTTGATTTGTTCCTACAACGTCACGGGTGGTGAAGGTAAAGGTATCGCCCTCCTTTATCATTTCCTTTCCGTTTTCAAATGTGCCGATACGGTACTCCGGGCCCTTTGTATCAAGCATAATTGCAAGAGGAATATTAAGCTCACGACGTACACGCTTGAGCATATCAACGTTGCGTTGGTGATCTTCGTGCGTTCCGTGAGAGAAGTTAAGCCTTGCCACGTTCATTCCGGCAAGAGCCATCTGTGTTAAGGTTGCCTCGTTGTTGCAGGCAGGTCCTATTGTGCATACAATTTTGGTTTTTCTCATATCTGTCGCCTTCTTTTTTTGTAGTTACTTAAATTTTACCATACTATGCCCAAAGTTTCAATAGTATAAATGTTAAAATTTTACGACAGGAGAAAAAATTTTTCTGTTGCGCTACCATTTTATATGTGATAAAATCAAATTAGAAAAATATGAATGTGGAATACCCACCAAGGAGAAATTATGGAGCTGCTTTTGATTTTAAATTTAATTTTCACCTCGCTTGTCCTTATAGGTGTTTGTGCCTTGATCTTCAAGCGCCGAATGCCCGTCGAGATTGATAAAAGCGAGATAGGCCTTGCCGTAAGCCGTACTATCGGAGAGCTTAGCTCATCGGTTAGCTCGTCGGTTATGGCATCTAATGCATCGCTTATTGCCGCAATCGGCACGCAAATCGAGCATCTCGAGACAGAAATGCGCCGTCTTGGCGACGGTAGCGCCACGAATCATCTCGAGATTTTAAAAACGCTCGCCGACAGCTTCGCCAAAATCACCGAAGCGGAGCGACAAAACAACGATGCAATGCTTACCAGGCTCGATACGGGGCTTGACACGATACGCACGCAGGTTCGAGAACGGCTTGAGGAAATCCAAAAAATCGTCGGCGAAAAGCTTGATGCAACCTTAGGCGCTCGGCTCAAGGCATCGTTTGATAGCGTGATACGGCAGATTGCCGATGTTGGTGTTGCAATCGGCGAGATAAAGACGCTTGCATCAGATGTAAGCTCGCTAAACCGTGTGCTGACGAACGTAAAAACAAAGGGTATTGTGGGTGAAATTGCGCTTGAAAGCATCATTTGTGAGCTTTTGACGCCTGAGCAATATGAAACGAACATTGTCACCAAATCCACCTCGCACGATCCTGTCGAATTTGCGATAAAAATGCCCGGGGCGAGTGATAGCGTGGTATATTTACCGATTGATGCAAAATTCCCGCTTGAACCGTATCACGAGCTCAGAGATGCCGCAGATGCGCTTGACAGGGAACGCCTTGAGAGTGCAAAAAAGGCGCTTCGCTCCACAATCAAGCAATTTGCCAAGAAAATTCACGACAAATACATAGAGCCACCAAGAACTACCGATTTCGCCATTATGTTTTTGCCAATAGAGTCGCTTTATTCCGAGGTGCTTAGCTTGGGGCTTTTCGAGGAGCTTCAGCGAGAGTATAAAATCACGGTAGCGGGCCCATCAACGCTCAGCGCACTTTTGAATTCACTTCAAATGGGCTTCCGCACTCTTGCAATTCAAAAGCGCTCATCTCAGGTATTTGAGCTGTTAGGCGCAGTTAAGGCAGAGTTTGGAAAATTCGGTGAGGTGCTTTCAAAGGCACAAAAGAAATTTGACGAGGCAAGCGAGGAGCTTGAAAGGCTCGTCGGCACAAGAACGAGAATGATAAACGCCAAGCTACGTGAAATAACCGCTCTCGACGACCTCTCGACAGAATCAATCCTTCCCCCGTCTGATAGCTTGGATTAACCGTCCTCGGCTTTGTGGAGTTATACATAAAAATCGCCGACGAGTAATCGTCGGCGATTTTTGTTATTCAGTTTTTAGGATGTTGATTTTCTCTTTTTTCAGCAGATATAGATATGCGACAAGGGAAACTATGCTGTCAAAGGCGTTACCGATGCCGAAGAGCAAGGCGATTCCCGTAAGAGTTGGAGTCCACACGCCTGTTGTGTAGAGGAGAAATGCGATGCCATAGTAGATTGTGTTTGTTACTACCGATTCAAAGAGCATATAATTTGTCTTACCAAGACCGTAGAATGTGGAGTCGAACACATTTTGGAATGCGTAAAGCACATAGAATCCAACAAGAATCATAACAAGGTTGAAGAGCTTATCCACATCGGTAAAGCCCAAAGCATGTGTCATAAACGGCTTCCAAGTCGGTATGGTGACAAGCCACAGCACTGATATAATGGCTGTTATGCCAAAATAGCCGAGCGAGTTGCGACGGACATTTTCTTTGTCGGTTGATACCTCTTGCTTGATAAGCTCGCCAAGCTGAATTACCGGCAAAAGAAGCCACCCCCAAATAAAATTGTTTGCAACCCAGTATGTTCCCTGCTCGCCTACGACATTCACCATTCGTGCAATCATAATCGTATATGCGACATTACGTACAAGCGATTCTATGCCCGAAACACCGCCAATTTTTGCAAATTCCTTTGCCCAAGAGAAATTGAGCTTTACCTTTGCAAAGACATTGATCCCTTCAACTGCGAGCAGCACGATTGACACGGCAAGAAGGATTGCGTTTACGATAATATTCGAGTAGCCTATTCCGTTTACACCTAAATTTAGCGACACGGGTAGGCTTGAAACGAGAAAAGTATCGGACACGAGGCACAACACAAGCTTTACTCCCGTGAGTGCATAAAGGTATTTGCTTTTCCTAACTGCTACAAGCGCAACGAGTGCAAACTGCGTTAAAATTGCAAATACATTTGCGATGCTTTCAATGCGTATGTAAGATATTGATGCTTCGATAATGCTTGCATCGGTTGCCATTAAATTCAGTAGTGGCTCGGCAAAGATAAATACGACCGTCGAAAGAACCGCATATGTGCCAAACGAGATTAGCATGCCTGTTCGAACTCTGTTTGAAAGCTCTTCTTCGTCGTGCTTTACCTTGCCTACGAAATAGAACAACGGCAATATGATTGCTTCGTTAAGAATTTCGTATAAGAGGTTAACCCACGAAAGCTGACCTGCGATTGAGAAAGACCATTCGCCCGGTAATTGTCCTAAGAAAAACACACGAGCCGTTGTGTAAATGGTGGGGGCTAATCCGAGGACAAGTAGTGCAAAAAAGAGCTTGTAGTTGATGCGCTTGAGTGACAGATTGATTTTGGAAAACATATTTGTTTCCTCCTTGATAATGAATTGATAAAAAGGACAAAAAAACACCTGCGTTCAATAGACCGCAAGGTGCCGAATAACGAAAAACAGACAGTTTTCCCGTCATTTGACGAGCTTGCGACCAAAGTACGAAATCGCCGAGATTACCAAAAGCCTGTCTAACCTTCAGTAATTCTCGCCATTGCCTTATCAGCAACGCTTAAAGTCACTATTTACCTAATTTCATATTAGCACCCTTTCTCTGCTTTGTCAATACTATTTGATTTTTCAAAAGGGCTGTAATTTTGTTCATTTAATGCGAGCTATGGCAAAGGAAAAGCGCTCCGTGGGAGCGCTTTGGGGGTATTTATTAAGGGTTAGTCTTCCTTTTTTGAGGGATAGAGGTTATAGTAGGCCCTGTTGAGGCTTACGGTATTGAAGCCGTTTACGATTTTATTCGGTTCGTTTGCGAGCTCGTGCTGAATGAATTTGACCTCTGCTTCTCCGTCGGCACCGTAATCTGCTGCCGCATATGCCGCAATTACAAGGTCGAGTGTATCGGCAACTGATTCGTTAAAGCCCATAATTGAAAGCTTAAAGGTCGTGTACTCCGAGCCTGTCATATCTGCACATAAGCCCTTTTCTGCCGAGAACACACATTCGTCGCCCTCAAGTGAGATAAGCGAGCCTACGCCCTTTGCATTTGCTATTGCAATTCCGTATTTAAACTCACCCATAACGCTGACATATTCAATATATGCGTTAAGATTTGAAACATTGAAGGCAACATAAAGCCCGTCGTATCTGTTGTCCTCGGGCACGGAATAGCCAAGACATTCAAAAAATGCGGGAGCTACTGTATCGGTATCAACAACGGTACAGCCCTCGCTGACGCAATCACAAAGCTTCTTGCCGTCCTTGCCAAAGCCGTTTTCGTATGTAATCACGGTTTTTATATTGTGCGCGCTTGCCTCTTTGATAGTAAATGAGCATCTTGTGCAATCAACAGATGTTTCGCAGTTGTTATCGTCCTTCGCCCCGTTGTGCGCTCCGTTGTAGAGTGCATCGCAGTAGGACATAACTGTCGCTTCCTTAATGCTTGCCCCTTCAAGAAATTCTGCTCTTGATCGGAAGCAGTGGCTTGTTTTGAGCGCTTCAAGCTCCTGTTGCGTGTAAAGAGAAGGATCGCACGCCATAATAAGCTCCCAACCGGTTGTCGTAAGAACTCCTGCTCCCCATTTGTGTCCAAGCCTTGTATCACTCATATTTGATGGGGTAATATTGGGGTTGATTATAATTTTCCAGTTGTTAAGAGTGCTGAAGGTAGGCAAGGTTTCGCTGCCTGTCGAAAGTGTTCCGCTTGAGCCCTCGTGAAATGCAATCGTTACCTCATTTGTATGCTTGAGGGTGTTTATAAGCGTGCTTGGAACAGAAATGTCCTGTCCGTAGAAGTGAAGCTCACAAAGCGCATTACAATTCTGGAAAAATCCCCCCTTGCTTGCGACTGACACCTTAGCATAGAAGGATATTTTCTCAAGTGAAGTATAGCCTGCAAACACTCCGACAGTATATGCTCCGTCAAGATACATATTTTCGTGAATTTCGACCTCGGTGATTTGAGTCATAAGATTAGTTGTCTTTGCTTCCTTATCAGCTATTGCGTAAACGCCAAGGCTTGCGGAATATCCCGATTGAAGCTGAACGGTTCCCGTAAAATCAGGCATATCGGGAATTACGATTTTGGTCACCGTTGTATCGTGTAAATAAATATCGGGGATGAATCCCTTTGAGCTTAGCTCATATTCGTATGCGATTTTATCGCTTGTTGAGTCAACGAGGGCTCCGTCCCCGTCAACGTAATAGGTTGCGGCACTGACAGAAATTGCAAAAGCAGTCATTATTGCAATCACCATAACCGCCAAAACGATTAGTTTTCTCTTCATAAATTTTCCTCTCTGTTAGGCATAAAATTCTTTCCATATAATATTATCATAAAATGCATAGATTTGTCAATATGAAAACAAAAGCCACTGAAAAAGAGCAAATTCTCGCAAGGATTCGAAAAAAATGCCGATTTGAAATCCTTTAACAAACAAATCCGTCCAAATCAAGAGGTTACGTAAATGGTTACCCTTGCTTTTTTGCTCAAAAGAGATTTGTATAAGCTATTCGAGATAGTTTTGGCGCATTTGAGCGATATATGTATCGTCAATTCCCATTTTTTCCTTAAAAAACTGCTCGGGAGTGCCAAAGCTGTCAACATATGAAAAAACCATATCTGCGTAGTCGCTAAGCACGCAATTCACTCTCTCGATGTCCCTTATGATTTCATCATCATAGCCGAGCGATATTCCAAGCTCCTGCGCTTGACGCACGTCAATTATTGCGCTTTCGTTGGTTTTGAGATAATCCTCAAGAATTTGCTCTCTTTTGACTCCGAGAAGCAGAAGAAGGAATATTGCCCCAACTCCTGTGCGGTCCTTTCCTGCTGTACAATGAAAAATGGTCGCACCCTGTGTCGTTTTTTTGAGGTAATCAAGGAAGATTTTATATTGTGAGAGCGAATAATCGCTTGAAAACAAATCACGATAAAATGCCTGCATCCACTCATAGCCCTTGCCCTCAAAGTCGGCGGTAAAGCGCAAAAGAATTTCGCCTATCGTTTTTGTTTCGTAGTCGCCACGGCTCATCACCCTTGATGCAAGCTCCTTAACTATCGGCACGTGTATATACTCCACACCGTCAATTTTGACGTTGGGCGTTGCATTTATCACGGTCTGTGTGCGAAAATCGAGTACTCTTTTGAGATTATAGGCTCTCAGAGCCTCAATGTCGTCCTCGCTTAGCATTGACATGTTACCCGTGCGGAGCAACCGTCCGTATTTGACGCTTCTGCCGTCATATGTTGCCAGTCCTCCGAGGTCACGTGCGTTTTTTACTGTTTTTAGGTTTAGCTTCATTTTTCCTCTTTATAAAATTTCGTTTTTGGAATTTTCTTTTCTCGTCTGTTACACAATCACCATTGTGAAACAGGCTCTTATTTAAAAAATTATAGCACAATGCCTTGAAAATATCAAGCAGTTATGATATGATTAGTATTAGAATATTTTGGCTTTCGGGCTGTGTTGCGTCGAGAGCATGACTAACTTATACGGATAAGGAGAAAATATGGCTGACATTTCCAAAATCGCTCTCGAAATGAGAGAGAGCTACGAGGGCTCAAAAATCACTATGATAAGCGAGGAGCTTGCCCTACCCGACAAGGACGAAATTATCGGCATTTTAGACGACATTAAGAGACTCTTGTTCCCTGCATATTTTGCATCGGGCGAGATACGTGGGGATAGCGCCTCGTTTGCGGAAACACTTTTATACTCGATTTACGGACGCATCAAAAAGCAAATCCACCTCTCTCTTTCCTTCAAGGAAAAGAAAAGCGTTGCCGAGCACGCAGAGGCTATTGCATCTCGCTTCATTGAAGCGCTTCCGAGCGTTCACAAAATGCTTTTGACCGATGTTGAAGCGGCATACGAGGGAGATCCTGCGGCGCAAAGCAAAGAGGAGATTGTGTTCTCTTACCCCGGATTTTATGCAATTTTCGTATACAGGGTAGCACATTTGCTCTATTGTGACGGTGTTCCGTTCGTTCCTCGAGTTATGACGGAGCATGCGCACTCTCTTACCGGTATTGATATAAACCCCGGAGCAACGATTGGAGAATACTTCTTTATCGACCACGGCACAGGCATTGTTATCGGTGAAACTACCGTTATCGGCAAGCGTGTTCGTCTTTATCAGGGCGTTACACTCGGTGCGCTCTCTCCAAGAAAGGGACAAATTTTGTCCGGCGTTAAAAGACATCCTACAATTATGGATAACGTTACGATTTACTCCGGTGCGTCTATTCTCGGCGGAGATACAGTCATCGGCGAGGGCGCTGTTATCGGAGGTAACTCCTTCATTTGCGAGAGTGTTGCTGACGGCGCAAGGGTAAGCATTAAATTCCCCGAGTTGATTATAAAGGAAAAGAAATAATGAAATGTAAAATAATTACCACAACAAGACAGGCACAGGACGAGGCGCTTTCAATTTTTGACAATGCGTTCTTCGCCTCCGAGCCGTTGCTCGACAACCCCTATAACGGTCTTGATCCAAACGAGATTGACACGATAACCACCTATTTCGACGGAGAAATCAACGTTGAAGGGGATGATGCTCGCATTACCTATCACGAGGACAGCGCAGACGGCTCAGAGGGTGTTGACGCCGTTATCGCTTTTAAGATAAGTGAGCCAAGAGAGGTCACCATTACCCGCTCCGGCGAGGTGAACACCATTATGCTGTTTTCCCAAGGGGAACGCACGATTTCCGTGTATCAGACTCCGTTTATGCCCTTTGAGCTTGGCATTTACGCAAAAAGAGTTGACAACAGAATATTGAGCGAGGGAGTTCTTGAAATTTTTTATATCGTGGAAATCAAGGGAGCACTCGCACAAAAAACAGAGCTGAAATTGGAAGTTAAAAAATATGACTGAGGCTGAATTTAGAAATGAGCTTTCCTCGCTTAGCGGTGGCTATTTGTTCTACGGCGACGAGGATTATTTGAAGCTTTCCTACACAAAAGAGGTCAAAAAACGCATACTTGACGGCACATTTGACGATTTCAACCACATCGTAATCTATGGCGAGGACTACTCTGCGCCTGCGCTCTCACAGGCTATTGCATCGCTTCCTATGATGGCCGAAAAAAAGCTGGTCGAGGTACGCTCGCTCGATTTTAGGGCGCTCAAAAAGGACGAGCTTTCTGCTCTTGTTGAGGCCGTGTCGACCATTGAAGATTGCGAGCACACGATTTTAATTCTGCGTGCAGATTCGCATCTTTTCGATGCAGGTAGGCCTAAGGCTCCAAGTGAGGTTTTCAAGGCGCTTACCCGTCATGTAAAGCCGGTAGAATTTTCATTCCCTGTGCCAAGCAGGCTTTCGTCTTGGATTGTAAGGCACTTTGCCGAGGGAAAAATCGCCTTTGACGCATCGCTCGCCCCGTATCTTGTTGAAATTTGCGGGCATAGCATGTGGACTCTCACAAACGAAATTGAGAAGCTTTGCGCCTATGCTAAGGCCAACGACATTTCTGTTGTGACAAAGGAAATAATTGACAATGTATGCTGTAAAACCATCGAGTACGACGATTTTCAGCTGACAAACATGCTTCTCGAGGGAAGCACTGAGCAGGTTTTCGAGACGCTTCGCCGTCAACGTATGGCATTTGAGCCGCCGAACGTTATTCTGTTCTCTGTCGTTAAGCTTTACACTGAGCTTTATGCGGTGTGCCGTCTTTATCAGTCGGGAATGAACAAATCGCAGATTGCATCGGCACTCAAAATTCACGAGTTCAAGGTGGGTAAATATCTTGCTAAGATTTCACGCACGACTCCCGCACGAATTGAAAGAGCCTTGGAGCTTTGTCAGGATGCGGATTTGCAATCGAAATCGGCACAAAATCTCAGCGCCTACGGCGCGCTTGAAAGGTTGATTAGCACCCTGTGTGCGCTTTGATTATGAAAAGAAGAATAAAATACCCGATTATTGTTGAGGGTAAGTATGACAAAATCAAAATTCTCTCGTTGTTTGATGCCGACGTTATCGTAACGAACGGCTTTGAGATTTTCAACAACAAGGAGCGTCTTGCGCTTTTTCGCTCTCTTGCCGCAAAGGCGGGAAAAATCATTTTGCTTACCGATTCCGACGGGGGCGGACATCTGATTCGCTCTCACATCAAGACATCAATTCCGCCGGATATGATTATCAATCTATACACTCCCAAGACACAGGGCAAGGAAAAACGAAAAAGAACGCCCTCTAAGCAGGGATACCTCGGAGTTGAGGGAATTGATGCGCATATAATAGAGGAGCTTCTTTTACCGTTTTGTACCGATGCACAGGACATAGCGCCGAAATCCCCGCTTACAAAGGCGGATTTGTTTGCTCTCGGGCTTAGTGGCAGAGATGATAGCAAATCAAAAAGAGAACGTCTTTTAGCATCGCTCGGACTCCCCTGCGATATGACACCAAACGCAATGCTGAGCGCACTTAATATTCTCTTTTCAAAAGAGGAAATCGAGGAAAAAATCAAAGGCATATTTTAATAAAAAGCACAACTCTCGGTTGTGCTTTTTCTTTTGGGGCGCCAGAGGCGTGCTGAATAGCGCTCGATATAAAGTTGATTACAAAATGGTTATGCTTTTGAAATATGCTCGCTCTGTTGATTTCGGTTTTTGAAATCGAACGATTTTTGAGCTTAAGGGTTATTTATTGAAAAAGCCTCTTGCGTGGCAAGAGGCTTTTGATTGTGATTTAAATTAGCTTATAGACATTTTTTAATGCCGGGTAGAGCGCTTTGAAGGCTTGGTATTTTTTCTCGTATGCCTCGACGAGATCGGGGCTTGGAAGAATACTATCCTTGATTTTTATCAGAGCCTTGGTGGCGCTTGACACACTATCGTATTCGCCACAGCCGACCATTGCAAGAATTGCTCCGCCGTAGGCAGGGCCCTCCTCTGTTTCGGGGCGGCAAATCTCTATTCCGAGAACGTTTGCGCAGATAATACGCCAAATTTCATTCTTTGCTCCGCCTCCGCAAATAAGGCTTTTTTCGATACATACACCGCTGTTTTTAGCGATTTCGATGCAATCACGAAGCGCAAAGGTAACTCCCTCCATTACGGCGAGTGTAAGCTCTGCTCTCGTTGTTGCCGGGTTCATTCCGATAAATGCGCCTCTTGCATCGACGTCATTATGAGGGCTTCTTTCGCCCATCAGATACGGCAGAAAATAAACGCTGTTTTTGCCGAGATATTTATAGAGTCCCTTTTGCTCGCCTGCGTAATCGCTTGTTTGCAAAACGTTTTCCATCCACCATTTATTGCACGATGCAGCGCTCAAAATGCATCCCATAAGGTGATATGCGCCGTTTGCGTGGCAGAAGCTATGAAGCGCATTTGCGCTATCCACGGAGAAATCGTTTTTAGAAATAAACACTGTTCCGCTTGTGCCAAGAGAGATGTTACACGAGCCGTCCTCGACGGTGCCCGTACCGACTGCCGCCGCCGCATTATCGCCTGCGCCTGCGCACACGACAA
This sequence comes from Eubacteriales bacterium, assembly GCA_045636605.1. Taxonomy (GTDB): domain Bacteria; phylum Bacillota; class Clostridia; order Oscillospirales; family CAG-272; genus RGIG2000. Next base: position 27,806 of record JAZTXV010000022.1, on the reverse strand, counting down.
CGCTCTCGCTGAGCCCTGTGCGTGATGCCATTTCGGGAAGAAGCGTTCCTATCGGCTCATAGGACTCATAGAGCTTAGGAAGCCATTCGGGCTTCACGTGGCAAACAGCCATCATTTCCTCGCTCCATTTACGGTTTTTAACGTCGAGCAAAAGCATTCCGCTTGCATCCGAATAATCTGTTGCGTGGACTCCTGTCAGCATATAAGCGAGGTAGTCCTTGGGGAGCATAATTTTTGCAATTTTTGCAAAATTCTCGCTTTCGTTTTCTCTTATCCACAAGATTTTCGGCGCAGTAAAGCCTGCAAACGAGATATTTGCGGTACGCTCGGAGAGCACTTTCTTTCCTATTACCTCGTTGAGATAATCACTTTGTCTTTGAGTTCTTCCGTCATTCCAAAGGATTGCAGGGCGAATTACATTATCGTCCTTATCAAGAGCCACAAGCCCGTGCATCTGTCCGCCGAACGAGATTCCCTTAACGCACGACCTATCATAGCCGTCAAGAAGCTTATTTAGCGCACGAAGCGTTGCATCAAGCCAATCCTGCGGATTTTGCTCACTCCAACCATTTCTTGGGTATGCGATTGGATAATCGGCGCTTTCGCTTTTTATGATTTTTCCGTCGGCACTCACCAATAGAAGCTTAACCGATGATGTGCCGAGGTCTATTCCTATATAGCTGTTCATATTAACCAAAAAGTATGCTATTGATTATAGCCTCAAGGCTTTCCTGCTTTCCGCTGCCGGGAAGTGCGCATACGCCCTTATCGCTTGCATACTGTGCAATCTCCTCGAGTGTTGCACCATCACTCATGATTTTCTTACCGATTTCGGTTTCTGTATAGCTTGAGTATCTTCTTTCGATAAACGCATCTATTCTGCCGTCCTCGATAATCTCTGCTGCCTTGATAAGTCCGAGAGCAAATGTATCCATACCGAGAATGAATGCCTCAAACATATCCTCAACCGTGTATGACGGACGGCGGTTCTTTGCATCGAAGTTGAAGCCACCGGTAAGTCCGCCTGCCTTAAGCACCTCATACATACACATTGTTGCTGTGTAAACATCAAATGGGAATTCGTCTGTGTCCCAGCCGAGAAGCATATCGCCCTGGTTTGCGTCGATTGAGCCGAGCATTCCGTTGATTGCGCTTACACGAAGGTCATGCTGGAAGGTATGGCCTGCCAAGGTTGCGTGGTTTGCCTCAATGTTCATTTTGAAATCGTTTTCAAGGCCGTGCGCCTTCAAAAATCCGATAGCGGTTGCGGCATCAAAGTCATATTGGTGCTTCATTGGCTCCTTCGGCTTCGGCTCAATGTAGAAGTCGCCCGTAAAGCCAATCTTGCGTCCGTATGCCACTGCCATTTTCATCAAGCGAGCGATATTGTCCTGCTCGAATGCCATATCGGTATTGAGAAGCGTTTCGTAGCCCTCACGGCCGCCCCAGAATACGTAGCCACGTCCACCGAGCTTCACTGTAAGCTCGAGCGCCTTTTTAACCTGAGCTGCCGCAAATGCGAACACCTCTGCGCTGTTTGACGAGCCTGCGCCGTTTACGAAGCGAGGATTTGAGAACATATTAGCAGTTCCCCAAAGGCACTTGATATCCGTGCCCTTCATCTTTTCGAGAATGTAATCTGTTATCTCGTCAAGACGGCGATTTGTTTCGTTAATGTCCTCTGCCTCGGGAACGATATCAACGTCGTGGAAGCAGAAATACTTAATGCCGAGCTTTTGCATAAACTCAAAGCCCGCATCAACCTTAGCTCTTGCGTGCTCCATTGTACCCTCGGCAGCGCCAAAGGACTTGTCGGCAACGCCACGGCCGAACATATCAACGCCCGTTGCGCAAAGATTGTGCCACCACGCCATAGCGAAGGGAAGGTGCTCGCTCATTTTTTTGCCGAGAATTACTCTGTCGGCATCATAATACTTGAAGGCAAGAGGATTTTTGCTCTTTGGGCCCTCATACTTAATTTGTGGGATATTCTTGAAAATTTCCATTATTAGTTCTCCTTAAATTATTGTTATCTATATTTTAATATATATTCGCCATTTTTTCAATACCTGACACAAAAAATCCAAGGAGAAATCCTTGGATTTTTATGTTTTTATTATCTACCTCTCATGGAAGCGATACGCTCTTCCTCGGTCATCAGATTATTCTTGTCCTTCTTCTTAGGTGAGAAGTGACGGAAGATGATGTCAAGCAAGAACAAAACGATAAGGATAATCAACGCAGGGGTTGAGATGTCCGTTACATTTTCTCTGAACTCATCCTTCTTGATATCGTAGAAGGCTTCGCTATCAGCCATAAGCTTTCCGCCGCCTGCTGTTGCGAGGTCCTCCATTACGGCATAGCCGTTAATCAAGCCAAGGTTGTATTCGTCGGGATAGAAGCCAACAACGGCATACTGTGTTCTGTCAAGCACCTGCTTTGCGCCCGGTGTATCGTCAACAAGCTCAACCTCAATAAGATATGTACCGGATTCGTTCTCAGTTTCGAGGTCGATTCTGTACTTTGTATCCGCCAAACGATTGTCATCGGTGGTTCTGTACTCTACACGCTCTCCGTCGGAGCTTGTAACGTAAACTACGATAACCTCGTTTTGTCTTAGTCTCTTTTGAGTTTGAACTGTGAGCTTTGTAACCTCCTCAACACGCTTACTTTCAATAATAAGTCCTGTCGAGCCAACATCCTCGTTCAAGGAGTTTAGAAGAAGATTTTGTACGATTACACTGTTTACGAAGCCGTCATTGTCGTTAAACAACGGTCTTGACCAAGCGCCGCCGAGGTCACTCATATATACTGTGGTGTGTCCCAAGCCGTAATCCCATTCTGCGATAATAGGTCTTAGGTCGTCAGCAGAGAGAACCGTCGTCGCTCCGTTCTTGATTGTGGTTCCGTAATATCCGCCAATCTTATCAAAGGTGGTGTTGTCGCCCGATCCGAGATCAACTCCTACGAGAACCTTTCCGTCCTCTCTCTTTTCAAGCTGAGTTTCTCTTTCGTTAATCGGCTCACCCTTTATCATTTGCGCAATCTTGACAAGTGACTTTTCAAGGTCGAGCGATGATGATACGTAGTTGAAGTTACCGTGTCCGATTGTTGCAAGCCTTTGAAGGTCTGTCAAGATGGTTGCCTGGTCTCTACCGATAGCGATAGTCGAGGTTGTAACACCTGCGTTAGCCATTCTACGAACGGTGTTATCGTATCCGGAGTTCTTATCCGACGGCTCACCGTCAGAGAGGAATACCATCTGCTTGAGGTCTGCATCAGACTCCGATAGCAATCTGTTAGCGGCATCAATACCGAACTTGTAGTTTGTACCATAGGGCTTGATTTGATAACCGTTTGCATCCTTGGTTCCGCTTGTTACGCTAACACGATTAGAGTATGACGGATTCTTTTCGTCGGTATGAGCATAGAAGTATGACTCAAATGCATAGTTGATTTGCTGTATCATCCATTCCTTCTCGTGAAGCTGGGTGAGTGGCATAGCAACCGTTGCATCGGAATCGAAGAATACAAGTCCAATGTAGTCGTCAGGGGCAAATTCCTTTGTATCGAGAAGCTTAATAACGCTCTGAAGGACCATGTCGTAACGAGTCATCTTTTTACCGTATTGGTTGGTTTGTCCTGTAACCTCCTGTCCCATTGACGATGAAAGGTCAACGGTGATAACTGTTGCGATTACCTCTCTTCTCTCGTCGATTTTAAGGTCAACAGGGAGAATGTCGATAAGTGGGTTGTTTGCGTAATCCTTGCTGTTGTAGTCGTATGTGTTGCTACCACAGGTGAATACGACTCCACGTCCGAGCTCCTCAACGTATCTCTTCAAGCGGTCTGTGTCGCCTGTTTGGAACTTCGAGAAGTCGATGTTCATAAGAACAACCTCATCGTAAGGAAGAAGCTCATCCATTGTGTGAGGGAATGCATCTGCATTGTCCTTTGTTGTGATTACGGTGTAAGTGCAGCCTGACTTTTCTACCATTTTCTTGATAGAGTCGGTAACTTGCTTTCCGTCGCCGTCAACGAGAAGGATATTTGCAACTGCGTCGATTGAGAACCACGAATAAAGAACGTTGTTCTGTGCAATCGTATCGCCGTTTTCCTCGGGCTCGATTACTGCATATACGGAGTGAATTCCTGCGCCCTCAGCCATGTACTTGAAGGAATATTGGTTAGTTCCCTGCTTGATGCTGACGTTGCTGGAGTATACCTCCTTAGGCTCGGAGGCTCCTGTTTCCTCGGAGTATTGCGGAACCTCGTAGAAGGTGATTTTTCCTGTAAGCGTGTCCTTGCTTGTGCTTGTGAAGGCAAGGTCAACGGAAACATTTGCATCCTTGGACTCGATTACGGTTGAGGTCATAGAAAGCATTTGAACCTCAGAGATTACGTCCTCCTCAAGCACGTTGAAGTGCGCTGTATCGAAGCGAACGGCCTTTTCTCTGAGCTTTCTTGCCATAGCAAAGGCATTACCCTCTGTTTGTCTACCGTCTGAGAGAAGGATTACTCTGTTGTTTACGTCATCGTAATTTTGGTTCTTCTCATAGAAGTTCTCAATAACGTAGTCAAGAGCATTTTGAATGTTTGTATTTACAGAGTCCACATCCTCGCCCGAAATGTTAAGATAGTCATCGAGCACCTCGCCGTAATCGGACGTCTTTATCTGTCCGTTTGCGAAGGCAACAACGCAAATCTGTGTCTTTTCATCGGCGTTTTCCATAAGACTCTTTATGTAGTCGTTCATCTTGTCCTTCATTGCGGAGTTGGAATCCGACATGTCGGCAAGGACTACGACTCTCGTTTCCTCGGGCGCCTTTGATATCTCAACAAGTCTGATGTCGGTAATCAAGGTCGTCGCAATTGCGAGAATGAGAAGGTGAATGATAAGCGGCACTACGTGCTTTACCTTCCATCTACGGCTCTTATGGAGTCTGAAGAACGGGAATATAGCAAGTATAAATGCCGGTATCATTACAAGGAACAGCCAAGGGCGTCCCATTTGAACGGTTGTACCGATTTCTTGGGCCTCTGCCTCAAGGAACGGGCGGATAAAATTAAAATTCATCACGATAATATACCCCCCATTCAATTATAAGTATGGCAAGAAGCGCCATTACAATATACGGCCAAATTTCCATAGGATCGGGCTTGATTTCATTGCCCGGGATAATCTCCTTGGATTCGATTGACTCTCCCATAAGAGTGATATCGCTTTCATCCTCAGGAATGTGAGTTGGCAGCATTATTGTCTTTTCGTATCCGTTTTCGTATTTAACTACGATTGCATAGTTACCCAAAAGCTCAAGCGTAAATGATGCGTCCTCTGCCGAGAAGCTATCCTTTACGTCGATATCTCCGTTTTCATGACGGTACTGGAACTCCAGCTCTGTAGCTCCAACGGGCGCATTGAACTTAATGGTTTCACCTACGTCAAAGGAGCGATTCGGAACTACGCTCGGAAGTGAGTACGTAAGCATATTGTTGATAAGAAGCGGGAAGTCAACGAGCATATGAAGGTTTGTATCGTGAATGTCAAAGGACATACATACAATTCTTACATTAGCCTCTCTTCCTGCCACCACAATAGACGAGTTGTTACATGAGAACATTTCGTAATAATCGTCCGAGTTGGTGAAGAAAATCGGACGGAATTTACCGATAGCGATATTTCTTCTCTTAGCAATGTTTCTGGTAATTGTCTTGAATGCCTCTATGCCCGCAGAGGTCTTTCCTCCCTCGTTAGGTGATGGAAGCATATAGAAGGTCGTTTCGCCGTAATCCTTCGGTGTTGAGGGCTTTGCATCAATTTCAAGATCCGTTCCAACAGGGTTTGACGGCGGGTTAAGGAACCACACAGCGCCATCTGTCGGGAGAACCTCCGGCATTACTCCGTCGAAGATGTAGAGGTTATAGCCCTCTATTGCTCCGCCGTTATTTACCTGGCTAATTTCCTTCTTTATGTCGGTTTTGTTGCTAAGCGTGTAACCGATGTTACGCAAGAGCGTAATAAGATAGGTTGTCTTTGTGGTTGACGCCTCGGGCTGCTTGCCCTCCTCGTCGCCTGTCATTGTTACGTATGTGCTGACAACGAGAATCTTAACCTTCTCGCCCTCCTTAGCAAATACATAGCGTGAGTTATCCTCCAAAAGACCGTCCTCGATAACTGCCTCGGTGTTGTCCACCTCTGTCAGCTTTGCGATTTCAACCTTTACGCTTGTGTATTCGGTTAACGAGCTGATTTGATAATAAATATCTCCGGGGGCAACAAGAGATTCCTTGTGAGTAAAGGTAACCTGGTTCTTGCCGAGGTTAAGAGTAACGTCCTTACGGTATGCCTCTTGACCATCGAGATAGAATACGAGCTGTACGTTCTTTTGAATTACAGCCGTTGGATCCTCCGGCGCAGGGCCGTAGAGATTAACCGTTGCGTTAAAGCTGTATTTTCCGCCCATATAGGAATCTGTCAGGTTAGTGATAGCGGCATTGAAGTCGTCATCATCTGAGAAATCCTTTATCTCGACGCCGCTTGCGTCAAAATAGGTCTTATCGGTGTAGAACACGAGCTTTGCATCGGGATTTTGCGCCTGAATATCATTTGCAAGGGTGAGCGCAGCATCAATATCTGCTGTGCCGAGTCCACATTGTGCCTCGCTCAAGGCGCTTACAATTTTAACCTTCTCGGAGGAGCGAACAAGAACCCTCGGATTTGAATCCGCTGAAATGATAGTGAACTTGTGGTTGTCTCCCGCGAAGGCGGCCTGCTGCTCAATTTCCTGTACAGCAAGCTCAAATCTCGTCTTTCCGTCGCTGTTTTTGGTCATCATACTGGCTGATGCGTCAAGAATGATAACCGTATCCTTTGCGGAAAGCGGAACAATTGTCGGTCTTGCAAGAGCAAAGCTTGCAAGAGTAGCTGCCAAAATCTGCAAAACGAGCAATAGTGAAAATACAAAGTTGATAGGCAAGCGATTTTTTACGTATTTAAGGCTTCGTTTCCAAATAAACGTACTCGATACAGGCTTAGATACATACTTGGATTTAAGGATGTAAATAAGGATGATAATCGGTACTGAAAGAAGTCCAAGGAAGCCCAGTGCTAATTTAAAATCCATTACTTTATTAGTTCCACCTCTGCTCCCTTTCCAAATATAACCTTTTCGATAGGATCGTCACTTGATACGGTGAAGAAGGTTGCTTCTCTTGAAGCGCAGAAATCTATTAGCTCCTTCTCGTAATCGTCGAACGCCCTCTGGTAGGCCTCAACCATTTTTCTGGTGACACGCATTCTCATGTTTTTGGGATCATCAAAGCTGATGGACTCCGAGTCAACCATGTGAACACGTCCGTCAAAGTTTGGATATAGCTCATCCGGAGACAAAACCTGAATCATCAATACCTCTCTGCGCTTGTACGTCAGATAATCTACTGCCTTTTTCCAGTTGCTCTCGGTCAAGAAATCCGAAATTATAATTGTTAAACCGTCGTCATATCCGGGGTTTTCAATGCCTACTATAGATGCTTCAAGGTCTGTTTCTCCTTCAAACTCCACGTCCTCAAGAACCTGAGCCGCACGATAGAAGGAGTCCTTGTTATATACAGTAACGCCAATGTCCTCTGCCTTGTCGCCCTTTAGGAGCTTGAAGGTAACTCTGTCCATTGCTGAAACCGAAAGATATCCGAATGCCGCCGCTATACGAAGCGCCGCTTGAGCCTTTTCGGGCTCGCCGCACGCCATAGACGCCGAAAGGTCCACAAGAATGTGGTTGTGCATCTGCCTTTCGTCTGTGAAAAGTCTTATAAAGTACTTTTCAAAACGAGCATATACGTTCCAGTCGATACGTCTGATATCATCGCCGGGGAAGTACTCACGGAAATCGGCAAATTCAACCGTGTTTCCGTATGAACGAGCCTTTCTTCCACCGCCGAAGTAACCCGTCATAGGGTTCTTTAGCAATAATGAAGCGGCATCAAGACGGTCAAGGAATGCACCGTCCAATATTCTTCTCTTCATTTTAACCGCCTATTATCTTCTCTTCTTATTTTTCTTGGCTTCTCTTTTTTCTACTGCCTCAGTAGATGTGTTGTTAAGGTCTGCAATCAAGCTTCTGATTACGTCGTCAGGTGTCATCTTAGATGTTACAGCCTCGAAGCCGAGCTTAAGTCTGTGACGAAGAACAGGGATTGCCAAGGAGTTGATATCGTCGTAGGATACATTGTATCTGCCGTTGATAAGAGCTCTTACCTGACCTGCTGTGATAATAGCCTGAGCCGCACGAGGAGAAGCTCCTGCACGGATAAATCTCTTTGTTGTTTCGGTAGCAACCTCACTGTCGGGGTGAGTTGAAGCGATAAGAATCATTGCATAGTTAAGAACCTCGCTTGATACGGGTATTGTCTTAGCAACTGCTCTCATTCGGAGAAGCTCCTCACCGTTACAAGCCGCTTGCGCTGTTTCATCCATTGTCTTATGTGTCATGTTAACGATTTGTCCAAGCTCATCAGCTGATGGGTTAGGAACGAGAATCTTAAACATAAAACGGTCCATCTGAGCCTCAGGAAGTGGGTATGTACCGTCTTGCTCGATTGGGTTCTGTGTAGCAAGAACGAAGAATGGCTCGCTCATTTTTCTGGTTACACCCATAACGGTAACCTTGTGCTCCTGCATGGCCTCAAGAAGAGCTGCCTGTGTCTTAGGCGTAGCACGGTTAATTTCGTCCGCCAAAACGATGTTTGAGAAGATAGGACCGGGTTGGAATTCGAATCTTGAGTTTCCGTCCTCGCCCTTTGTAATAACGTTGGTACCTGTTACGTCGGCAGGCATCAAGTCAGGAGTAAACTGAATACGTGAGAATGGAAGGTCGAATACCTTACCGAGAGATCTTACAAGACGTGTTTTACCAAGTCCCGGAGCACCCTCAAGAAGAACGTTACCGCCGGCGATAATAGCGGCGATGGTTGATTGAACAACCTCCTCTTGACCGATCATATCCTTACGAACCTCTTCGAAGATTCTCTTACACTTGTCAGCGAACATTCTGAGCTCTTCCTCAGCTACCTGATCCATATGGATCTCCTCTGCTGTACGTGGAGCCTCTTCTGCGGGAGCTGCTTCAACTACAGGAGCTGCCTCTTCAACTACGGGAGCTGCTTCTTCAACTACAGGAGCTGCTTCTTCAACTGCAGGAGCTGCCTCCTCAACTACGGGAGCTTCCTCAACTACGGGAGCTGCCTCTTCAACTACGGGAGCATCCTCAACTACGGGAGTTACTTCCTCTACTACTGGTGTTTCCTCTACTGCCGGTGCTTGTGCGGGTGCCGGTCTTTTCTTGTTAGACTTTATCATTTTCTGCCTCCATTATAGAATTTTCTTCTGTTTTTTATATTTATTTTTTCCGTTGAAAGATGGCATTCGCCCCTCTTTTTCACGGTAGAAATCTATCTTATATTAGTGGCAGAAGCATCTGGCGATTTTTCGACAGATGCTCCTATATTCAGGTTTTAGAATCCTGTTATTTTACCCATTTCTCTAAATTCTCCCCACTAATATTAACGCTCGGTTAATTAGTTGCCTGAGCCCTCGTATGAGTTCCAGCCGTTCATTTGCTCGAAGTAGTTGTTGATAAACTCCTGCTCCTCAGCTGTAAGGCTGTCGTCACCCTTTGAGTGATCAAGCTGGTCATTGATATGTCCTTGGTTTTGCTCAAGGAATATGTCGAGATCAACATGCTCTCCTGTTTCGGGATCGAATACGCCACCATTTACAGATCCAACATTTGTACCGTCAGATGCCTCGTTCTTCTCAGCCTCTTCCTCCTCGGGCTCTTCCTTATCGGTTTCTCCCTTTGAAGGCTGTTGCTGTTGTTGCTGATCCTGTTGATTTTGCTGGTTTTGTTGTTGCTGATTCTGTTGATTTTGCTGTTGGTTCATTTGGTTCTGAGCCTGTTGCATTTGATCCTTAAGCTGTTCGCTTGTTTGCTCCTGCTTCTGCTGTTCGTCGATTGCTTGGTCAAATTCCTTGTTAAGCTCGTCGATTACTTGGTCAGCCGCTTCCTTCTTCTCCTCGTCGGTCATGCTCTCGTTCTTTGAGATTTGCTCCATTTGATCGGCTGCATTCTCAAGAGGTGCCTTGAATTCGTTTTCAGGTGGGAGCTGGTCAGCTGCAGATTGCATATCCTTTGAGATTTCCTCGAGCTTTTCATTGAGCTCAGAGCCCTCGAGGTTCTCATACTGATCCTTCATGTTTTCGAATGCATTGTCAAGCTCCTCTTGAGCATCGTCGTACTCTTGGTCTGTTTCTGCATTCTCAACCTTTTCCATAGCGTCTCCAACCTCTTGCATGGTTTCGTTTTCCTTATCCTGCATTGAGTCGGATGCGCTCTCTTGCTTTTCCTTATCCTCTTGAATCATGTTATCAAGCTCATTCTTGGTGTTAGAAATTTCTTGATTGATTTCTTCACGAGTTTCGGAGTCTATTTTATCCATAGCATCCTGCATTGCGTCCTGCTTTTCGGACTCTGTCATGTTAGGATCCTTTTGGATGTTTTCCATCGCTTCGTTCTTTTCCTGTTGAGCGTTTTGATGGATATCGTCGAGCTTGTTTTCAAGGTCCTCGATAGCCTCGTTCATTTGGTCCTTAGCCTCTTGGCTTGCCTCGGACTTGTCAACGGTTTCCTTCATGTCGTCGATCATGTCGTCGGTGAACTTTTGGTCGCCTGCAAGCTCCTGCTCCTTTTGCTCAAGCTTGTCGGTGATTTCCTGTCCTACCTGCTCGAGTGCGTCCATTGACTCCATTGAGTCTTGAACATCCTGCTCGAATTGGTCGAAGGCATCGGAGATTTCCTGGTCCATGATTTCGCCCTGCTCCATAGAGTCAAGAATGTCCTCAAGGGACTCCTTGAAGTCCTCCATATCCTGCTTAAGCTCGGAGTCGGGTGATTGCTCGGTAACGTTTTCAAGTGCGTCCTTGATGTCCTCAAGCTTATCCTGCTTTTCTTGCTCGGTTGATGAGTTTTCAAGAACGTCCTGCTTCATATCCTCAACGATTTGCTGGAACTGATCCATAGCCTCTTGCTTTTCCTGCTCGGTCTCAGCATTTTCAGCCTTTTCGAGCGCATCAGCCATATCGTCGAACTTATCCTGTGTTTCAAGGGTGTCCTGCATTTCCTGCTTTGCTTGGTCTACGGTCTGCTCAACATTTTCCTTGAATTCCTCGTCAGTCTGATTTTCCTGTTCAGCCTGGTCTACGTTTTCCTGAAGGTTATCCTTCATATCCTCGAGAACGTCCTGCATAGGTGAGTCCTCGGTGTTTTCAACTACCTGCTCAAGGTCCTCGATAAGATCCTTAATTTCTTCCTTATCCATTTCCTTGATTTGATCCATTGCATCGCTGAGCTCCTGCTTAGCCTGCTCAAGCTGCTCCTGAGCCTCTTGCTTTTCCTGCTCTGTTTGAGCTTGGTCCTGCTGCTCCTGAGCCTGCTCTATCTTCTCGATTGCATCTGCAATATCTTGAAGAGTTTCGTTCTCGGTCTTTTCAAGCTCTTCCTTGAGGTCCTCGTTGTCCTGCTCCATTTGGTCGATGGTTTCTTCCATCTTCAAGAGCTCTTCCTCGATGAGCTTTTCAATTTCTTTTCTTGTTTGACGAATATCCTCGTACTTTTCGATGTCGCTCTCTGTTACATCAAGTCTTTCAACAAGCTTGTCAACGATTGCGTGGAGCTTTGCGATAAAGTTCTCGGAAAGTCCAACCTCTGCGGCATCGTCAATGATTTGGCGGATTTCGTAAATTTGCTTTTGAATATCGATTGAGGTTTCAAGCCTTGCCTTAAGTGACTGTGCTAAGAACACCTTGGTTGCGGGATCGAGGTTCTCGTCTGCGATAATCTCGTCTATTCTCTTATCAACCTGTTCCTTAGCCTTTATCTTAAAGGCATCATCCGTATCGGAATTGTCGATAATCATATGAAGCTCATCTCTGATTATCTCGATTTGCTCGTGTGCAGCCTCCATATCGGTCAAAACCGGTGCAAGTGCATTTGCGAGAACCGAGAACAAAAGAATGATTGCCAAGAGCATTGCTGCACAGGCGGAAATTCTTATGATCGGAAGTCTGATCTTGAACTGCTTAACATTGAGTCTTGCAACTCTCTCCATTGTGTCCTCACGTTGAACTCTTGCAACGTAGGAACGGTCTCTTTTGTACTCAACCATTGTTGTTACACGCTCGTCAAGACCGAGTGCGTCGATTCTCTTTGCGAGCTTTTGAAGATTTGCTCTAAAGCGCTTCAAATAGGTTGATACGCCGATTGCGATTGCCGCTACTGCTCCAACTCCGATTGTCACGCCGATTGCAAGTGTATCGTTCATTCTTGCGATGAACACAAAGCCACAAGCAGTCAAAAGTGAAAGCGAGAGTCCGAAGAGCAAGCCTGTCATAATAGCCTTGATAAGAGCTTCTATGATAAGTCTCAATCTGTACGGCTTCATTGCTACATTAAAATCCATTTTTAACTCCTTTTCCAGTTACTAAATAACTAAATATACATTAATATTATAGCATGCGGTCCGATGTTTTTCAACCGTAAATAGCTTTTTGACCGCTGCTATTTCGATTTTTGGCACTTTTCACAAAAAAGTCGATGTTTACTTTTTCTTTGAAGCTTATTTTTTGTGAAAACTGCCCAAAAGCTTGAGGTGCTCCCAAGCTCTCCAAGGCGAAATTCGTCGCTCACGCTCCTTCTTGTCATAGCCCCGAAAAGCTGGGGGCTGAATTTAGAGAATTTGTTGGGTGCGGGTTCTTTTGCTCCCCGCACTGTCATTATATGTGAAAATCCTTCCAATTTCAATAGACTTCATTATCTTTTCGGCAAGTTTTCACACAACGTTCACACAAGGGCTATTTTCACCACATTTTCAACACATTCAGCACCCGTTTGCCATATTTTGCGCACGATTTTATACTTTCACGCATGCGTACTCCCGTGACGACGCTCGATCGTATGCGATGCGTGAGCGCACGCACGTTCATTTTCTTATCTAACTAATATCTATCTCTGTTTAGTCTTACTTTTTCAATCCTTTTAATATGATGTTCTCCTTGAAGCGCAGGCAAAAAATCACCCGACGGGTGTCGGGTGATTTTATTTTTATTAGTTCTTAACAACTACGATTTCGCCTGCATCGGGAACTGCGTTTACAAATGCAAACTTGTTACCATCAACAGTCTTAACGAAGCTGTCAATCGCCTCGCCGTCCTGAGTTGCGCTAACGCCGTTCCAATCGTCAGGAATATCGAGCTTGATAGTAAGCGCCTGATTGAAGAACTCGTTATCACGTGCGTCCGTGAGCGAAAGCGTGAAGGATGTGTCCGTAAAGGACTCTGTGCTAACCAAGGCTGTTTGATTTTCCTTGATGTATTGGATCACCTCGGTGTAGGAGCCAATCCAAACGCCTGTCTTTGTAAGATATTCAAGCTTTGAAATTGTCGAGTCATAGGATGAGTGAATTACTCCGCCAATGCCTGTCTTGCTCTCGCGAACCTCGTGCAAGCACTCAACTGTCCAGCCGTTAGCCGCAACGAGAGTGTCAATTCCCTTCTCGTATGAGCCCTTTTCGGAGTGAACATATACGTATTCGCCCTCGTTGTCGTTGCGGAATACGTAGCTGTCGCCCTGCTTATCGTATGAGCCGACCTCTCTCCACTCGTACTTGTACTCGTCAGCTATATAGAAGTAGGTTCCCTCTATTGTCGGTTGGTCAACGAGCTTGTTAGCCTCAGCGTCATAAACCCAGTTATGCTCGGCTGTGCCCTTTGCCACATACTCGTAAACACCCTCTGTTTGATCTGCCTTGGAGATGTAGGAGTTAAGGTTACCCCATTCAACTCTGTTGGTGAGCATATCGTAGGTCTTGTAGAAGGTAGCTGTTCCGCCACCGTTTCTTCCGCCACCGTGAACGCCCGTTACCCAGCCTGCAGCGCTATTACTTGTAGCTCCCATAGGTGTTGCAAAGCCCATAACTCTTGAGCCCGGGAATGTTGCCATAAGCCAGAAGTATGCGTAGTCAACCTCGGCAAGACCACCCTTTTCACTGATGATTGAGTTGTAAATCGAATCGTGAGTGGTTGAGTGTGAGCCAATATCGAATGCGCCGGAAGCAATATATGTCTTCCAATTTTCTACATAAACGTCCATCATACCGATGGTGAGCATTGCTGTACCCTTACAGTTATACTTGGGGAAGAACTTCATGCCCCATTCGTACGTGCTAAGGTAGTTACCGTCGTCAAGGCTCTGTGTCCAAGCGGCTGTGCCGTCGTTGAGCCAGTCGGTGATTGTTGCGGGCTCTGAGCCCTTCTTGAAGGAACGGATTTGAGGCTCGCCACAGTCGTCAATCTCGCAGAAGCGGATCTGTTGACTCATCTCAGCAGTCTCGCCGAGAGCATAAGCGCCCCAGTCACCCCATTTGTGTCCTGTGCAGTCCGTTGCGTCGGTTCTGTACTTAAAGCCACAGTTAGGCGTGATACAAACTGTATCCTGATAGCCCGCCTTGTCGCAGGTAGGAGCGATGATAACGTTATCGCTTCTGCTTGCAAGAGCATGCTTACAGCCCTCGTAGGAGTTGATTCCTACGCCCTTTTCAACGATTGCATATGGGGTAAATTCGTATACGTAGCTGTCGTAATCGACACGCTCCTTAGTAAGTGTAATTCTGATTTCGGAAACGAACATATCAAGGTCAACCGTGATTACAGCGCCGCTCTTGCCCGCAATAACTCTTTCCTCAATGTTGGGGTTATTGTTGGGCTGCTCGAGCAAGAATGTTCCGTATTCCTGCCATTCGCCGTCGGGAGTTGCCTTGATTTCGAGCAAGAATTCTCTGCCAACGGTATATCCCGTAATCCATTCTACGCATGCAACGTATCTTGAAGCGGGGAATTTGATTGTAGCCTTTGTTGTAGCGGGAAGAACCCAAGACGGAGCAACTACTGCGTCGCCATCTGCCGTTGTCAATACGATATCAGTAATGGTATTTCTTGCGCCTTCCTTATCCCAGTCGCCGTAGTTGTCAACCTCAAAGCGAAGCTTCTTGGTGGTAATGTCGCAATCCTTAACGAGCGCAACATCATCTGCCGCACCTGCGTCTATTGTGAAGGTAGCAAGAACCTCCCAAGAGGACTCAACCTTTTCGCCGACAGTCTTTTCAACGAGATATTTAACGGTTACGGTTTCGCCAACGAGCTTCTTTGCGTTGACTGTAACCTTAGTAAGCTTTGTTTCGCCGCCGAGGTCATGCTCGTATGCAGTAACATCTCTGCCGCCACGCATCCACTCACGAGCATTTGTCATCCAGCCGGATGCCTCGCTTCCATCATAGAGCTTATCTGCGCCACCTGCGTAAGAGTTGTACTTACCTGTAACGGTGTATGATGCCTCTGATGCTACGGATTGAACGGAGCGCTCAACCTTTGAAACATAGCCGTAAACCTCCATCTCGTAAATCATAGCGGGGGCATAACGGAGCGAGTTGGTAACAACTGCTCTCATTTTGTTTGTGGTAACGGGCTCTGCAAGTTCGAGCACCAATCTTACGTTTTGTGCCTTTTCCGAGCTTCCCTTATCTGTAACGGAGCCAACCTTAACCCATGTAGGATTGTCAACACCGTCATCTGTTTGGTCAATATATGCCTCGATATCGAAGGAAATGTAGCAGTTTTCGCCAAGTCCCCAGAGATTGTAGTTAGGAACAACGAGCTGAACGCATCCGATATCGGTGGTGTCCTCAAGCTCTACTGCGAGCCAATCGCCCGTGAAGGTAGAGCCGTCAGCGAGAGTATCCGCACTCCAATATGATGTAACGGAGCCGTCAATCGCATTTGAGCCGACACAAACTGCGTAATGTGACGAGAAGGTAGCAACACCATAGGTAGAAAGGTTTACAAACGGAGTAGCCGTTGTGTATTTTCCGCCTGTGTAGGAGTAGCTTCCGATGTTTATTGATGCGAATTGAGCGCTCTTAAGAGCAGGAATAGCCTTACCCTTTACGCTTCCGCAAATCATACAACGAGTTTCCTCACGGCCGTCAAGGTAATTTGATGGCTCACGTACAAGAATGTATGTTGTTTCGTCGTACTGGTGAAGTCCCGAGGGGAGAACCTCGTTTGTTGTGAAATCATGAGTACAGCCTGCATTTCTGCAATATTCTCTGTCATAGCCACGTGTTCCGCAGGTAGCATCTACGTGCTCCTGAACGAGATCGTGACCGAGCTTTTTAAGGGACTCTCTGTTTGTGAACTCACAAACCTTACATTTGTAGTCAATGTAGCCTGCCTTAAGACAGGTGGGCTCCTCTCTGCCCACGGGCTCCCAATCATGATCCTCCCATGCGCAGATTTTGCTCTTTTCCTGCCACTTAGCAACGAGCTCCATATCCTCCTCGACGATATCCTCCTCGAAGTTCCAAAGAACGTCGTCATAGTACCAGCCAAGGAATTCATATCCCTCTCTTGTAGGAGCGGCGGGATATTCCTCGATAAGCTCACCCTCTAAAATCTTATATCTGCTCTTTTTAAGCTTGTCACCGCCGTTTACATCGAACTTAACGGTGTATTCGACTTCCTCGGTTTCACCTCCGCCGTTATCACAGGAGATAACGAGAAGTGCCGACACAAGCAAAAGAACGATAAGAAGCAAGGATAATATTTTTTTCTTCATACTTGTTTCTCCTAATTTTTTGTGAGCGCAAGAGTGTGCGCCCGTTTTTTTGCGTATATTTTAAGTAAAAATGTTCCCTCGGAAAACCCCGAGGGAACAAACTTTCGGTTTTTTAATTATTTAATCTTACCGAGAGCGATTTCACTCCAGTAAGCAGATGAGTCACCGGACTCAGCCTGTGTGATAAGAATTTCAAGAATGTTCTTTGTTGGATCAAGCTTGAACTTCGTTACCTTACCGCCTGCTGCAAATCCGCCCATACCTACGTCGGTATAGTCAGAGTCGCCTGCGTAAAGAACCTGTACTGTGTATGAGCCTACGCCGTCTCCGGATACGAAGAAGAAGTCTGCGCTAACGCCTGTCTTACACTTAGCTGTAACAGTAACACCACCCGCCTTACAAGCGATAACGCTTGAGCCGGTATCGTCAAATGTACCATTTACAAGTACACCTGAGCCGTTATATGAGTACCAAGCGCCACCGAGAACGGGCTGACCATCAAGAGATACACCTGTGATGTTCTCGTACATTGTAACCTCTTCCTCAGGGCAGTTCTTACATGTAACCTTCGAACCCATAGCGATGTCTGTTTCGGGGTTCCATGAGTGGCCTGTTGCGGGCTTTGTTGCGTCATCCTCTTGCTGTCTTTCACCGCAGATTGCACACTCTCTCCATCTGTATCCAACCTTCAAGCAGGTTGCATCCTCGTATGTCCACTTTGTGAAGGTGTGGTTGCATGAGCTTCCGCCGTTGTTTCCGCCGTTGTTTTCGTCGCCGTTTTCGTCGCCTGCGCCCTCTGCCTCGAACCAAGCGTAGAGAGTCATATCCTCTTCAACCTTCATGCTTGACTTAACCTTTGAAGCATCCTCGCCCTCAACGATAAGCTCGAATTCTTCCTCTGTAAACCAACCAACGAAGGTGTAACCCTCAAGCTCGGGCTTTGGAAGCTTGCCGATTTTTTCACCGACAACTACTTCTCTTTCATCCTCGTCACATTCTGCATCCTCAAACTCGCCGTCAGCTGTGTAATCAAATGTTACGATAGCTGCCTTCTCGCAGGCAACGAAGCCACCGAGAACGAATGAGAGAACCAAAACGATTGACACTAAAAGTTTAATTGTGTTTTTCATTTCTGAACTCCTTATTTTTCGGTTATACCGATTTATTTTGCTTTTTTATTATAACTCCAAAAGGGCAAAAAGTCAAGAGTCGACGCACTCCGCCGCTTTTTTTCGTATGTTTGCACAAAAAGTGTGATATTTTGAGGTTGCCAAAAAAGGCTTTTTTGTGCATTTTGCCCTACGCATTTGCGACGGCTCATATGTTTTTCTCTGTCGCAAAATGCGGCAAATTTCTACATTATACTATATAAAAAAGATGACGGGGTGACAAAGAGCACCCCGTCAAAGCGGTCAATAAGCAATATAAGTCCGGCAAAAAATCCTTCCGTTAAAGGAAGCTTTTTACGAGAATTTCCGCACCGATAAAAACGAGAATTGCGCCGCCCATTATCGTCGCCTTATTGGAGAATTTTGCGCCCACACGATTGCCGATTTTGACTCCCATAAGGCAAATTCCAAATGTCACGGCGGCAATTATGAGCGCACACAAAATTGCGGGCGCAGTCGAGTATTCCGATATGGTAAAGCCAACGGAAAGCGCATCTATCGAGGTAGCAATTCCCTGTGCGATCAGCAGAGCTGCGCAAAGAGGCTTTTCCTCACAGCTCGCCTCCTTGTCAGTTATGCCCTCACGGAGCATTTTTCCGCCTATAAAGCCGAGCAAAACGAAGGCAATCCACGGAATGAATTTTTGAAGCGTGGCGAAGTGATTTACGAGGGTATGAACGAGCGCCCAGCCGATCAAGGGCATCAGCGCCTGAAAAAACGCAAAGGTTCCCGATATGACCATCGCCTTTTTGTTTGACATACACGGCTCGTTAAGACCGTTTGCAATCGACACGGAAAATGCGTCCATAGCAAGACCTATGCCAAGCAATATACTATTAAAAAAGAATACGAAATCAAGCATTTTCCTCTCTTTTCCCGCCGCATATGCTCCTATGTAATGGCGAAATTTGCATATTAGCGAGTCTTCTCCCACTTTTCGATTTTTATTTTTGTGTATTTTTATTTCTTGTTTTTATTTTTTGTTGTAAAGGTAGTAAAGCTCAAGGGCATACTCCTTCACCTGATGAACTACCGTTGGCGGAGATACAACCCTCAATCTGTTTCCGAACGAGCAGCACCACGCAATAAAGGTCGGGCTTATTTGAACCTCTGCCTCAAAGGTGACTCTGTCGTTTCTTTCGCTTAGCTTGATGTCTCCGAATTTATCAAAGATAATTCCTATCGTTTCGGCATCTGCGTCCGCCTCGAAGCTGACTGTACGCATATCGCCCGTGAACATTGAAAATACCTGCTTTTTGTGGCGTTGAATATCGAATTTCTCTACCCTTTCGTTAGGTGTTATATCCTCGTCGAGAACCTTGACTCTTTCCATTCTGTCAACACGGTAATGAGCCATTCCCTCGTGCTTATCGTCATAGCAAACGAGGTAATATTTATCGTCGGAAAAGACGGTTGCGTATGGATTTACACGATACACCTTCGGCTCGCCCGTTTCCTCGTCAATTCGGTACACACGCTCGTGTGCAGAGTTGTATTTGAAATATGTAAATTCTATCTTCTTTTGAGTATTTATCGCCGTTGCAATCTCGTTTACGGCGTAGTAAATATGCTCGTTGCTGTTTTTCGTTGTGTTGAAGGCAACGATGTTCTGCATCAAGACCTCGGCACGTCTGCTACCTGCAAGTCGCGCGATTTTATCAACGAACACCTTGGTTTTCTTATCGGTTATGAAGGTTGCCGCCTGTACTGCATCCATTAAAATACGAAGCTCGGTGACATCAAAGGCATCCATATCAACGCTATACTCGTTTGACGAGCCACGTGTACATTCAACCTCGTAGCCGAAGGCATTGAGTGTTTTTATGTCGTCGTAAAGAGTTCTTCTGTCACAGTCAATTCCCATAGCCTTGAGCCTTTCGAGAATTTCGGGTGTACCCATCGGATGCTCCGGATCGGTGTTTTGCGACAAAAGCTCCCAAAGCTTTAAAAGCTTTATTTTATTTGTTTTTTCGCCCTTCATTTTTGTTTCCTTTCTATTCGTTTTAGATGTGCGTATTTGATTTTACCACATTTTACGGGATTTGTAAATAGAAGATGTCACTTTTTTCTGCCATTTTCGGTTTTTTTGCTCGGGCAACGAAAAAGGGAGCGAAATTCACTCCCCTTCGTTACTTATTTAAGCATTAAAAATTTTCCTTTGTGGCATCGGGTGTAAGTGCAACCACCATTGCCAAGTTCACACACTTAAAGGCCTTGTTGCCGATTGTAACGTTGTCGCCTGTGTCCTTTTGAATGAAGATTACACCATCGCCTGTGACTACATATGCACAGATTACGAGGTCAAGCTCTACGCCTGTTTGAGAGCCAAAATTGATTGCAACACTGAAATTGCTGTATTGGCTATCAATCTCTGTTTGGATTGATTTTGTGGTGTTAACCTTGTTATCCTCATCAAAGAATTCGCCATCGAAGCTATTTGCGTTTGCAATTACAACACCGTACTTGATTTCGCCAATCAATCTCTTATGAAGAAGAAGGCTGTTAAGATTTACGGAGTAGCCACCGTTGATGGAGTTCTTTTCGGGGTTGGTTGAGTAGCCCTTTGCGGTGAAGATTGCGGGAACAACGTCTCTGCCCTGCTCATCGCCTGCCAAGATGTCAGCAACGGTGCATCCGGAGTTTGTGCAGTCGCAGGTGTAAATACCGTCTGCGGTAAGGCCATTTGGAAATGTGAGTGTTTCAACGAACACATGTCCGCCTGCAATACCCTCAAGCACAGCTGCGCATACAACACAATTTCCGCCCGTTCTGCAGTCATTTACACTTGCAGGCTTTGTGTGTCCGCCAAAGAATACGCTACACTTTGTTGAAAGTGGTGTATTGAACTTAAGTCTTGCGTCACCGTTATTAACCGCCTTGATGTACGGGTCCTTGTTGGAGTCTGTATTAGTAACTGTAATAGTGTTTGTTGCGGTTGTGAAATAGAAATTAACCTGCAGGTCCGCGCCACACTGACCAAACACCTGCTTTCCAAATGTCGATGCACCGCTTGGCATCCAAACATCGGTAAGCGCGGTGCACTTTTCAAAGCAATAGTCTCCAAGAGAAACAGGACCGCTTGGGAGCACTATCTTCTTGAGCGATGTGCATGATGCGAATACTGTGGTGTTTGTGCCTATTGTCGTTACAGTATTGGGGAAAACTATGCTTGTAATTGCCGAGCAGCCCATAAAAGCATTGCTACCGATGGTTTCGATTCCGTTCCAAAGCTTAATCTCGGTAAGAGCCTTACAGTCCATAAACATTTTTGAGTTCACGCCCTTTGTGCCGACAAAGAAGCTGTCCATATTCTCAATTGTTGTAAGCTTCTTACAACCATTGAACATATAGTCTGTTGAATAGCTAAGAGGTTTACCGTCCTTCACAAACGCATCGGGAAGAATAACCTTCTCGAGATTTTCACAATACTCAAAAAGTGAGAATGTGCTGTTTGCATAGCAAAGATTAATCATTGAAATGTCAATTTCCTTAAGTGCCTTGCAGTTAGCAAACGCCTTAGGAGTACCGTTATCCCAGAAGTTAAGTCCCCTATTGAGCTTTACCTCTACCATATTTGCCGCGCCGTTAAAGGTTTCCATGTTGTTGGCGATAAAGTCAATGTCTGATGGCATTTCAAATCTGATAATGCTATTCTTGCTGAAGCTTTTTGACATTTTTGAGTTGATTTCGCTAAAGCTCATCAGCATCATCTCGCCTGTGCTCTTTGTGCTCTCTGTGAGAATGTAGTAGGTTGGAACGGTGTAGTAGCTTGTGCCATCGAACAACACAGCTCTTGCAATTGTTCCGTCATCCTTGTTCGGACTGATTTTGGTATTACCGAACGCTTCATCAAAGGTAGTAAGAGTGCCAAATTCATTGCTTGTTGACGGGTTGATGGAATCTGCAGCACTTGCCGAAATCATAAGCAAGCAGGCAAGAGCCATTATCATAACCGCCAAAAGTAAAAATTTCTTTTTCATTGCGTTTTCCTCTCATAAACTAAAAAATTGGGTCTTATTGCATGATAATTATATCATACAAGAGCTATCTTGTCAAGAATTTTATTTTTTAGATATGAAAAATTTTCAAATCATGTCATTTTCTCTCGATTTCTTTTTCTATCCAATACACAATCAAATTGACGATTTTTTGCTGTTGCGTGGGGGAGAGTGTCGTATTTTTGGGTATTTTGTACCATTTTTCGATACAGCCTCGACAGCAGGTGGCGGTTGCGTGCTGAGCCACGAATACAGGGTGACCGCGCCACGGAGTTTGAGCTCCGTCATTTGCGATTTTTGCAGGAGCGAGCCTCTGCGCCACGAAATCAACAGCGTGCGCTCTTACCGTATCAATGCTTTTTTGGGCTATATATTCTCTGTCGGCACGGCTTAAGTGAAATTTTGAGCGAAATTTTGATTTTTCAAGCCGATTTAGAGCCTCGTCAAGTGTCATTTTCAACCACACCCCCCTTTGTTTTGATAAAAAAGGGCGATTTCTCGCCCTTTTAAATTTGTAATGAAGCCAAGTGCACTCCAAGGTCGCCATTCAAGAGCAACGAAGAAGAGCGAAGCTATCAATGCTATGACTTATTAAGCATTCAGAGCAAGCTATGCTAGGCTCTGCTCTGTCTGCGGGCGATGGCTATCTTTTCGATAGTCGAGGTCGCAGAGAGAGCTAGTAACGACGCAGAGCGACGCTATCAATGCTTAATAATTGGTTTCGTGAATTTCAAAGTAAGCCTGCGGATGCACACAAACAGGGCATACCTGAGGTGCCTTTGTGCCTACTACGATATGTCCGCAGTTACGGCATTCCCAAACCTTTACCTCGCTCTTTTCAAATACCTGCTGTGTTTCTACATTCTTAAGAAGCGCACGATATCTTTCCTCGTGTGTTCTTTCAATCTCGGCTACCATACGGAACTTTGCCGCAAGCGCAGTGAAGCCCTCCTCCTCTGCAACTCTTGCAAATTCCGCATACATATCTGTCCATTCGTAATTCTCGCCCTCTGCCGCTGACAAAAGGTTTGTGGGAGTATCTCCTATTCCCTCAAGCTCCTTGAACCACATCTTTGCGTGCTCTCTTTCGTTCTCGGCTGTCTTTAAAAACAGCGCTGCAATTTGCTCGTAGCCCTCCTTCTTTGCAACCGATGCAAAGTAGGTGTACTTGTTTCTTGCCTCACTTTCGCCAGAGAAAGCAGCTCTGAGGTTTTGTTCTGTTCTTGTTCCTGTGTATTTGTTTGCCATAAAATTCTCCTATTTTCGCCTGTAGGCTTTATTTGATTTTATTTTAGCATAAATGCTTTTTGTTTTCAAGATTATTTTACCAAAAACGGATGCGATTTATTCGCACCCGTTTATTTTTGCTGATTTTTGTGATTATTCAAGTGTAGCTTTAATTACAGCGAAGCCTCAAGACGCTCTCTTATTGCCTTGATAAAGCCTGCAGTATTTGTCGCCTTCGCCTCAAAGCCCGGCTCAACAAGTCCGACAAGGTCCTTTGTCATAATTCCGTCATTGAGTGTTTGAATACAAGCCGCCTCGAGCTTATTTGCGAACGTCACAAGCTCCTCAAGACCGTCAAGCTCTCCACGCTTACGGAGCGCACCGCTCCACGCATAGATTGTTGCCATTGGGTTTGTTGATGTGTCCTCACCCTTCAAATATCTGTAATAATGCCTTGTAACTGTACCGTGCGCCGCCTCATACTCGAACTTTCCGTCGGGAGAAACGAGCACAGATGTCATCATAGCAAGGGAGCCGAATGCGGTTGATACCATATCGGACATTACGTCGCCGTCATAGTTCTTACAAGCCCAGATGTATCCGCCCTCAGAGCGAATTACTCTTGCTACGGCATCGTCGATAAGGGTATAGAAGTATTCAATTCCAAGCTCCTCGAACTTCGCCTTATAGGTTGTTTCGAAGATTTCCTGGAAGATAAGCTTGAAGGTTTGGTCATACTGCTTGGAGATTGTGTCCTTTGTTGCGAACCAGAGGTCCTGCTTTGTGTTGATTGCATATTTGAAGCAGGAATGTGCGAAGGATTCGATTGAGGAATCCTTATTGTACTGTCCCTGAAGCACGCCGGGGCATTCAAAATCGTAGATTGTCGAGCGGAAGGATTCGACACCGTTTTTATCGGTGAAAACAAGCTCCGCCTTGCCCTCACTTGGCACTCTGTACTCTGTTGCCTTATAAACATCACCGTATGCGTGACGGGCGATGGTGATAGGCTTTTTCCAATTTCGTACTGCGGGCTTTATAGCATCAATGAGAATGGGCGCGCGGAAAACGGTTCCGTCGAGAATTGCACGGATTGTTCCGTTCGGGCTCTTCCACATTTCGCTGAGGTTATATTCCTCTACTCTTTGCTTGTTGGGGGTGATTGTCGCACACTTAACCGCAACGCCGTATTTTTGAGTTGCGTAGGCGCTGTCGAAGGTGACCTTGTCCTTTGTTCTCTCACGCTCGACAAGACCGAGGTCGTAATACTCTGTCTTTAGCTCAACAAACGGTAAAAGAAGCTCGTCCTTTATCATCTTCCAGATGATTCGTGTCATTTCATCTCCGTCCATTTCAACGAGCGGAGTTGTCATTTTGATTTTTTCCATTTTATATCTCCTTTTGATAGGGTTTTCGCTTTATTTGATTTAAATCACCCGATTTTAATAAATCTTCAAAATTCGGCTATTCTTGGCTATGAGCTTTGCCTTGACGGTAGGATCTATTTCTATGAGGTATTTGAACGCCTTCATAAGATCGTCAAACATATCGGATTTTTTGGTTATTTCATAGCTGAATACCATATTATCGTTCTTGGTTGGATCGAATTGCTCAACGGAATACCACGCTCCTGTCAAAAGCGTATCCTCAATAAACAGCTCAAAGCTGTAGCAGAGCTTCAACGCATCTGTTTGCTTTATCGGAACAGGAACGACGTTATTGAGCGCCTTCTCTGCAATTTCGGGATCAAGACGCTTTATTGTGCCATCCTCGTTATATTCGATATTAAGCCAATTTGCGATTTTGGGGAACTTCTTCGTTCTCTTTCGTGTCGAGCCGACTGTATAGTCAAGCAGGTAATTGACAAGACGTCTTGACTCCGCTGCGGGTAATCTGATATTTCCTGCCTGCCATTCCTCCATCTTTTGAATCTTAATAAGGAATTGATAGTATTTTTTGAGGCTTTCAAAGGAAACCTTGTTTATATCGTTACATTCCTCAAGCAAATTCACAAATTTGCCGATAAAGGAAATGAATTGATACGAAACCTCAATTATGTTGTTATAGGTAAATCTGTCTGTGTCACCCTCAAGCCACGCAATAAATTCGTCGGGCACCTGGAAGATATCGTCGGCATCCGCATAGGCAAAGTAAAACTGCGTTTCGTTATCGTCAAAGAGCGCCTTGAATCTTTGATAGTCGTCCTTGTTGACAATGTGATAGTTTTCGACAAATTGCGCCTGCGTCATATCGTTAAACTCCGAGAAGAAGGAAACAATCTTGTTTCTGAAGCAAAATTCCTTTCTTATCAGGCTTGACACCTCTCGGCGACTCTTTGTGTCCTTCAAAAGAAACGATTTGATCTTCTCAAAGGTGGTTTGGTATTCGCTTTCTGCGCTTTCGGGGTAATAATAGAAATACTTTACGCCCTGGTTTTCGGGATCGTAGGTCTTTCTTTTGTTAATGATTATCTCATTTCCTCTTATATTAGAGGCAATTACCGTACAGCAATACGGATTGCAGTCAAACTCAAGCATTTCGTTTGAGATTACGTGAAGCTCACGAAGGCTATCGGTGAACACCTCACGGCTCTGCTTGATTGTGTTTGAAATTGATGCAACCGAGCATTTTTGCTTGACACAACGGTCCATTATGTTCAAGAAAATTTGCGAGTCGCTGTTTTTTATGAAGCACTGTTGAATGTTTTCCAAAATGGTCGCTATGTACTGTGAGCGAATTTCGGCGCAGATTTCGTCAAGCTCCGCCTCGGTTGTTTGGCTTGTAAGACGTCTGACAATAACCTCCGAGGTGATTCCGCTGAGCTTAACAACGTCCTCGGGGATATCATTCTCGCTTGTATCGTTAATCAAAATAGGAATAATCTTCAGCTTTGAATGCTTTTCATTATATGCCGTATAGGTTACCTCGGCAATTTCTCTTTTTACCTCTGCTGAGGAAAGTGAGTTTTTGGAGATAAGCATCAAAAATACACAGCATTTTTTAAGCATTCTGGAAATAACCTCGGTGTAAACGTCACCGCTTATGTTTCTTTCCTTTCCGTTTTCATCGTACATACACCAATGATTCAGATCCATTTCCTCAATTCTCTTGATAAGGCGCAGGGCAACGCCCTTGTCCTTGCTGGAAAGAGATGTGAAAATCATCGTTCTTTGTATGTCCATTTCGTCAAGGATTTTAAAAATATACGAATTATCCATAATGACCTCTCTCTTATTTTTAGTTTCAGAAGCATCCGATTAAATTGACAATCGAATTAAAAATGATAAATGCCGCAACCACGAGCAAAAGCAACGGAATTAAAACCCCGGAAAATCTTTTGAATTGCGTTTTGAAGAATGAATAAATGCTGTCAAAGCGCTTCTTTGAGAAGATGTACACAAAATACAAAATCATAAAGGGCGCCATATAAATGATGTTATAGAAAACAAATATTAGCGTCAAGGTTAGGGGATTGAGCTTGTAGCCCACCAAAACGGCAAGAAACGTAAAATACGGAACTGCCGAGGTAAGCTCTGATGCAGTGGAAACAACGCCTATGCCGATAAGCGCAAGCGGTGTGACGGAGCGAATCCTGGTCTTTATCCTCTGCTCCTCGTCCTCTTGCTCATCGCTCTTGTTTTTTCTTGTTATGAAATTCTTGACAGCGCCTCGAGCTCCAAAGAAAAGCACGGCAAGTCCCGCTATCAGCTCCAAAAGGAAAAGCGGAACACTGAAATTATCCAGAATGTAATCAAGCCCGCTGTCTATTAGGGTTATCACGCCGTAATAAACTAAATATCCGAAAATCATATTCACAACGCCCGTTGTCAGTATAAAGTACCAAATGTGGCGCGGTTTTTTTACCATTCCTTGAAGAATGAATTGCTGTGTAATTCCTATCGGATTCAAGCTGTCGATTGAGCTTGTCGCCAATAAAGTAATAATTAAATTTCCCATTTTTACCAACTTATACTCATAATTTGGTTTATTATAACATTTTCAAATAAATTTGTCAATAAAATAATGGGCATAAAAAGAAAAAGCAAAAATATTTTGAAAAAAATTAAAAAACACCTTGACAAGCAAAAAAATATATGATAGAATGACATTCGTCGCAAGAAAGTATGCTGGTGTGGCTCAATGGCAGAGCAGCTGATTTGTAATCAGCAGGTTGATGGTTCGACTCCGTTCACCAGCTCCAATCTTGCGACACATGGGGGAATTCCCGAGCGGCCAAAGGGGGCAGACTGTAAATCTGTTGTCACTGACTTCGCTGGTCCGAATCCAGCTTCCCCCACCACGAAGCACTCACGAAAGTGGGTGCTTTTTTCGTGGTGGGGGAAGGTTGTTCGAAGCAGGCTTTGCGTTTCCTGCTTAAACAATTTTTTGCAAAGCAAAACTGCAAAGCCCTGGTTCGCTCTTTTCGAAGAAAAGCCTCGCAAAGCGAGAATCCGGCTTGTAAAAGCACTCTTTTTTTCATTTCACCACGAAGCACTCACGAAAGTGGGTGCTTTTTTCGTGGTGGGGGAAGATTGCTCGAAGCAGGCTTTGCATTTCCTGCTTGAACATTTTTTTGCAAAGCAAAGCTGCAAAGCCCTGGTTCGCTCTTTTCGAAGAAAAGCCTCGCAAAGCGAGAATCCAGCTTGTGAAAGCACTCTTTTTTTCATTTCACCACGAAGCACTCACGAAAG
>JAZTXV010000021.1:0-29503 GCA_045636605.1 Eubacteriales bacterium | reverse complement strand
CAATATTTTTTATTGTTCATAATGTAATCCAAAAAAAGTATACTGATTTTGTCTTGCAAAATAGTATTTACCTAAAAAAATTACAAGAAATAAATTGTAAGTATAAATTTTTTAGTCATATTGATTTTAATCAATCCCATACTTACGATAATGAAAACTTTTATTGTGATATTACTTGTTTAGATTATTTGATTTATCAGCTTCAATTTATAAGCACTAAAGTAATAGACCAAATTAACAAGGAAAAGCAAAACAATAGATTATACACGGATTATCAAAAAGAAGTAGTTGCATTAACGGAAACAGGGAAATTTCTTATTGATATAGGGAAATTGAAGTACGACAAATTAGTTGCAACCGAAAAGCGATTGATAAATCAAACTATTTACGCTAAACCACATACGAATTTTTACATAAATGTTACTTTGTATTGTTCACAAATAAATGGGCGTATTTATGCTAAGAAAAGTGAAAGATATTATGCAGATGATATACTCGCTTTAATTAAACGATTAAGAAATCGCAATGGGACTTTTTATAACGACCGTGAAATTTGGAATTCAATCTGCCGTGTTGAAAGGGGTAAAGTTTCAAACAAAATGAGATTTTCCATATATCAAAGAGATGGATATCGGTGTCGTAAATGTGGCGTTTCCCAAATGTATGCACGATTAGAAGTTGACCATATTATACCGATAGCCAAAGGCGGAAAAAGCACTTATAATAATTTGCAAACTCTTTGCCATAGATGTAATGTAGAAAAAGGCGACAATCTTTATTATTAAATACGGGGTAGGTTTGAGAGCCACCCCCTATGCCAACGAACAAAAAGCCTTAACCGAGGGTTCGGTTAAGGCTTTTGTTGGCGCAGGGGGTGGGATTAGGTCTTGTATTTTGCAAGGGCAAGAGGGGCAGAATATTATTTATGCCTTGCAAAATCCTGCGGTCTTCCGGCTAAAAACCATTCCCCGAAAGGTTTTCTTAACGCCTTCCCCTTCGAATCCCACCCGTTTTGTATATAAAAACAAAAAGGACACAAAATGTGTCCTTTCCGTTTTTGGCGCAGGGGGTGGGATTCGAACCCACGTGGCTTTTGGCCAAACGGTTTTCAAGACCGCCTCGTTATGACCGCTTCGATACCCCTGCATAATATTTATTTAATTTTGCTTTTTACCATTTAACAAACAGGTCTTTCAAACCGGTTTTCAAGACTCGTGCCCTCTGCCGTCGAATACTCGCTCTGTGTCGCTCGAATACTCGCTTCGGGAGCTCGTTTCTTTGGGCAGTTCCACTCACCAAAAACGATAATCAATCGTTTTTGCCTCGCTACCCGTTATGACCGCTTCGATACCCCTGCATAATATTTAATTTTCCGTCAAAACGCTTTGCTAATCAACTCTTAGTTGTGACATAGCCTTGTATTTTAAATTTTGACCTTTGCTTACCGTTTTCTTTTGCTAAAGAAAAAGTAAGTGCTTACTTAATATAACACAAAAAAATTCCTGTGTCAATAGTTTTTTTGAATTTTTTAAAACAATTATCCCATTTGCTTCTTAAATTTTTGAAGGCGTATTAGCCAACGAACAATTAAAAAAGGCACTCTTTCGAGTGCCTTTTTGATTTTTATTAAAGCAGAAGGCCGTTAAGGAGATTGTCGAGGGAGCTTGAGAAGGTTCCCTGCTCGCCCTCTATGGTTCTGTCCCCTACTGTGATTGAGCCCTTACCCTCGCTAACAAGGCTTGCGGTAATTACGTCCTCTGTCTGCATCTGTACAACCTCAAGAGAGGGTGATGTGTATTTAATTTTCATATCAATTCCCCCTTAATCCTTAATGTTTTCAATCGGAATATAGATTTTGAATATCTCGTGGATTGCATCAGGCGTGTACTCCTCGCCCGTTATGGCTGCGTTGCTTGTCTTTGAGATGTTAAAGGCTCTTGTTGTGTATGAGCCCCACCATGCATCGTCCATTGTTACGTAAGTGGTTTTAATGTTGCCGGGGCGGGAGCCTGTGTGAGACCAACCCTCGGGACGATATTGCCAGCCGCTTGCAACCCAAATAACCGCACCGACGGGGATGTCGCTTTTGGTGAACGTCGTGGTAGCAAAGAACTTAGCGGGTGTGCCCGATGTTCCCGTTTCGTATATTTGCGGGCCGAGCTTATCCGAATAGTAATATGCGTTCTTAACATAGCCCATAGCCTCTACGTTTAAGGCTCTGTACTGCTTGCCGTCGATTGTCACGATTTGCTCGTCACAGTCGCTTGAGCTTATATAAACCGTGTTGTCAACAGGCTCGTCGGGTGTTACGGGATTTGTGGGAACGTAGATAAAGAATACTGCGTTCGCAAAATCTGCCTTTTCCTGCTCGGTGATGGGTGATGGAGAGTTGACGGTGTTTGTAACCTTTGAAACGTTGAATGCACGCTCTGTCCAGTTACCCCACCACGCATCGTCAATAACAACTCTTTCGGTTGTTACATTGAGAGGACGGGCGTTTGATGAGTTCTTTGCGCCGTCTACCCAGCCCTCAGGACGATATTGCCAGCCGTTTGCTATTACGATAACCGTTCCGACGGGAAGCTCCTGCTTTGTGAATTTCTTGGTTGCGATAAAGCCGTTGCCGAAATCGTTGTTTGCGTAATTGAGAGATGCCCAATTCGAGCTTGCGTCAGACTGATAGTATGCGCCCTCGACGAGTCCCATTTGCTCGGTAGTGAGCCAATTATAGCCCTCGGGTACGGCAGGAGGAGTTATTTCGCTTCCGCCTTGGTCGCCGCCCTCTGTGCCACCTTGGTCGCCGCCCTCTGTGCCACCTTGGTCGCCACCCTCTGTGCCACCTTGATTGCCACTGTCGTCGGGCTTGGTTGTGTAGGTGGAGTTGGTTACCTCAAACGGCCTTGCGCATGCGTTGTTTACGCTCTCGATAGCCATAGCGAGCTCGGTTGCGTCAACACCGTTGGGAGCGAAGGTTATTCCGTCGATTGAAACGCCTGTGAGCGCCTTAAGGTATGAAAGACCTCCGATAAAGCGACCGAGATCCTCGGAGAGATGATAGCCGTCACGTGTGAGCGTATCGCCAACGTATGAGGTTCTTGCGTTTTGGATTGCAGTTCCTGCGGGAATTACGATTTCAACTCTGTCATTCGTTACAATCTTTGTTTGAACCGCATTGACGATTGCGTTATACATTGTCGTTTGATTTCTGTCGTATTTGCCGAAATCCTGATGCGATGAGTTGCCCTGATATGCCCAGGTCATGTGCCATACAATGCGTGCGCTTGGGTTGAGTGGCTCAACTATGCTGATGAGTGCATCCAAATCGTCGTAGGTGGATGCAACTCCGCTGTATCCGCTTGCCTGTTGAATTGAGATGAAATCCCAATCGTCGCTCTTAACGGCATCTGAAATTTTCTTGCCGCCCGTTGATGACCACGAGCCGCTTGTGTTGGTGTAATATGTGTATGCGCCCTTGTCATCCTTGGCGTTTGACAGGTGTGTTGCAATCGAGCAACCGCCTATGTAGAGGTTGCCTATGGTTACCTTGCTTATTCCTGCGCTTTGTGCGATTTGATAGAGGTGCTGGAGTGAGTCAACCGAGAAGCTGTTTCCGATAGCGAGAATTTTAAGCTCGCCGTCGTCGTTCCAATCCTGCTTTTGATCGGAGTAGTCGGGATTTTCGGTTGGTGTATCGGGTGTGTCGGGCTCATCCGGCTCATCCGGCTCATCCGGAATAACGGGAGCGTTGGGAACAAGGGGAGTACCGATTGGAACATAGATTTGGAAATGCTCCAAAATCTGCTCTGCCGTGTAGGTTGAAATATCATCAAAATGGTCGGTGGTGTTGCTGTAGCCCGTACCCTTTGTGTATTTGCTGATGTTGAAGCCTACGTAGCTGTAGCTGCCCCACCAGTCACTGTCAACAACAACTCTTGCTTCCTTTGTGTTGTCGGGACGGGTGCCGCTCCACTTGTGCGGACGGTACTGCCAGCCGTTTGCGCTGTCAACGACGATTATAGAGCCGTTTGGAAGCGTTTCGGGTGTAAAGTAGATGCTTGGTGTCCAATACTTGTTGTTGAAGGTGGCACTGTTGCCGCTTTGCTGAGGTGCTTTATTTGAGTTATTCCAGAAATAGCCCTGCATCAGCTTAAGCTCGTCATTTGTAAGACGGTAATACCTTTTGCCGTCAATTACCGTGTACTGATTGAGAGAGCCGTTTTCCGCCTCGGGCTTTGCAACAACCTCGTTATAGGTTTTGTCTGAGCATAGAGCCTTCTCTGCTCGGTTGTCGATATAGGTGACGATGCTGCCAACCCTTACGTACATAGCGCACACGATGCCGATGCTATCGTATGCTCCCTCGGGAATTCCGTTGACCATAATGTTGATTACGCTATATTCCGTATCGGTCAAATCAACGGATTGAACGCTTTCGTGAGCGACTGTTCCGTCACTGTTAAGCGGATTTTTGTTGCCGATAACCTCTCTTACCGCCAAAACACCGCCGAAGTAAACCTTTTCGCCGGACAGAGCCTCATAGCGAGCAAGAGCCTCACGGTCAATGCCGTAGCCCTGTGCGATTCCGCCCTCGGTGTAGGAATAGCCTCGGGTAATGAAGATTGACGGAATTGTTTCCGACACGACATTTCCGCACGCCGAGCAAGCGCCCTTTGCCTTGATGTCGTCGAGAAATCCTGCGCTTCCCAGTGTAAGCTCGTAGTCATAGCTATGCTCACATTCCTCGGCGCTTACCGAGATAGCAAAAAGCATTATCGCTAAAATCACGAAAACAACCGGGATTAAAAATTTTCTTTTCACTGCTTTTCTCCTTTTAAATTTAAATTTGCGAGTAAATTTGCGAGGGAGCGCCCCCGCATAATGTGTATATATTTATTTTAATATATCTTCGTATAATTTTCAATAGGCATTATAGACTAAATTTTTTGTCCAATTTTATGCAAAATAAACAAAAGACCGTTTCTTTTCGCAAATTTGGCTTAGGTTACTTGAAAAATATCTTGGTTTAAGGTAAAATGTAAGTAGCCTACGCACACGTGTTGGCGAAAATAACCGTTTGGAGATTGAAAATGAATTTTTTTGTTGATGGATTGAGCTTTAAGGTGCAAACCGAAAATAAAATCAAAAATCAGAGCCTTGTTAAGCACCTCGATGGCGAGATTTGCGAATATTTGCTTGAAATTGAGTTTGACGGCGAGATGTCACCCTTGCCGTACGTGCTTTCGTGGGAGGAGCCGCAGATTGACATTATCGGCTTTTGGTCGTCTAAGGCGGGCATGAACCATAATATCACTCCTGATTGGTGGATGCGTAGGGAGGAGAGCCGAACGGCATCGGGTATGCCCCTTATCGCTCTTTATTCCAAGCAGAATATAAACAGAGAGCTTATTGCGCTCTCCGATGCCTCAACGCCGACAACGCTTATGGCGGGAGTGGTTGAGGAAAACGGCAAAATCAACTACAGGGTGGAGCTTTTTTCCAAAATCTGCCCAAAAATGACACGGTATAGCATAATTTTGCGTATCGACAGAAGAAAAATCCCCGTGTACCGTGCGATAATGGACACAAAGGCGTGGTGGGGCGGAGAGGCGTATGTTCCCGATGCCGCTACCCTTCCTATGTATTCGTGCTGGTACAGCCTGCATCAAAATACCATCTCAAGCGAGATAATCGAGCAGTGCAAAATGGCTAAGGCGCTCGGAATGGAAACGGTTATCGTTGACGACGGCTGGCAGACACGGGACAACTCAAGAGGCTACGCATTTTGCGGAGATTGGGAAATCTGCGAGCAGAAAATTCCCGATATGAAGGCTCTTGTTGACGAAATTCATGCGCTCGGTATGAAATTCCTCGTGTGGTTCTCCGTTCCCTTCGTTGGCTATGAAAGCAAAAATTACAAGCGCTTTGAGGGCAAATATCTTTATAGAAAAGACAGAATGAACGCATCTGTGCTTGATATTCGCTTTAAGGAGGTTCGTGATTTCCTTTGCGAAACCTATGAAAAATATGTGTCGGAGTATGGTTGGGACGGCTTGAAGCTCGATTTTATTGACAGCTTTGAGCAGACCGAGGAAAGCTCTGTTGATTACGAAAGCATGGACACTGTGTCCGTTGAGGAGGCGCTTGACCGACTTCTTTGCGAGGTTACTGCCCGCCTTCGTGCTATAAATCCCGAAATTCTTATTGAGTTCCGTCAGTCATATGTCGGCCCCGTGGTCGCAAGATACGGTAATATGTTCCGTGTCACCGATTGCCCGAATGATGCTATTCTTAATCGTGTTCATTCCTTGTATCTGAGAATGACCTCGGGCAAGACCGCCGTTCACAGTGATATGCTTATGTGGAATGAAAATGATACAAATGAGAGCGTGATGTATCAGCTTTTGGCGATTATGTTCTGCGTTCCGCAAATCTCGGTGCGCCTCGAAAAAATTACCGATGACCAAAGAGCGCTTCTCAAAAATTATCTTTCGTTCTGGCGTGCTCACCGTCAAACGCTTCTTGACGGAGAGCTTACCTTGTCGGGCATGGATGCCAATTATACCGTCGCAAGAAGCGAAAACGATGCGGAGTGTATCTCTGTTCTCTATCAGAGCGTGCCTCTTGCCCTCGCCTCTAAGACAGAATATGTGTTTAATTCCACGGGCGACGATTTCGTCTATGTTGAGAGCGAGAGCGAGCGTATGTATGAGGTGTATGACTTCTTCGGCAACAAAATTTCAAGCGCTAAAATCGCCCCCGGCGTGACCAAAATATCTGTGAAAAATTGTTGGTCCTTACTTTTTCTTTTGAAAAAAGAAAAGTAAGCAAAAAGAAAACAAAAGGAAAATAAAAGGAAAACAAGAGGAAATAAATTTTCAAAAGAGCAAAAAGAAAATAAAATTAACAAAAAACAGCCACATATGTGGCTGTTTTGCTGTTTTAAGGGGTTATGCTTCCGTTTGTGCATCTGCCAAAGCGATAAGAGAGCGATATTCCTCAACGACGGAATTGATTGCATCAAGGCGGAGCGCCTTTTCCTCGTCGTTTGCCTCGCTTTTTTTGACAGCGCTCGATAGCATTTCATAGTAAACCAAGAATATCTCAAGGCTCTTTTTCTCGTCTTCCTCGCTTGTGAGCAGGTGAACGCCCTTTTCAAGCTCGACAAGCTTGAACACTACTGCCTCGCCCACCTTTAGTCCTATATTGGTAAGCGGCTTCAGAATACAGTACACCTCGTCGTCAACGGGTATAGTCGCTATTTGGCGAAATGTATGCTCGTTGCCTAAATGGTCATTTAAGTCTATTAAATCCCTGTTTTTTTCGTCAAGTAAAATTTCAAGTATGTTGCAGCTTTCCTGCACGTGTAAGGTTGTCGGCTGTGTCATTTTTTGGTAATCCCCTCCAATCGTTTTGCACTTTCCGTGCCTTGTGAGGTTATTATATACCAAAGGAGTCCGCCATTCGTCCTCAAAACTGTGACATATCAAGATTTTTCGCCATAATGCTCCACAAAAAAGAAGGGATTTGCTCTTGGCAAATCCCTGTCGAAATGACCGCTTTGGTCTTTTTCATTTTGTTTCTTTTTTGTTGCTTTTTCAAAGAAAAAGCAAATCCCCTGATTAGTCATAAATTTCGGGAATGGTTTTTAGTCCCAGCTCTGAAAGGGTTTGACGGATAGCGCAAGCCTCGTCCTGAGCCGCCTCCTCGTGATTTTTCTCACGCTCGAAGGGCAGACGGTTCATTATGTAATAAATGAAAACAAGGTCTGTTTTATCCTTGGTGAGCCGATAGCACTGATGCGCAAGAAGCTCGTTTGTTTCCTCAAAGGTCAGTCTAAGACCGATTGCCACCTGCAAGAGCGTGAGCTTTGGAGCTTGGTCTGAGGGGCCGTTATATCTGTTTATGAGGTTTGACCAACGCTTTCTGCCAAGGCCTATCGGCTTCCAGATGCTTGATGCGTTCTCAAAGCCCTTTTTGATTTGAAGCTCCAAAAGTAGCGCATTAAGCGTCTTATGCTTTTCCGAGCCGAAGTGCATAAGAAACATTTTGGAATTTCTTGCACATACGGCCATTTCCGCCTCTTCCTTAAGGATTGGTGAAGCGCCGTGCTCGCTTGTAGTGGCGATTTTTGAGAGGTCCACTGCGTCGGGAGCTTGTCCAAATGCGATTTTTTTGAAAAGCGCAGCATTTTGAACAAAGAATGCTTCATCCTTTTGAAATGCGTTCAAATTGTCACCGATAAGGGTATAAAAAACCTTAAGCGCATGAGCATCCTCCTCGGGAAGCGAGTCCGACATAAGAATCATTTTGCTCAGCTTGGCATAAGCCATACGAGCGAGGTCCTCGCCCTTTACGGCGGGCGCTCTTTTTGAGCTGTCGGCATAAAATGCGTTAAAATTCTGTGCCATTTTGTCCTCCGATTAGTAGCCGATAAATGCCATTGATCCCAAGGCGAATATGACGCTTATTACAAGGAATACGATATTCAAAAAGATTCTTGGTCCCTTACGATCGTAGAGCTTATTGCTGATTGCGCCGTTTGCGACGGGAAGTGCCATTGCAACGACAATCTTCCAAATATCACCGAAGATGCCGAGGTTTACGATAAACATTCCGTTGAAAATGATAGATACGATTGACAAAATCCATACAAGCTGACACATTCCGCCCATTGACGGTGGGAAGCTTGGCATGCCACTTGAGGGCGCTCTTTCCTCGAGGCGCTCGATTTTGTTGTAGATGCCCGAGCTTAAGGAGTCGATGCGCTTGTCAATTATATCGGTATGCTCCTCGATAATGGGAGTAACGATATCTCTTACGCTGTCCTCGATATCGGTGATATCGAAATCCACGCCCGAGCCCGACGACGATGTGCTATCGGTGTTGATTTTGTCGGGAAGGTCGAGAATTGAGTCCTCAATGAGCTTTATCGACTCCTCGAGCCTTGAGATTCGCTCTGCCTGAGAGTCAAGCTCGGTAAGAATACTGTCAACCTTGTCGCTTACCGTGTTGAGCGCCGACAGGTCAATGTCCTCTGTGCGAGAGGAGCCGCCTGAAAAGCCTCCGCCCGAAACAACCTGCTCAACGGCATCGGCAATCTTTTTGATTTCCACGTCGTTGAGAACTACCTCGGAGCCCTCGCAGTTGATAGCGCCGAAATCGGTTACAAGACGGGAGCGATTGCCGTCGGGATTTAGAAGAACGTTTGTCAAAAATCTTTCGCTGAGAACGCCCGCCTCGTCAAGCACCTGGGCAATTACCGCCTTGATATCGGCGTTGTCCGTGTTGATGGGGGGTGTGGGTGCTTTAGAGGGCTTGGTAGTACCCGTTTCATAGCTTGTATTGGTGTCTTGGGTGGAGCCGCCGGTTACGTCCTCAACGACGGTTGTTTCTCCATCAAGACGGCCTGTACGCTTTTTAGTTGTTTGTGCCATAATCTTTTCTCCTTATTTGTTGTTACCCTGAGAGTCGGTGTTGAAGGGCATATAAACCTGAAATTCGTCGGAGCTTCTCATATCGGGGGTGATTTCTCTGAACGGATCGAACTTTCTCTTTCCTCTTACGCCTATCTTAAAGAAGGTGTAAAGGTAGCTGCCCGAGCGCTCCCAGCCTCTTGCAAGCCTAAGGAAGTGCTTTGAATACTGATTTCCGTCAAGGTCAAAGAAGCGCTTATTTTGATAGTTATATACGCTGAGCGTCTTGCCGTCGAAGGGCAGGCAAAGGTCCTCGTCCTCGTCAAACGGCTTGCCGAGAGCCTGAAGCACGTATATTATCGTGTTATCGCTATGGTTGCTTGCAACGATAACGACATCTGAGGACTCCTCGGGAGAATATGATGTTCTAAGAGATACGGAGAAGCAGTTCTTCATAAACGGAAGCCCCGGATCAAATGACGGCCAGCGCTTGCCCGGATCGACAACCCTTCTTCCGTCATAGAATAGCTCGCCCGTTGCGGTGTTCATAAAGAATTTCTCACGGTCGGCCTGGTCAATGTCGGCATCCGTTACCATTTCGCCCGAGTCGGCAAAGGTAAGATTTCCGCCCTCCATAAAGAAGAAATACATTCTGTTGTCGCCACGCTTAAGCACGTGTCTTTGAAGATCCTCGCTATCGTAGGAGTACGGTGACAGGGTTTGACCTGTGCCGAAGCTGTTTACGAAGGCGTGCATATGTACTCGTCTTAAATCTCCGTCGGTTTCCTTGCAAAGCACGTACATACGAAGCGGAGGTGTGACCTCTCTTTTTTCTCTGCCGCCGAGAACCGAAATACAAGCGCCCACGGCGATTGCGTTAAAGAAGTTCGTTGTTACACCGAGAAGCGATTTGATGCTCTCGGAGAGAGCCTTTATGCTCGGACGAACGAATGTGTCGTCGGCATTGTTTGCCTGAAGATGTGTAACGATAAGCTCCTTAAGCGGCTCAATATGGCTGCTGCTTCCAACGAAAAGAAGCTTGGGCAGAGTGTTAAATCTGAAATCGGTAAAGTATTTGCAGGTCTGCTCCGCAACGGAAACAAACTTTGCTCTGAGCTTGGAGTTTGGATTGTCCACGATGTCGTCGAAGAACAAATCAAGCTCGGAAAGTGGCGACGGCTTATAGATGCAATGTGGCAAAAGCGCGCCGTTTTCGTCAAGAAATACCGAATATTTGTTTCTTGTTTCGGGGCTTGAAACGAGGTCGCTGAGGTTTTTGAACTCCTCAAAGGTGATGGGACGAGCCGTTTCGAAGCCGTCCTCGTCCTCCTCGTAAATAAGGTCAACGGGGCGTCTGTAAACATGGAAGCGGGGGGACTGAATTTTTTCCTCGCTTCTGCCGATAAGCTGGGTGATAGGCTTGCTCGACTTCTCTGCCTTAAGCTCGGCAACCACGAAATGCTTGTCGGGGCGCTTTGTATCAGGGTCGAACAAAAGCTCCTTTATACCTCTTGCCATTTGCTCGTGAACGATTGCGTTCTTGATGCCGTGGCGGGTAAGAAGCTCCTGAAGGTCCCTTGCGAGCGCCGTATCGTAGGAGTTACCTGCACATTCGCCGAACTCCGTTCCTGAGCTTGTGATAAATTTAGGAATGGGAGAGTCATCCTTCGAGCGTGCGTAGAGCAATTTGTCATTTTTGCGCTCAATAAATGTCCAGTCAACCGTTCCTGCGCCGATATCGACAACGAAGGCCGTTTCGCCAACGTCAATGCTGTCCTCGATGTCGGGGGAGAACCACGCATAGCCCGCCAAAAGCGGCTCGGGAATACATCTTGACGTGATTCTGAGTGCGTTTAACATTCTTTGGTCGCTTTTGTTTCTTCTGCAGAATGCGATGTAGAAGCCGTTTTTAACGCATTTCTTAAGCTCCTCGGCATATTCGCTTCCGCAGCCGGGGGGCGTTCCTATGATAAATCTTACATTTTGCGCCGTGCCGAGAAGCTCGATCAACGCCTCGTCCATAAAGATTTCCTTGAAGAACATTGTCGCAAAGAATTCGGACTGTGTGGGCGTGTATTTTGCCTCGGATGCGGTTGCTCTCTCCTCGTCGGCAAACTCCGCATATCTGTTCTCCTCTCGCTCCTCCTCGGTGGGTGGCACGAGCTGAGCCATAAGAATGGTTTTGATGCTTGCGGGTACGGTTTTGAACTCGGAGTTTGTCACGCCGAATTTCTTACCGTTGTCACGGCTTGCGGAGTGGCTTGAGGTAAGATACGCCTCGTAGGTTTTATATGCAGCGTCACCTATTCTGAACGGAATATCAAGTCCGTTTTCATCGACGAAATTGTTCTCTTGACCGGGGGTATAGTAGCGCTCGCACCTCTTGTTGTGCGGAAGCAGGCGTTGAACTCTTGGCTCGGACAAATCGCTTGTCATAGGACAAATGTACGAGGGATACGCCTTTGCGCCCGTCAAAAGATTGATTCTCTTAAGACCTGTTGCGGTTTCCTTTGCACACGCAATACTAACGTGCGTCGTACCAAAGTCTATACCAAAAACGTAATTTGCCATTATTCGTCGTCCTCGTCTGCTATCGCCTCGTTATATTGAGCGATAATTTCCTCAATTTGATACATATATTGCGCGCGAACCTCGCCGTCGGTGATTTCGTCAATTCTTTCGAGGAGCGCCTTGATTTGGTCGATTGCCTTCTTTGCCTCAAATTGAGCCTTGCGCTTTTCTCTGAAGGCTCTGTTTGTTGCGGGGTACTCGGTAAGCTCGAAAAGACTGCCGAGGATTGCTCTTTCTCTTTCAAGCTGAGCCTCAAGAACGGCTACTCTTGAATCGTCGCCGGCAGATGCGCCGTGGCACTTGCCCTGTCTTGAGCTGATAGCGAAAAGGAGCAAAAGCGTTGCCGCACTTGTAAGACAGATTACGCCTAAAATAGCATAATCAAAGGTTGCGGGTGGGATAAATGATGCGATAATTGATGCAAATCCGCATACAAAGAGTGCGCCTATGCCAATATAGGAGAGGATTTTGATAAAATCGCATCCGCCCTTAACTGCTGGTTTGGTTGACTTTGGTTGTGTTGAGTTTTCCATAATGCTTTTTCCTTTCTTTGTTAAAAAATCAGAACAATTTCTTACCTGACATATAAACGTGGCATTGATTGCGCCTGCTTACTCTCAGGAAGCTGCACTCCTCAAGGTTGACCGTTGAGCTACATGCACAGCTTGAGAAGATGTATGTTATATTTTCACCAAACGGCTCAAAG
Organism: Eubacteriales bacterium; assembly: GCA_045636605.1. GTDB lineage: Bacteria > Bacillota > Clostridia > Oscillospirales > CAG-272 > RGIG2000. Next base: position 16,813 of record JAZTXV010000021.1, on the reverse strand, counting down.
CCGAAGCTCTCCGAGAACTGATTGGTGATTTTGTTGAAGTGAAGAATTTTCGAAATAGCGCCGATATTGCACGAGATTTTCTTCCAAGCAATATTGCCGGGCCTTGTCTTATCGATTACGAAGCAGTCGTCAAGAGAAATGATAAACGATGTTGCCTCAAGGTCGGTAAACTTGGTCGGGCAAAGCGCATATTCTGACGGCTTTGTCGGGTTGCGGAAGAGCTTGAGTGTGTGCGTTTTCTTCCACTCGGCAACCGTATCCGCCATTTTTGCAAGGGTGAGTGCGTCGCCCCTTTTGAAGCCAAAGCGAGCCCAATCCTCAGGCGTGAGAGCCTTAAGAGGTCTGTCACCGTGCATTTGCTCGGGATTGATGCGGAAATATGTGTTGCCACACGAATCGCAGTGAGCGTGGTCGGGCTTTCTTGAAAGCGGCGCTCTCTTTGCCACAACCCCGCAGAATGGGCAAGCAAATTGCTTTGTGGTATCTCCGCCGTCAATACGTATCTCGTTTGGAAGCTTGGAAAGAAGTCCCTTTGTCAGCTCCTCAATTTCCTTGTTGATTGAGGAGATTACTGCGCCGAATGCGCTCTTAACCGCCTCCGGCTCGTTTCTGTCGAGCGCTTGAACGGAATCGTCAACGATTCGCATCATATGCTCCTGCGAGAAGCAAACGGGCGTAGGTGATGCGTACATCTCCGACCTTGACTCAATAGCCTCAAGACGGTAAAGAAGCTCCTCAAAGCGCTTTTGCATAACGCCTATAATTTCATCCTTGTAGTCACGGGCGTTTTGTCCCATTGCCACAATCTGTCCGTACATCTGAGTCATCTGACGGCTCAATGTGTCGAGCTTGTCAAAGATTGCGTTGTTTTGCTCCCTAAGCTTCAAGCACTCTCCGCCGATGACGTCGATTACGTGGTCGGATGAGCTTGTAACGGCTGTAACGAGATTATCTCCCATTTCGCCGAAGTTTATATCGAGATTTGCAAATGCGCCTCTCATGTATTCGCCAATGGATGCGTCGATTTTTTCGGTGTGAGCGTTCATGCACGCAAGCAGGAACTCCTTCGTTACCGCTTCCTCGACGAGCCAAGTCGTCATTTCGTGAATTTCGCTTGTGCTCTCGGCGATTTCCGTCTCACGTGCGTCTATTCTTTCAAGACGCTCGGTCATCTCGCCGAAGCCTCGCTCAACGGTGCTTCTTACCGTGTCGAGAGTGCCGAGGATTTTCGCCTCGTTCTCTATTCCCTTCATAACGGAATAGGTAAGTCCGCACGCTGCACAGTGAAATTCGTTTGAGCCCTCGTTAAAGTATATATGCTCGCCCGAATATGAGCATTCGGGACATTTGCGGGCAAGATATCTCGGCGCAAATGCTCCTGCGCTTATCTCGGTGAGGTTTAGCTCTCCGCTCGAATCTGCGCCCATATGCGCTATTCTTTGAGCAAGTGCCTTTTCAAGCGCTCCCTCGAACAAACTCGCAAGCGTGTCCTCGTCAAGACCTGCGTTTGCCGTTGCAAAGGAAGCAAATTTTGCCTCTATGAATTTTTCAAGCTCGGCAAATCTTTCGTCATTTTCCGTCTGCATTACCTGCTTGAAGAGTGACAGAAGAATTTGGTCGTCGTGACCGAGCTCATTTGCGTAGCAGCGGCGGAGGAAGCCCTCACGTGCGCCGTTTAGCATTTCAAGCAAAAGCGCCTTGTCCTCCTCGCTCATTGAGGTGACATAGAAATTCGAGAGCTTCAGATATGCCTCGATATTTTCCTTATACATATAGTCGGTGAACAGGCTGACAATAGCCTTTCCGTCGCTTCCTGCGAGTACGATATCGGGAACCTCAACGCTCTCTGCGCCGTTCTCGGCAGGCTTCTTTTTCTTCTTTTTGCGCTTTTTCTGCTCCTCGGTATAGGCCTTTTCGCACTGCTCAAACACGAGCTGAACCTGAGCGAAGAAAAGAATCTTTTGCTCCTCGCTGACAAACGGATTATTCTCCTCGGAGAACATCTCTCCGTTAGCGAGTGTTTCGTAAATTTTAACGCCTTCCTTTGTGCGCTTACGCTTTTCACGGCTTGCCTCTATAAGAGATTCTGGTAAGCTACTGAGAAGCTCGCCCGCAACGTTACCCAAAATACCTCCGACAATACCGCCCATAGCAGAAACGACAGGCATAGAAGCCAATGCCTCCGCAACGAGAGTAACAACGTCGGATGCAACGCCGAACGCAATCTTAAGCTTGCCCCAGAGTTTAGGGATGAATGGATGCATACTTATTTTTTGAAGCCTGATAAGCGGCGAAATACTGCGTTGCTCCTGCATTACGACCTCAATGTACGATTAAGTACATTATCGCCCGTAATGTGCGGTGCGCCTTGTCTTTCTTGCTTCTAAGGCTTCAAACCTCCTTAATTTAGTGTAGTGGGATTTGATAGCCTGATAAGCGGCGAAATACTGCGTTGCTCCTGCATTACGACCTCAATGTACGATTAAGTACATTATCGCCCGTAATGTGCGGTGCGCCTTGTCTTTCTTGCTTCTAAGGCTTCAAACCTCCTTATGTTAGTGTAGTGGTGGCTTGAAAACCAAAGCGAAGTGTGGCGTTGCTCCTCAACGGCGACCTTGACGTATGAAAATACGCCTTCGCCCGCCGTTTGCACAGGGGTTCCCCAAAAATTCGCAGAATTTTAGGGGGTTCGCATGGAGTGCACCTTGAACAATTTGCTTCTGAGGCTTCAAACCTCCTTGATTTAGTGTAATAGCTTGGTCGATTTTATCAATCTCTTACCCAATCGGATGCGGCGGACCACACCTTTTGAGCGCCGGAGATGACAAGGGATGAGCCGTGGGGCTTATAGTAGCCGTCAGTTAGGTCTCTCATTCCTATTTCGAGCATTTTTATGTATTTTTCGCTTTCGAGAGTTATTGTCATTGAGCTGAGCCAATGCTTTGCATTTTTAATGCACTCGAGTGCGTTTGAGGAAAGCTCGCCCATTCCGTCTGCAAGCTCGGGGTTATTCATAAAGGCGGGCTTCCATTGCGATGCGTATTCGTCGAGTGTTGAGAGTATGCTTTGAAATCTTTGATTTAAGAACACAAGCATGTCCTTTTTCTTGTTACCAAATCCGAAAAGTCCCATTAGTTTTCTCCCTCTATTTTACTTAGGAGCATATCAAGCTCCGCTTTAATTTCGCTGTTATAAAGTGGCACGTAAAGCAGAACGCCTCGGGCAATATCGGAGCCCTCGAGGTTCTTTCCGCTACAATGAACGCCCACGCATTTGCCGTCACCCGTGATAAGTGGGCCACCGCTTGAGCCGACGTTGGCGGGTGTGTCGCATCTGAGATAGGTTGTGCCGTTTTCCTCGTATTCAACCTCAATTATTCTGCCGAACAGAGGAACTATTGATTTTCCGAGGTCATTTCCGAGGAGCATTCCCTCGCTGCCCTCCTTAGGAGGCTTCTTTGCAAGAGGAATAATGTCTGCGCCCTCTGCTCTCGCTCTCGGAACTGTTATTTTGAATAGCGCAAGGTCTGCCGACAGCGCATAGCCGAGCGCCTCTATTTCGTAATCGGTTACACTGCTCTTAAATGATGCCTTAGCGAACTTGTGCGGTGAAAACTCGCCCGAGTCCGAAAGCTCATACACAACGTGGCGTGCGCTGAGCAGGTAAAGCTCGCTTTTTTCCTCGCCGTCAACCGTAACATCGTGTCTGCCGACAACGAACGCTGTTCCACGGGTTGAAACGGTATGTACTGCAACGACGGAGCCCATAAAGCGACTCGCCATATCGGAGTGGCTCAGCATAAGGTCGTCGGGGTTCGGGTTATCACAGCCCTCACAGCTGACAACCTCTATTGAATCAAGCTCGGTTGCCGTTTCGTTATACATATCGGCAAAAAGCTTCTTTATCTGCGCATCTGCGCCGATTGCGCTCTTAAACGATGTGGCGCTCTTGTCCTCAAGGCCCTCAAATGCGGAGCAGAGTAGCGGAACGGCTCTCGTTCTTATCGCCTCGCCGACGCCCTTTCCCTTCTCGTCATAGACGAACAGGTAATGCGCCTTTCCGTACGGAAGCTCCTTCGTTGTCATAAAATCGGCAAAGTATTTTTGCTTGAAAAGCTTCGGGGAGAACAGCTTCAGGTGAATAAGTCCGTTCACTCTCCAAATCGTTGTCTTGTCGCTTGATACAAGCTTGAAGCCCCAAGGAATATCAACGAGCGCATCTGCTCCCTTGGCGCATCTGTATGCGCAAATCTTAAATTGCTTGTAGGTCTTATCGTACGAATCCTCGCACGTGTAGCCCTCGGGCACGCAAAATGTGGCATCTCTGCCCTCGCCCGTCACGGTGAATTCCGCATATATGACTCCGCTTGGAATCGTAAGCTCAATTCTTCCCATACCTTTCTCCTTTGCCTCGGCTATGCGGGTGTGCCCCTCAAAATCGTCAGCCCCCGTCGCCATAGCCTGAAATATAATTATACATAGTATATTCTACCATAAATTTATAATATAGTAAACAAATTTCGACTTATTTTTAAAAAATTTTTTAAAAAAATGCGATTTTTCGCTCGAAAGCCCCGAAAATTAACGCCTAAGCGCCATTTTGGGCATACCTTACCCCGATTTTCGCCCGTCGGATTCTCTTATATCATATATGCTATCACACGAATTTACGTTCTCGGTCGCATTTTTTGTGACTCGGTCCGGACCGAGGGCCGATAATTCGTTTTTATTTTCTGTATGCCCTTAACACACACGACAATGTCGCACCCTCAAAAACGACCTCGGGTGCTGGTGACAAGCCAATCAAATTTCTCGGTGCGGACCGAGGGCCACCGCTTCGGTTTTATTTTCTATATTGGCGGTGCGTACTGAATTAAAATCGGCAATATGCACAAAAATCAAATTTTTGATACAGAGCAAGGTCTGACGAATTTGTGTAAATTGCCGAAATCAACGAAAATTGAAAATTATTTTGAAAACCCCACCGTTTCCCGCTCGGTTTTATGGTAAAATAAAATTGAAGAGGATGGTCAACCCGATAGTATTAGAAAAAGGGGAGAAGGTTTTCAAATAGATAATTTCACACCGTTTCATAGAATTATAGGAGAACAAAGCTTCATAACATTGAAGGAGGAGAAAATCATGAAAAAGCTATTATCAATACTTTTAGCGTTAATTTTCTGTCTTGGTATGATTGTGTCGTGTAAAGACGGAAACGGCAACGAAAATGACGATTTGGGGAAGAACGGGAAACGTGTGGATTATTTTTATCATTTAGTAATCCCCTTGGAAAGTAACGAGGGCTTTGAGGAAAAATGCAAATGGATAGTTGATTATGAATCCTTTGAGGAGTTTATTGATGCTCTTCCGTTAAAAAGCACCACATCGTCTTCTATATATTTTTCTATTGATGAGGAAGAATTCAACAACACATATGTATTGGCAATACCGAGAAAAAAGGAAGCAGACACGAATTTAATGGGGTATCGAAATTTCACGCAAATCGAGGAAGGGTGTAGCATAATTTGTGACAAAATATGGTACCATTCCGGTTCTTCCTACGAGGACGGAAAAGTACAATACTATATTGCCAGTGGTGCTGGATCCTTCAACTCTGCCGTGTATTATGATATAGTGGTTATACCAAAAAACAAAATTGATTTTACAATAAATTTGAATACCGAAATATCGGTTGACAGTATCATACATCCGTCAGGACGCTATCAATAAACAACTATATAAGGTTGAGCTTGGATTTTAAAACATTGCCTAATGGAATAGGAGTGGTTTGCTCGATTTTTTATGTCTTTGCAAGAAACAATTATGAAAGAGCCTTCGAATGTTATGTTGAGCAATTTTGGTTCCCTGTTAAGCCAAGCGGAATGACAATACACGGGTTAGGACAACCCGAGAGTGTCGATGTTCAAATAACGTCAACAGGAGAAGTCAGAAGGATTGTATATACTGTGATTGTGGAGCAAAACGGTCAGGTGTTGTTTGTCGAATTGCCCGAAATGACAATAAATATAGATTATGTTGGTCATACAATGACTGCATATTGGTAAAAGGAGTGATTTTATGAAAAAGCTATTATCAATACTTTTAGCGTTAATTTTCTGTCTTGGTACGATTGTGTCGTGCGACAACGGGGAGCAAACGTCAACAAACGAAGACGAGAGCCAAAGCAAATTGCCAAGCGAGCCCGACGATTTATCTTTATATCCAATAGAGCTGGACGGAGTAACGGCTGAGTATTTTGATGCTTATACCGCCTACTTTGACAGTAACAATTATTCGTTGGGATTTGATGTCGATTCGTTTGGAATAATAGCAAAGGCTTTCTTCACCTACGAGGACTTTATAAAGGGCGCATGGTATGAAAGTGTTTTCGAGATTGTCAACGAGCAAACATTTGAGGATAATTTTGTGGTAATAACGCAGGGTGTAGATAGTATGGGACGGCCACGAGATAAGTATTACACCGATTTTAAGCAGGTGGATAATTATTGTACCATAACTCTTAATTTTGCATACACAAGAGATCAAAACTTTTCGCAAGGATTTGATTACTTTGCGGACATTTGTATAATTCCCAGATCGGTTTGCGAAAGCACCGACTTGACAGAGGTTAAGGTGGTTCGAAAACATTACGTTTTTGAGGGCGAAATTTACAATTCAAAATGTACGGTGAGAGCCTTTCTAAAAGAATAGAAATCCCGATTATGTCACTAATTCCCTTTCAAGCGCTACAAATGTGTATTAAGGACATGCAGAAAACAAAACCGAATTATTGGCCCTCGGTCCGCACCGAGAAAGATTAAATGGCTTGTTGCCAGCACCCGAGGCCGTTTTCGAGGGTGCGACATTGTCGTGTGTGTTAAGGGCATACGGAAAACAAGCCCGAAGATGTGGCTCTAGGTCCGCACCGAGAAAAGGGATTTGCCGTTGGCAAATCCCTTTTTGCTTGTTTGAATTGTGATGCCCTAAGAGCTTGGCGTAATGCCCTGCCCTCTTTGTGAGCGTTATTTCTTTATTTTGCCCAGAAATGCCGAGTAATCGCTGAAATCGCTGTCGCTCGGTGTGTCATTGCCGCTTGGCTCGTCACCGCTTGGAGCAGAATCGTCGCTTGGCGTATCGTCACTTGGCGTATCGTCGCTTGGCGTATCGGCAGGCTCGTCGGGAGTCGTTACCTCGGAGGCAACATCGACGGGGATGTCGAGTGGCTCAGGTGTGACGGGTGTGTTGTCAACGGGGGTGTTGTCAACGGGCACCTGCGGATTTGGATCTACACTAATCGGAGCAACCGGCTCAACAGGGGTTGGCTCAACGGGGGTTGGCTCAACGGGAGCTGCGGGCGTCGGCTCATCATCTGACGGCTCCGGCACGTCCTCACCGTCAAGACGGCGAAGGTGACGGATTGCTCTGTCGGTGATACCACGGCCTCTGTTGCTTATGAATACGAAGCCAATCTTGAGAAGGAACGGCTCGAACTCGGAAACGAGGACTCTGGGATCCATATTTATCTTGCTTGCGAGGTTGTCAACGGCGATAAGACCGTCAGGTGTATCGAGAATTGCACGAAGAATAGCGATATCCTGCGGGCGAAGTCCCATATCGTCAACCTCTCTGATTTCGAAATACTTGCTAAGCATTTCGGGTGTTACAACGTTGGTGTTAGCCGCCATTGCACGAGTGTTAAGACCGATAACGATAGCCTCAACCTCACGGATTGAGCAACGGCATCTCTTGATACACTCGTTTATGATATAATCGTCAACTATGAGCTTCTTTGACTTAAACTTGTTGGTGAAAATCTTAAATAGCTCCTCGTCGGTGTAATCCTGCAGGTAGAAGGTGAGGTTTGTGCAACGGTCCTTGATTGTTGTAAGGACATCTTGGCTGTCCGTTGTCGCACCGATAAAGGTAAACTCACGAATAGGAAGCTCCTGAGTTCTTCCGCCGTCGTCAACGTATGAATAAACTCTTCTTTGGAGAAGGGTGAGAAGCGAGGTCTGAATTGAGCCGGGGAGTGCGTGAATTTCGTCAATACCGATAACCACGGGCTTGCCCTCGGTTGCAATTCTTTGGAAGAAGTGGTGAATTATCTTCTTCGACTTTGTATCGTTTCTGAAGAACGAGGCGTCGAGGTATTCAAGCTTAACGCCAAGCTCGTTTGCGATAATCTGCATAAGAGTTGACTTGCCAAGACCACGGTTGCCGAACAGAAGGATGTTACCGATATGCTGAACGCCCCTTCTCTTTGCAACCATAATTTCGGTTTTGAGCGTGTCAACTATCTTTTCTTGACCGATAAAGTCGTCAAGGGTTTGTGGGCCCTTAATCATTGTTGGATCGTCATATTCTTCCTCGTTGGAGGCGCTTGGAGCATCTGATGCGAAATCGTCTGCGGGAGCATCATATGAGTCGCCCTCGCTATCGGAGCCGTATGCGTCATCTGCGGGAGCATCGTCATCTGCCACGGGATCAACCGCCACGGGATCTACTGCCACAGGCTCAACGGCTACGGGTTCAACCGCAACAGGTGCCACGGGAGCAACAGGTGCTACGGGAGCAGGCTCGTCAGGCTCGAGAATATCGAACAGACTTGAGCTGTCGCTTGGAGCATCAGAAGGAGCTCCGCCTGCGGCGGGCGCAGGAGCTGCGGGAGCGGGTGACGGCTCAACGGGAGCGGGCGACGGCGGAGTTGCGGGAGCGGGGAGGTTGAAGAATGCCAAAACGGCGGGATCTCTTAAGCCATTCATTTTCATTGCCGCCATTACGTTGCTGAGCGTTTCGTAAAGGTTCTTGGACTTTATACGGTCAACCATTCTTCCCTGCTCTCTTAAAAACGCAACATATTCGTAGAGCTTAAAGAGGTTTTGAACCGCTTCGTCGTCATTTATACCGATTATAACTGCGTTACGAGCCGTGACATAGTATGTTCTTAGAGTGTTTATATCCATTTATTTTCTCCTTGATTAGAAGTTGAGATTGTGCTTTTGCTTCCATTTTTCAAGCAATTTCTTTACCTGATCCATAGGCGTTGCGTTGGTGAAGCCCTGCGTCTTTACGCCGTTTACGGATACGGTCAGCGATTTGTTAATTCCAACGACAAATCCGCTCTTATCAAGCACAGGGCCGCCACTACAGCCCGGATTTGACGGTGCGGAGAATACAAGGTCGTTGCTGTTGTTACAGGTATAGCTTACAGTTCCTGTAAAGGGGGCAATTCCCTGCGATACGGGGTTACCAATGAGAACAACCGCCGCACCCGGTCTTAGCCTGCTGTAATCGTCTATTATCGGCAAAACCGAGAAGCTGTCGAGGTAGCTTGGATCGAAGCGGCAAAGCGCAACGTCACGGTCCTCGTCAGCGTCGATAAAGTTGACCTTGTAAAGCCTTTTTGACTCGCTGAAGCACATGTAGATTTCGTCGTGGAAGGTGTTTTCGTACTTGTCCTCAACAACGACGTGATGGTTAGTGAGAAGGAATCCCTTGTCACTGATTATAAAGCCCGTGCCTGCTCCGCCCGGAACGTGAAGGGTAACTACACCGCCGATGCTGTTATCGTAAACAATCTCGCTCCATTCCTTGTCGGGTGATGGCGTGATTGGCGGAATAGCTCTCTCGGGAGCTCTTGGCGTTGAGGGAGCGACGGAAATCGGCGCTCTGGGCTTTTCCTGCGGCTGCGCAGGCGGGGGTGTAGCCGGCGTTGGAGCTGTCGGTTGGACAGGCGCAGGTGTTGGCGTATCGGGGGTAAGCATATCGAAAATGCTTCCGCCACCCATAGCAGATGCGCCTGCGGGAGAGCTTGGTGCACTCGGCGTGCTCGGCGTATCGGGCGTTAGCATATCAAACAGGCTTCCCATATCTGTGCCAGCTCCGCTTGATGCGGGAGCGCTTGGCGCAGGTGTTGGCTCTGCCTTGACGGGTGCGGGACTCGCAGACGCAGGAGCGCTTGGAGCCGAGGGAGTGGGAGTCGGCGTAGGTCTTGACGAATATCTCGGCGGGGTGGTCTCAACTACGATGTTGAAGAACTTACGCACCTCGGGGGTGATTCCCTCTGTGTTAAGCACGTGGATTATGCGCTTAAACGAGTCGATTGTCGTCATACATTTTGCTCTGTCCGTGGTTGTTCTGCTTATGGTGAGGGTGTCGTACAAAAATCCGAGGCACCTCATAAGCTGCTCCTTGCACGCCGCAGCATTTTTTGTTTTTGCGTATTCCTTAGCCGCCGAAAATGCGACCTTGAAGGGTGGTTGTATAGCCATAATATTTCCTTAATCTCGCAAAAGCATTAAATTTCTCGGCTCTGCCATAGTATTGCTTGTGCGGGAGTGTGTTCGTTTAATAATTTAGTCTTCTCTTTATCTTTTCGATAAGGTCGAGAAGGTCAAGGACATCGTTTTCGAGAGTGTCCTGGTTATTTGTCGCCTCGGCATCTGCCTTGATTCTTTCAAGCTCTGCCTCGGTTTCGATAAGCCCCTGAACCCAACGCTTTACGTGGGCGGGAACATCCTGTCCGCTTGCAACGAGCGCTCTTGCAACGGGCTCGTACTGAGTGAAATACTCCTCAAGCGATTGACCTGCCGAGTATGCGTCGAAGCGGAAAAGCTCCTCGTCGGAGGTTGAGATTATGTAATCCTTGATAACTGCCTCGACATCGGCAATCGTGATTCCTGCCGGTGGCGGAGCGCCGTTTGGATTTGCATAGTAGAAGATTTCTCTCTTCATTGCAAGGTTTGCCATTTGTCTGCAAGCCGCCTTAATATCGGCACCTGCGTAGCCCTCGAAGCGTCTTGCAAGATAATCAAGCGTTACCTCGGGCATAACGGGTATTTTGTGCTTTGCGTTAGCGCCCATACCGAGTGCGCCCGATACAAGATGCTTTCTTGCCTCAAGGTCGGGCAGTGGCATGTAAATCTTTGTTTCAAAGCGTCCGCCACGCATAAGCGCGCTGTCAAGCGCCCAAGGACGGTTAGTTGCGGCAATTACAATACGGAGCTGACCGGGCTTTGTAGCGGCGGTAAATCCGTCCATATTGGTAAGAAGCTGTGTGAATTGCTCCTTTGAGTGCTTTGACTCGTCGTCGTCACGTGATGTGGCAATAGAGTCTATCTCGTCAAAGAAGATAATACATCTGTCAAGCGCCTTAGCCTGCTCGAAAACCTCGCTTATAACCTTAGCGCCCTCGCCGACGTACTTGGACATAACGTCCTTTACCTGAACAACGGCGATTTTACATCCGAGCTGACCTGCAAGACATTTAACGGCGAAGGTTTTACCTGTGCCGGGAGGGCCGTAGAGCAATACCTGAAGACCGATATCGGAGCGGTATTTTTTGTAAATGCCCTCAGTCTTGGGATCGAATGGTGCGAAGATGTTCAAAATGAACGCTTCCTTTACCTTCTTAAGACCTGCAATATCGTTGAGCTTAAGGTTTGGAACCTCGTCGCTGAACCATTGGGTTTTTCCACCCTCTCCGTTAGCGCCGCCGTTTGCACCGTTTCCGCCCTGACCGCCGTTTGATGCGGGAGCAGAATTGGTGTTGTTGTATTTTCCTGTGTTAAAGTTGTTTATGAATTCCTTTGCCGTCTTTGCCCATTTGAGATAGAACTCTCTCATTTCGGGACGGGTTGTGGACTTTTGGCTCTGCTCGGTTGCCGTGTTGATAATAAGATTGGCAACGGGAACGGCCTCGTTATATTTTTTGTTTGTGAAAAGCTCGTTGAACTTGTTACAGTATTCTTGGAACATTTCGTATATAGTTTGTGCCATATCTATTCCTCTTGTTTTTAGTGTGCAAAAGGGCAAAATTGAATTTGCCCTTGCCGTTTAGGGATTAAACTGCGCCGTTTCCGCCACCGTTTACATCATTCATCATGCCGAGAAGGTCGTCAATACCTGCTCCGCCTGCTGTGGGAGCTGCGCCGGGAGCCGCACCTGCGGGAGATGTAGGAGCTGCGCCTGCGGGAGCAGCGGGAGCGCCACCACCGTATGTTGCGCCTGCGGTTGCAGTTGCTGTTGCGGGAGCTGAAGCAGTTGCTGTTGCGCCTGCGGTTGCAGTTGAAGGAACGTAAGCTCCGCCAAATCTTGCGGCAAGACGAGCCTCACTTCTTTCACGGCATCTTGCGAGCGTATCTGCATCGTGCTGTCTTGTACCTGTATAGATGTCGGCATATCTTTTGCCCTTGCCGCTTCTGAGGTCGTCACGCATACCACGGATTTGCTGTCTGAAGCGTCCGACGTTGCGACGAAGGTCGCCGAAGCCACGGGAGATTCCTCTGAGGCTCGGAATACCTCTTAGCACCTTGTTACAGCCCTTGATGTATGAGGGAAGCTTAGCGATGCTTGAAAATGCGAGAGTCATGTTAGCCATGCTGCGAATAGATGTCTTGATGTATTTGAACTCACGAGCCATTTCCTCCATGTCTGCTTGGCATTGGAGAAGCTCCTCTGCGAGCTCGTCATCACCTTGAAGGAACGCTTCGTCGATGTCGTCGTCGAGAGTTCTTGCAAAGTTTTCGAAGTTTGCAATAGCCTCGTCGATAGCAACGATAGCCTCTGCTATCTTTTGCTTATTCTTAAGTTCCTTTTCGAGTTGTCTTTCTTCTGCTGTTCTCATTTAAATTTCTCCTAAATATTTAATAAAAATGTTTTCAAAATGTATCTTGCTCAAAATAGCTCGGAATTACTCTGCAGGTGCTTCCTCAGCTGCGGGAGCTTCTTCAACAGGTGCTTCCTCAACGGGTGTTTCCTCAACAGGAGCTTCTTCAACTACGGGAGCCTCCTCAACAACCGGAGATTCCTCAACGGGTGTTTCCTCAACTGCGGGTGAAGGAACGCAAGCTTCGCCAAATCTTGCGGCAAGACGAGCCTCGCTTCTTTCACGGCACATTGCGAGCATGTCTTCATCGTGCTGTCCTGCACCTGTATAGATGTCGGAATATCTTTTGCCCTTGTCGCCTCTGAGTTTGTCACGTAGGCCACGGATTTTTTGACTGAGGCGTCTGACGTTACGACGAAGGTCGTCGAAGCCACGGGAGATTCCTTTGAGGTTCGGAATACCTCTTAGCACCTTGTTGCAGCGCTTGATGTATGAGGAGAGCTTAGCGACGCTTGAAAATGCAAGAGTCATGTCAGCCATGCTGAGAATGGATGTCTTGATGTAATTGAAATCACGAGCCATTTCCTCCATGTCTGCTTGGCATCGGAGAAGCTCCTCTGCGAGCTCGTATTCCTCTTTAAGGAACGCTTCGTCAATATCATCGTCAAGGGTTCTTGCAAAGCTTTCGAAGCTTGCAATAGCCTCGTCGATGGAGGCGATAACCTCGTCTATCTTCTTTTTTCTTTTAAGCTCCTTGCTGCTTTTTCTTTCTTCTGCTGTTTTCATTTAAATTTCTCCAAAATATTTAACAAAAATGTTTTCAAAATGTATCTTGCTCAAAATAGCTCGGAATTACTCTGCAGGTGCTTCCTCAGCTGCGGGAGCCTCCTCAACAGGAGCTTCCTCTGCGGGCGCTTCTTCAACAACAGGAGCTTCCTCAACAGGAGCTTCCTCAGCTACGGGAGCCTCCTCAACGGGAGCTTCTTCAACTGCGGGAGCTTCTTCAACAACGGGAGCTTCTTCAACAACGGGAGCTTCCTCAACAGGTGCTTCCTCAACGGGAGCTTCCTCTACTGCGGGAGCTTCTTCAACTACGGGTTCTTCAATAGGTGCGGGGATTGCGAGCTTTTCACGGCGTGCGGCAATCAACGCATCGGCACTCTTGATCTTCTTGAATGCCTTGAGAGTGGTTGCGAGCATATCCTCTGCGCTCGAAAGCACGTCTGTCGCCTTTATAGCGCAGTCCATTGATACCTTAATACCGTTGATGTCACGGACAAGCTCCTCTGCTCCCTCTTGGGATGCGAGTGAATCGAGCGCTGCATCACACAGGTCGATAAGGGCTTGCGCCGCCGCAATAAGCTTTGAAGCCTTCTTAGAGGGTGCGCAAAGAATTTCGTTTATACCCTTGGTGTTCTTGGCGAAGTCAGCAATTTTCTGACGGCAATCGCGAAGCTCGTTTGAAAGCTCGCTCGCTTCTCTGCCGAGAACCTTTTGAACGTAAAGCTCCTTGTCAACCGCTGCCAAAAGCTCCTTGAGAGCCTTTTCGATTTTTATCTTCTTGGGCGCCTCGGTAGCGACTGAATAGTCACCCTTTGGATTGGATTTCTTCATTACCTCGATAGCAGAGCCAAACAATGCGCTCAGCTCCTTGATTTTCGCAAAAGAATCCTCTGCGGCTACCTTGTAATTCATAATGTCTTGAGCTGCGTCGTCGCCGTTGTCAAGAGCCACGCTTAGCTTTGGCTCAAGATAGCGAATGAGTCCTTCAAAATTTTTGAGTGTTTTGTTAAAAACAAAGAGTGCCTCTGAGATTTTCATAATGTTCTCCTTAAATTCCAAAAATTATAGGTTGAGGTCTATCAGCTCGGATTGGTGTTTGTGTTGGGTGTTGTGTTTTCGTTAGTGTTTGGAGCAGTAACGTCAACAGGTGCAGTTGCGGGAGCGCTGAAGCGCTTAAGCGTTTCTGCACGGCGAGAATCTGCGGTTGCTGTTGCGCCGAGAGTTCTTGATTCTGCGGCAACCTCACGGGATCTCTGTCTTCTTGTACGTGATCTGTCGAGCTTCGCATTCACACGGGCTGTTTCGTTGAGGAACTTCTTCTGGATCTTCTCAACAAGCTCGATAACCGAGGAAATTTTATCCACATCGGCAACGTATCTTGCAAGCTTCTTCTCGGGGATCGATTTTACAAGGAATTTGTACTGTCCCTTTTGGTAGAAGGTTGTAAGTGTTTGGTGGAAGGTTGTAAGAAGGTTTATCGTCTTTGCGAATTGCTCCTTCAAGTAGGTTTGGTCTGCGATGGCATCCTCAAGTGTTTCGAGTCTTTCAAGATCTGACTCGATTTGAATTCTTTCAAGCTCGGGGAGCGCATTGAGGTCTCTTCCTGCAAGCTTTGCGCCGATAAGGGCCTCAAGCTCTGCCTTCTCTCTTTGGAGCCTTGCTATCTCATCATCAACGGAAGCGGATCTCTTTTCAAAGTCGATGGTGCAATCTCTTACGTATGCAACCTCCCAAGCGGCTCTTTCTTGAAGTGACATTCCTTTTGGCATTTCTATCATGGTGTTTCTCCTTTTTATGTAAAAAATTTTATTTGTTTAGTAATTTGCTTCTGGACCGGCGAGCACGGTCAAGCTTTTTTGTCATCCGTTTCTCAAACCTGTCAATCATTTTCAAGGGCTTTTTTAATAACCCGTTAAGCTGAACGGGGTATAACGCTTGGCAAAGCTTGTTTGGCAGCTTTTTAGAGATTGCCTTATCAACAAGCTTGAAAAGTCCTTTTTGGCACGCCGCCAACAGCTTTTGATGAAAGTTGACAACGATTTCTTTCATTTCCAATATCGTGTCTTTTTTGAAAAGTGCATCCCCGATCTTATCTTCGAGGTTTTCGAGCGATTCAAGCAGATCAAAAATCTCTTTGTCCTCTCTTTCGGTAAGCTCGTCAGGACTTCTTCCCGCAAGCTTTGTGCCGATGATCGCTTCAAGCTCGGCCTTCTCTTTTTGAGGCTTTGCCATCTCCTCGTCGAGCTTTGTGATCATTTCTTCAAATTTAAGGACACAACCCTGTATGCTTTCGGTCTTCCAAGTGGCTCTTTCTTGAAGTGACATTCCTTTTGGCATGTCTATCATGGTTTTTCTCCTTTTCATATAAAAATTTCATATAAAAATATTTTTGATTTGGCTTTGTCCGCCCTTTGCGGATTTTGTGTAGTACTATATTTTTGACATCTCCCTTAACACCAATGATTTTACGCCATATCACGCTCGGCTCGGTCGCACATTTTGTGACACGCACATTTTGTGACATGCACATTTTCTCTGCCTCTGCCTTGCCTGATGTAGCCATTGTACCATACTGTTCATGGGGTGAGGTCACACTTTTGTGACAACCACGCACAAGCACGCACATATATCAAAAAAATATAAAACATCACATTATAATATTATCACTTATATATATAAATGTCAATAGAACAAACAATTTTTCTCTTTTAATAAGACAATATTTTGTAATAAATAACAAAAAATGAATGATTTTACGGGTTTTTCGGAGCAAAAAAGGGCAGTCGCCTTGCGACTGCCCTAAATATTAAGTCTTTGTTTTGGTAGGCGGATTAGTCCTGACCGAACAGACGGTCGTGCTTTTTGATAAGGCTGAGCGCCATTTTTTCAAGCACCTGAAGCTTTGCGTGCTTTGGAGCGTTCGGCGCAAAGTACATAGCGAGCTTCTTTTCGGGAGCTTCCTTTAAAACAATCTTGTAAAGCTCTGCTCGGTGGAAAATCAAAAGGTATTTATGAATGGTCTCGAGCTTTCGGCAAACGGAATTTTTTACTACTATTTGTGACGAGATGTGGTTGATTTCGCTATCGGGAGCGCCCTTTGTCGCAAGAGCGGTCTTTTCTGCCTCGAGCTCACGGATGAGCCTTTTGTATTCGTCTATGTAGTCCTTGATAGTCTTGATTTTTAGCTCTGATTTTGTTTTCATACCTTTTCCTTGTTACCTTTCGACGTTGTTTTGCGGAATGTATCTCCGTGCTTTAACAATATCATACCGAGCGACAAATGTCAAGCGCTTTGCTTATAAATCTAAAAATCCCCGCCACCCAACCACAACCACTCCGCATTCCGCATTCCGCATTCCGCATTGTGCGTAGCACCGACCACTCCGCAATCACCCCTCTTACTACCCGCCCTCGCCACCTGCCC
>JAZTXV010000020.1:0-51414 GCA_045636605.1 Eubacteriales bacterium | reverse complement strand
ACCGCACATTACGGGCGATAATGTACTTAATCGTACATTGAGGTCGTAATGCAGGAGCAACGCAGTATTGCGCCGCTATCAACGCTTAATACAGTTCTTTTGCGCCGATTGCCTTCATAATCTTGCTCGCAATAATCATTCCGCCAACCCAGTTCGGATGCACTCTGTCCCACGAAATGTAGGCGGGGTATCTGTGCTCGAGGTGCTTGTCGAAGTCCGCTTGAACATCTATGTAGGTTACACCGTACTTTTTAGCCACTTCTTCGCAGATTTTTGCGTATTCTACCATTCTTTTCTTCATTGGATCGTCGTTGTTCGCTTCCATATAGAACGGGCTGATAATGAACATTCCTTTCACCTTGCCAATCGTTCTTTGCACTACTGCCTCAATGTTCGCTCTGTATGCCTCGGGGAAGCGACATTCGTGGTCAAATGCAGGCTCGTCATACTGACGCCATACATCGTTTGCGCCTATCATAAAGAATACCCAGTCGGGCTTGCACGCCTCAACGTTCGTTTCCCAATCACGTAGCATATCGGCGCTTGTAGCTCCGCTACAGCCTACATTCGTTATGTGAATGAATTTCTCGGGGTAAAGCATTGAGAGCATACTGTCAACCTGTCTTACATAGCCGTTTCCAACGCCCTCCCAAAGTCCTTCTCCGTACGGGCGCTTTCTGCCACAGTCTGTTACACTGTCGCCCGCAAATACTACTCTGTCACCGTTTTCAAAAATCATTTTTTCGTTCTCCTTTTTATATGTTTTTCTCGCTTTTCTTTGGAAAAAGAAAAGCAAGACAAAAGAAATCATAATAAATCCAACTAATTTATGCAACATAGTTGCCCGCATTGTGCACTCCGCAGTCGAGAGCCTCGACACGCAATTTCCGCTTTTATTTAGCCTTAATTTAAAAATCAGCCACGAAGCAATTTCATTCCGCATTCCGCACTCCTCACTCCGCACTGTGCGTAGCACCTTGCGCCGCTATCAATGCCTGTGGCGCTTTACGGAGAAGCCGAATTTTCCAATTCGATTAGTAAGCTCATAATACTCCCCGTGTGCAAAGGCGCACAGGTGCGCTCTGTTTATGCAGATTTTTTCGCCGTCAAAGAGCCTTTCGTCGACACAGATGCCCACGATATCGGCAACGAACATATCGTGCGAGCCGAGCTTAACTATGTCGGTGACGACACATTCGAGGTTTATCGGGCACTCCTCTATCATAGCAACGCCCGTTTTCGGCGCTACCGATTTTGTGAGCTTGCATTTTTGGAACTTATCAATTTTGCGCCCTGTCACCATTCCGCAATAGTCCGCAACCTTGGCAAGCTCTCTTGGCACGAGATTGATAACGAATTTTCCGCTGTTTTTGATAATTTCATAGGAATATCGCTCGGGACGCACCGAAATATACGTTTTGGCGGGGGATGTGTTTAAAATTCCACACCACGCAATCGTTATGATGTTCGGCTTTTCCATATCACCGCACGACACCATTACTGCCGGCACAGGCGCAACGAGCGCTCCGGGATTTATTTCTCTTTTCATTTTACCTCTCAATACAGGTTGATGCCGAAAATGCGAAGCCCTCGGCACTAACGGTTATAGTCGCACATCGCCTTGTCATAATTTCCTTCAAGCATCAGCTTAAGCGCATCGGGAACGCTCTCGATTGTTTTGGCGAGAGCATCAAGGTCTTGCCTTGAAAGCTTACCCAAAACCCAATCAACGACATCGTAATCGGGGTGTGGCTTCTGCCCTACACCAAGCTTTATGCGGGGGAATGTGTCTGTTTTCAGGTGTTCAATGATGCTTTTCAGTCCGTTGTGACCGCCCGCGCTTCCTTTTTTGCGAATACGCATCTTAGCCACATCAAGCGTTATATCGTCGGAGATTACTATCACATTCTCGGCGGGGATTTTGTAAAATCCGCTTGCCTCGCTTACCGCCTCGCCCGACTTGTTCATATAGGTTTGGGGCTTCATTATAAGCACCCTTTTGCCACAGATTGTCGCCTCGGCAGTGAGTGACTTGAATTTTACTCGGTCACACCTGACTCCAAGCTCCAAGCAAAGACGGTCAATCGCCATAAAGCCTGCGTTGTGTCTTGTTATCTCGTATTCCGCTCCCGGATTTCCAAGTCCCACTATAATGTGCGAGAAAGCGCCACCCTGTGTCGCTCTTTCGCCTTCTATTTTCTTAAATAAATCAAAAATTGACATAAACACCCTTGATGAATGCGGAATGCGGAGTGCGGAATGCGGAATGATTGTCCGTTTCCATCTCCTTGCCGTAGCCGTATTCACTTTTCTTTTTTTCTATTCTCTCGCTTCGGAATGCGGAATGCGGAATGCGGAGTGCGGAACGAAATTGCTTCGTGGCTAATTTGAAAATCACGCTAAACTAACGCGGATTTTGCCTCGGGCGCTTGCCCGCGGAATGATTGTCCGTTTTCCATCTCCCTGCCGTAGCCGTATTCACTTTTCTTTTTATTGATATGCTTATTGATATGCGTTAAAGCAACGCAGATTAACGATGTCATCAACGCCCCGTCCACGGGCGTTCAGAGCAAGCAAGACAAGGCGGACTGGAGCACGCGGGCGAAGGCTATCCAATTGATAGTCAAGGTCGCGTGTGAAGCCCAACGCAGTATTGCGCCGCTATCAACGACCGTGGTTTCTTCTTCTTGCCCAGTTTTCATGATTACTTTGATATTCTCTCGCTATCGCAAGTGCGCCTGCGGGGACATCATCGGTTATTGTTGAGCCGGCGGCTATGTAGGCTCCCGTTCCTACCGAGAGGGGCGCTATGAGGTTTACGCCCGAGCCTACAAAGGCATCGTCGGCTATTTTACACTCAAATACCTTTTTTCCGTCGTAATTTACGGTGCTTACCTTTGAGCCGATTGTGACTCTTGCGCCGATGTCGGTGCTTTCTATCAAGCAATGCTCGTAGATTACCGATTTTGCGCCGAGGGTAATGCTTTTTATCATCGTATATGCAAATACATGAGAGCCTGACAGCAGGTGACAGCCGTCTGCTATGTGACAGTGAGGGCCGACCTCAACATCCTTTTCTATGGTTGATGCATAAACGGAGCTACTGTCAACGACGCACCTGTCGCAGACAATAGAGCCCGAAATGACCGTATTCGGCCCGATAAGGCACTCCTCACCTATGGTGCAGTGTCCTATAATCTGCGTGTTTGGCAAAATTACCGTTTTTTCTCCTATCGTGGCAAGCGGTGACACGATAACTCCGTCAAAGAGGTCAATCTGTGCGCCGAAATCGCACAAATATTCCAAAAATTCACGGCGGTAGCGCTCCACACGGTGCAAATACTCTCTTTTTGTATCGGGGCTTGCCTTTTCGTTTCCAAAGCCCTTGTTCTCGCAGCTTGCGCCGCAATTTCCTATCATTTTTATGAAATCGTACGGGCTTGCAACCGTGTCCTCAATCAGCATCTTGCCCGTGCCTATCGTTGCATAAAGCCCTCTTGCCGAGCCGACGGTTGCATATGCAAGGTCGTTTGTGGCAACGAAGCGAAGCGCATCCTCAAGCTCCGACCTTTGTGCCAAAAACGCAAAGGGGTGTGCGAATACTATGATATCCTCGATGTCGCAGTCAAGCTCATTAGATACACCGTCAAGCGTGAAGGTGGAGCTCCTTACAAGCTCACACTCAAGCCCCAAAAATTTAGCCGCATCAGCGAATTTTCTGTACGTATGCTCGTAAAGTGGCGCAAAATACAGCTGTTGCTGGTCAACCGGTAATTTTTCGTCCTCGCTCGGACGGCAAATTACGACAAAAAGCTTTTTCATTATGTTCTCCCGTTCTGTTTTTTGATAATTCCAACGACCTAAGTCGTATCAACAAGCATAGTATATCACAAATTTACCCGCCTTTCAAGAGCAAAATCCACATTACCACTTTACAACGGGCGTTTTTTGTGATAAAATATTATAAATAATGATATAATATCAAAATATACGCACTCTTAAAGGAGATATATATGTACAACAAAAAGGAAAAGCACTCGCCTTACAGGGCGGCGGCAGAAATCATTTCGCTTATTTTCTGCGTTTGCGGCTGTGTGCTTGGTATTTTGTGGGTAAACCACTCGCCCGAGCATTTGCTTCTTATTTCCATTATTGTGGCGCTTTCTGTCGTATCGCTTTCGATATTTACGATGCTTGCGCTCACCTCGATTGAAAAGAAAAGACATGTGCATGGCCCAAGTGGCCCTGTGCTCGGCTCTATTATGTACGATGTCGTAAATTCGGCATCCGAGCCCGCTCTTATCTGTGACGAAAACAGAAAAATCATTTGGTTCAACCGATATGCGCAGGTGGCATCGGGCGAAAAAAATTCCTTGCTCGGAAAAAGCCTCAGTCTGCTCCTTCAGGCTCCGCTTCCCGAGGAGGGTGACAGAGAAAGGGCTATTATCGCTACACTCAGCGAGCGCACCTACCGTGTCGAAGTGACAAAAATCGCTTCTGCGGGTAAGCTTTACAGCCTGCTTATCTTCCGTGATATCACTGAGCTTGCTCAGCTTCAAAAATTCGTTGCCGACGATGATAAGGTTATCGCATACATTATCGTTGACAACCTCGAGGAGCTTCTCCAATTCGAGCAGGAGAACTACCGTGAGGCGTCTGCTAAAATCGAGGCAGAGCTTCGTGCATGGGCAAACGAGGTAAACGGAATTATCAAGGAATACGAAAGGGACAAGTACCTTTTCATATTCAGAAATCAAGACCTTGAAGGCTTTGTCGAGAGCAAATTTGACATTCTTGACAAGATAAGAAACATTCGTGTCGGCTCGGGCTACGTTCCCGTAACCATCTCTATCGGCGTTGCGAAAATCAGCGGTACTCTTGCAGACAGAGAGAGGGCGGCGCATACGGCGCTCGATATGGCGCTCCAGCGTGGAGGCGACCAGGCCGTTGTCAAGCTTGACGAGAACATCTCGTTCTTCGGCGGTAAGACAAGCACCGTTCACAAGAGAACAAAGGTTCCTGCAAGAGTTGCGGGAAGCAAGCTTGCCTCGCTTATGGCAAGCGCATCAAACGTTATCATTATGGGACACAAGTACCCCGACTATGACGCATTCGGCGCAAGTATAGGTCTTGCACGCCTTGCCATGTATTGCGGAGTTAAGGTCAATGTGGTAACAGATCCGAAGAATCCCAACATAAAGCGCTGTATGAAATTCTTCGACGAATACAAGTATAAGGGCCTGTTCGTTGACTCGACAAAGGGGCTTGACCTCATTAAGAGCGAAACGCTTCTCGTTATCGTTGACGTAAACAACCCCGATATGTTTGAGTCGATTGACATTTACAACAACGTTTACAATCTCGCAATAATCGACCACCACAGAAAGACGGCGGAGAGCGCAAGAAAGCTTCTTATCGAATACATCGATCCCGCATCGTCAAGCTCCTGTGAGCTTGTTGCCGAGATGCTTGAGCAATGTCTGCCCATGTCAACGCTTGATGCGGTTGAGGCAAATATGCTCTTGGCGGGTATTTCACTTGATACAAAGCAGTTTACAAAGGGTACGGGCCCCAAGACCTACGGCGCAGCGATGTATTTGCTTGACAACAACGCATCCTACGAGGCAATTCAGGACTTGTTTAAGACGACGATTATTGATTACCGTCAGATTTCCAAGTTCGGTCAAAAGGTCGAGATGTACCGAAATTGTACGGCTATCGCCGTAAATTACGAGCCGGGTGAGGCAAACACAGACCGTGCGCTTATCGCAAAGGTTGCCGACGGGCTTCTCGGCGTCGAGGGGGTTAGCGCCTCGTTTGCCGTTATGCAAATTGACGATACAATTCACATCAGCGCTCGCTCAAGCGGAAGCGTTAATGTGCAGCTCATTCTTGAGAGATTAAGAGGTGGCGGAAGATACGACTCCGCAGGCGCTCAGCTTAAGAGCACATCCATAGCTCAGGCGCTTCTTATGCTTAAGGATGCAATAGACGATTACTTCAACGTGGAGGGTTAATTTCAATGAAGGTAGTATTATTACAGGACGTAAAGGGACAGGGCAAGAAGAATGACGTCATTGAGGTCAGTGACGGCTATGCAAGAAATTTCCTTTTTCCGAGAAAGCTCGCTGTCGTAGCTGATGCAAGAGCTATGAACGAGGTGAGAAACAAGCGCTCCTCCGAGGAGCATAAAATAGAGGTGGAAAAGGCGCAGGCAAGGGAGCTTGCCGCTAAGCTCAACGACATAAAGGTCGTTATCAAGGCGGAGGCGGGCAAGGACGGCCGCTTCTACGGCGCAGTTACCTCAAAGGACATCGCAGAGGCGCTCAAGGCGCAGGCAGGAATTGACATTGACAAGAGAAAAATCGTTCTCGACGCTCCAATCAAGGCATTTGGAACATATATTGTCGAGGTCAAGCTTTATTCGGGCATCAGCGCTAAGCTCAGCGTTCAGGTGTGCGAAAAATAAGAGGTATTTATGGACGGATTACAAAGAAAGCTGCCCTTCTCCGTCGATGCGGAGCAATCGGTTCTCGGCTCGGTGCTGATAGATCCGAATTGCTTAAACGATATAACGGAAATTGTAAGGGCTGAGGATTTTTATATTGAGGAGCATAAGCGTATATTTGAGATTATGCTTGATTTCAATCTGCGCAGTAAAACAGTTGACCTTGTAACGCTTCTCAACGAAATGGTCAACCGTGGCATTTACAGCGACGACAAGGACGCAAGGGCGTACATAAGAATTATCGCCGAGGTTGTGCCGAGCGCTCAAAAT
The DNA here is from genome assembly GCA_045636605.1 of Eubacteriales bacterium. Lineage (GTDB taxonomy): Bacteria > Bacillota > Clostridia > Oscillospirales > CAG-272 > RGIG2000. The sequence continues at coordinate 44,636 of JAZTXV010000020.1, read as the reverse complement.
GCCAAGGATTATGCAAAAATCGTTCGTGACAAGAGTATTTTGAGAAGGCTCATTCTTGCCACCGAGGAAATTCAAGCGGCGGCATTCACTGAGGGTGAGAGCGTATCTCGCATAGTTGACCTCGCCGAGCGTAAGATTTACGAGATTGCAGGAAATAACGAGCGTCACGATTTTGCTCACATTCGTGAGGTGCTTTTGCAGACATACGAGCATCTTGAGCTTCTCCGTGACGGTCCAAGCGAGGAAATGCTCGGTATTCAAACGGGATTTTCCGACCTTGACAGCACCCTTGTCGGTCTTAACAAGGGAAATATGATTATCGTGGGCGCACGTCCCGGTGTGGGTAAGACCTCGTTTGCGCTCAATATCGGCGCAAGCGTTGCAAAGCGCACGAAAAAGGCAGTTTGCATCTTCTCTCTTGAAATGTCAAACGAGGAGCTTGTTTCCCGTGTAATTTCAAGCGAGGCTATGGTTGACGCAAAGAAGCTTCGCACAGGCGAGCTTACCGTTGACGAATGGGAAAAGCTTGCTATCGCATCAAGCGTTTTGTCGGAAACCGATATCTATATTGACGATACAACGGGCATCTCCATCACCTCTATGAAGGCGAAGCTTCGCAGAGTAAAGAACCTCGGTCTTGTTATCGTGGACTATTTGCAGCTTATGCAGCCCGAAAGAGCGTCGGGTGAGAACCGTGTAAACCAAATCGGCGAGATTTCCCGTGGACTTAAGGTGCTTGCAAAGGAGCTTGGCGTTCCCGTTATTGTGCTTTCACAGCTTGCCCGTTCCGCCGAAAAGAACGGCGAAAGCGGAAAGGCCGTTGCCCGTACGCCTATGCTCAGCGACCTTCGTGACTCAGGCTCTATCGAGCAGGATGCCGACGTGGTTATCTTCCTTAGCCGTGACTATTACGGCACGGATCCCGAAAGGCAAAACCTCGTTGACGTTATCGTGGCGAAGAACCGTCACGGCTCAACCGGCAAGGTTACGATGAGCTGGCTCGGTCAATATACCAAGTTTTCAACTCTTGACCGTGATGCCGCACAGCGCTTCGGGGTGAATTTGGACTAAGCCGAGAGCAAATGCGAGGGACCGTGTAATTTGACGGCGTTCGCTATGAACGGCTTGACTAAACTAACGCATAATATGCCCGCAAGGGCTTCCTAAAAGGAGAATTTTTATGACATTTGATGTAAATCATCCAATAATTTACGTCCTTGTCGCCGTGATAATTTGTACTGTGCTTGCACAGTCGTTCTATTTCCTCATCCGTGCGTATCGCAGGGCTCTGGCTATCGGTATGGACAAGGTATTGCTTAAAAAGACGATTATTTCGTCTGCGATTTTCACGGTGGCTCCCGCCATTTCGATTTTGGTCGGCGTTATTTCGCTCTCCAAGTCGCTCGGCGTGGCTGTTCCGTGGCTCAGGCTCTCCGTTATCGGCTCGCTCTCTTATGAAATGATTGCGGCTCAAAATGCGATTAGCGGATTTGGCGGTTCTCAAACTCTCGGTCGTGAAATAACCGATCCGAGTGTGTTTGTAACTATCATTTGGGTTATGACTATCGGCATTATTCTCGGTCTTGTTTTGACGCCGCTTCTCACCAAGAAAATTCAAGGCGGAATGCTCAAGCTTGAAAAGAGCGATGCCAAGTGGCGTGAAATCTTTAACAATGCTATGTTCCTCGGTATGATTTCCGCTTTCCTCGGCTTCGTTTTCTGCGACGTGTACCGTCTTTGGTCGAGCGAGGGTGGCATCTTCACCACCACCGAGAAAACCGGCGAGGGCGCAGAGGTTATCGTTAAATATACCTCGACATCAGGTCTTGTGCCCGTGTTCGTTATGATAATAAGCGCGCTCATTATGGTGACGTGCGGAATACTTATGAAAAAGCTTAAGTGGAAGTGGCTAAATGACTATGCGTTGCCCATTTCAATGGTACTCGGCATGGCGGCGGCTATTCCGCTTACATCGTGGCTGGGAGGTGTTGTAGCATGACGGAAAGAAAACAGCTTACCTACCTTGAAAGCGTCCACCGTGACGGTAAAATCTGGGGCTTTACTCTGCTCGGAGTTATCTTTTTGTTCCCTCTCATTCTTTGCGTGATTTTCCAAGCCGTTCCTAACTGGAGCGCTCTGGGTAAGGGACTTTTGGCCACCGTTCCTATGTATTGGGCGGTCGGTCTTATCGAGGTTATCACCTATGTGCCTATGCTTGGCGCAGGTGGTACTTACCTCTCCTTTGTAACGGGTAACATCTCAAATCTTAAGCTTCCCGTTGCTCTTGATGCAATGGAAAAGGCAAGCGTTAAGTCAAACAGCGAGGAGGGCGAGATTATCTCCACTATCTCTATCGCCGTTTCAAGCATCGTTACTACTCTTATCGTAATTATCGGAGTAATTCTTATAATTCCGCTGACTCCAATCCTTGAAAGCCCCGTGCTTGACCCCGCATTCGCTCAAATGCTCCCCGCCCTGTTCGGCGGTCTTGGTGTGGTGTTCGTGTCTAAGAACTGGAAGCTTGCAATAGCGCCTATCGTGCTTATGCTCGTGCTATTCATCTTCGTTCCCGCACTCAATGCAGGTACAGTTGGAATTATGGTTCCCGTCGGCGTTGTGTTTACCATCATCGTAGCGAGAATTATGTATAAAAAGGGAATGCTTTAATATTGCTTTAAAGACTTTGGTACGTTTTAACAATAATCGGTATTGTTCTTGCGGCTATCGGTATGCTTATCTATCTGAGTGATTGATTATATTTCTTTTCATCTCGTTTTTCTTTTGCCACACTTTTCTTTTCAATAAAGAAAAGCGTGAGATTCCTTATAAGAGGTTTTATGGAAGCTTTATATATAACGCTCGGAGCTGTCGGTGCGGTGCTTTTGGCGTTGATTTCAGTTATTGCTGTACGCACCATAACATTCAAGCCGAAAAGAACGCCTCTCGAATTTGAGACGGACACGGATTTTGACTCCGAAAGAGCCGTAGAATGTCTTAGAACGCTCGTAAGATTCAAAACCGTTTCTTACAGCGACGCATCCCTTGAGGATGACGGTGAGTTTGAGGGATTGATTTCCGCATTACCCTCGCTTTATCCACACGTGTTTGAAAAGTGCGAATTCACTCGCCTTCCGAACCGTGCGCTCCTCTTTAAATGGAGCGGTAAGGCTCCCGCAGGCAACAATTGCGACTGTGCGGGCGAAGGCTCAACAAATCACGACGCTGTCGTGCTTATGGCGCATTTCGATGTTGTGCCTGTTGACGAAAGTGGCTGGGAGAAGCCTCCGTTTGAGGCTATAATCGAGGACGGTGTGCTTTGGGGACGAGGCACGCTTGACACAAAGGTAACTATGAACGGCGCTTTGTTTGCCGTTGACACATTGATTGCAAGGGGCTATACGCCGTCAAGAGATGTTTATCTTGCCTTTTCGGGCAACGAGGAAACGAACGGCCTTGGCGCTCCCGAGATTGTAAAATATTTCAAGGAAAACAAAATCGACATAGGCCTCGTGCTTGACGAGGGTGGTGCGGTTTGCGAGAACGTATTCCCCGGCGTTAAGTGTGCCTGCGGAATGATAGGCATCGCCGAAAAGGGCATGCTCAATGTCGAATACCGTCTGAAATCAAGCGGCGGACACGCATCTGCTCCAAAGCCTCGCTCTCTTATCGGCAGACTGAGCGACGCCTGCACATCAATCGAAAAGCACCCATTTAAAATGAAAATAAGCGACCCCGCATATCAAATGTTCAAGACGCTCGGCAAGCGCTCAACGGCGCTTTATCGCACGATTTTCGCAAACCTGTGGGCGTTTAGCTCAATTATAAGTCTAATCGGCAAAAAAAGCGGTGGCGAGCTTAATGCTCTTATTCGCACAACCGTTGCCTTTACCCAGTCAAGCGGAAGCGATGCAATAAACGTGCTTCCTACCGAGGCTCGCATCGCATCAAATATTCGCTTGAACCCCGGTGATACGGTCGAGAGCGCTCTTGCTTACCTGAGAAGGAAAATTGATGATGACGAGATTGAAATCGTTCCTCTTTATGCGTCAAATCCAAGCAGAATTTCCCGCACCGATTGTCCTGAATACGAGGCCGTTGCAAATGCCGTTTCGGCTACATGGCCCGGTACTATTGTCACACCGTATCTTATGATGCAATGCTCCGACAGCCGTCATTACGGCGAGCTGAGCGACAAGGTTTATCGCTTCTCCGCTATGGCGCTGACTGCCGAGGAGCGTCGTTCAATACACGCGCACAACGAAAAAATTCGCTTGGAATCCATTTCCAAGGCATGCGAATTCTACATTAACCTTATCAAAAACGCCACTGTGTAAAACGTGACAAGGACGACAAATGGCTCTGTCACCGTTAATACGACAAGCAAAAAAGCCACCGAACAGGTGGCTTTTCGTTTTGCATTTTTAGGCAATTCCAAGGCTATGTCACCAACTAAGAGTTGAATAACAAAGTGCTTTTGACGAGGAAAGAACGAAGAAATACAAGGCGAAGCGAGGGCGCATACTCTTTAGCTGTCTGTAACCGAGCTTCAACACAGTATTTCGAGGTTGTTTTCCGTCAAAAATCAATCTCGTGTTGGGACAGAGCCTTTATTTATCAATCGTTATAAATCTTTTTAAATATAGAATATCCGATTTTTTCAAGCTCGTCTATTTGGAATTTGAGGTTCTTTTTCATAGGAGCGATGGTTACGATTTTTCCCTCGGCACGAAGTGATTGTGCCTCGGCGTAAATTTGCATCTTTCTTTCAAGAGAAACATTCTTATCAATGAGATATGCAATAGCCTCGCCCTCTAATTTTCCCGCCTCGGAGCTTAAAAAGTCCTTAAGGATTGTGATAATTCTTTCAAATCCTATAGAAAATCCGACGGCGCACGTGTCCTTGCCCGTGAATTTGCCTATCATTTTGTCGTATCTTCCGCCACCTGCGATTGAGAAGCCGTAGCCCTCGGTGGTTACCTCAAAGATTGGCCCTGTGTAGTAGCCCATTCCACGAACGAGCGTGGGATCGAAGCAAAGCTCGATATTGCTCGGCACGCTTTGCTTAACGCAAGCGATAATCTCGTCAAGAGCGCTTGGAACCGCTGTATCAAGGAATTCGTCACCGATTTTACGGCAAAATTCAACACAGCCCTCGCCCGATGCGCTTCTGTAAATTTCAAGATATTTCTTAACGGCGCTCTCGTCGTAGCCGTTTGCCACAAGCTCGCTCTCAACGCCGTCAAAGCCGATTTTGTCAAGCTTATCAAGAGATATAAGCGCGCTCGCAACCTCGTCATCGCTAAAGCCGGCAAGTCTGCCTATTGCCAAAAGAATTCGGCGGTCATTTATGTGAATTACAAATCGGCGCTCACCGAGTCCCATCTCCGAAAAGATAGTGCAAAGCATATTCGCCGTTGCCGAAATCAACTCAATCTCCGCAAATGCGCTCTCATCGCCGAGAATGTCGATGTCGCACTGGGTAAATTGTCTGAATCTGCCCTTTTGTGGCTTATCGGCACGGAATACACTGCCGATTTGCAACGCCTTGAACGGTGAAATTAGCGAATTTGCGTTGCTTGCATAATATCTTGCAAGCGGAAGCGTCAGGTCGTACCTCATACCCGACTCCGACAAATCCGAGCCACGCTCGAGCGCTCTTTGAAGCTCGGCACCGTTCTTCATTACCTTAAAAATCAATTTTTCGTTTTCTCCGCCCTGCTTGGAGAGAAGATTTTCAATGGACTCCAAAACGGGAGTCTCTATCTGCTCAAAGCCGTATCTTGTGTATGCGCCCTTGATAAGAGAAAGAACCCTCTCTCTTAAACGCATATCAGACGGTAGAATGTCACACATACCCTTTACCGGATTTTTTACAAAGCCCATTTTTATACCTCTTTTTTACTTAATAATCTTCCTCGTCGTAGAACTCGTCATCCTCGGGGGTGGGAGCGCCCGACAGAAATGCAAGCGGATTTGGCCCCATTGAGGTGCCGTAATTTTCCTCGCCGGTTATTTTTCTTAGACGAGTGTTGAGTGTTCTCGGATTGATGTCCTCGAAATCAATATCAAGCTCATCATGGCTAAGCACGTGGAAATACTCGTGCCAATGACGAAAGCCCTCCTGTGTTGCGTATTTGAACTCCTGCCGACTGACAAGCTGATTTTCTACATAATAGAATGTAGAAAGAAAGGTCGCATTTTCTAAAATTTCGTCGATTTCATTCTGATAATCGTCATCCGTTGGCAGAATTTGACGAATTATCGGGAGCAGACTCTGCGCATCGTCATCGGTGTCATAGATGCTGACAATGTACGTGCCGTCCATCTCTGCGCCCGTGAAATAGCCCTCATTACCGACACGAATGATATAATTTTTTCCCGTTTCCTTAGGCGGACGCACATCGGTTGAGATATCAATTCCGATATACACGGTGTCGCCATCTATACGCTCAACCGAAGCGAAGTTTATAGCGAAATCCTCGTCGTCTGCCGTGGCTATGATAAGCTGCGCAAGCTCGTAGTCGAGCGCGCTCATCGTTGTGCCGTCCTCTCTTTTTGCGAGAACCTTATCGTTTCCAACCTGCACAAGCCCAAGAGGCTCGCCAAGGATACAATCAGTTACCCTTTCGGGCAAGCGGCGAACGATGTAAGTGCTTCCCGTATAATCGTCAAAGGTGGTTTTTTCATACTTGTCCAGCACCGCCTGAACGAATGACGGAAGAATCTCGTACTCAAAATTTATCTGATGGTCCTCTATCCATTTCATCAATTTGCTGTTTGCCATATTTTATCCTTTCACCCTGTCAAAGAGCCTTAACCTCATTTTTTCAAGAATGCACCGTATGCCGCACTCTCGACATTTTTACTTGCAATCTCGAAGGACATGTTTTCCTCAACGGAAAGCGAGGCGTCTGCGCAGGGATAAATCTCGTCGATGCCGTTTTCGTAGCAAATCTCGTACCCTGTGCCTGTTATTGCGCAAAGTCCTATAACCTTAGCGCCGTATTTTTTTGCGATTGATGCGGCAACGAAGGGCGCTTTTCCATTTATGGTTTGAGAGTCTATTCTGCCCTCGCCCGTGACAAGAATGTCGGCATCTGCCGCCGCACTCTCAAAGCCCGTCGCATCAAGGACTGCCTGCGCTCCGCCCGTGAGCGTTGCTCCGAGATAGGAAAGGAACGCAAAGCCAAGACCGCCCGCCGCACCTGCGCCCGGAAAATAATCATTGGATGACGGGTAGTATTCCCTTGTAAGCTCGGAAAATGACTTAAGATATGAGTCAAGAATTGGAAGCTCATCCCTTTTCGCTCCCTTTTGAGTGGCATATACGAAGCTTGCGCCGTTCTCTCCCAAAAGCGGATTTTCAACGTCGCAAAGCACCTTGAAGGTGCACTCCGAAAGCTCCGGCATCACACCAAGCGTGTCGATTTTACGCACACAGGATGCGCCGTATGCGCCATATCCGACCTCGTTTCCGTCGCTATCAAGGAATTTCCAGCCCAGGGCCTGAAGCATACCGAGTCCCGCATCGTTTGTGGCGCTTCCGCCTATGCCGATAATGAACTGACGGCAACCCCTTTTTATCGCATCCTTTATCATAATGCCCAATCCGTAGGTGGTTGTCACCATGGGATTGCGTCTTTGCTCGTCAATCAGGCAAAGTCCGGAGCAGGCGCTCATTTCCATAATCGCAGTCGCCTCGGACATATAATATTTCGCTATCATAGGCTCACCGAGCGGGTTTTTCGTGCTTACGTCAACATCGTGTGCGTTATAAGCAAAGCACAGAGCCTCGGTTGTTCCCTCTCCGCCGTCTGCCAACGGAAGAATTTTGATTTCGGCATCGGGCATAGCCCTGCCAATTCCTCTCGCCGCCGCAGCCGCCGCCTCAAGCGAGGTGAGCGAGCCCTTGAATGAATCTATTGCTATAAGTATTTTCATAAAATCTCCGTTGCAAGACACAGAGTGTGCCGTAGCTTGCGTGTCGATGCATTGATATGCGAGCTATCTTACTCGCACGGAATCTGTCGGAGAGGCAACATTTACCTCTACATCACCGAGCCCGTGTCGGTCAAGAAGCTCTCTTGTTACACTGTGCGCTATGTCGGGGGTGTTGTTTTCCCTTGACAGATGCGCCAGGGTGATTGCTTTTGTGCCGTTTTTCGCTAAATACAGACACAGCTCGGCACTGTCCTCGTTTGCAAGGTGTCCTGTGTCCGCTAATATTCTGTGCTTTAAAAATTCGGGATATGTACCCGCAACGAGCAAAAATTTATCGTGATTTGACTCCACTATCGCAGCTTCAACCCCGCAAAGAGAATCCCTTATCTCGTCGGTGACGTGACCTATATCGGTCGCAACCCCGAGCGTTTCGCCGTTGTCTGCCTTGATTATGTATCCGACGTTTTGAACACTGTCGTGCGGAACCTCGAACGACCGAATACAAAGCGAGCCGACACGCACCTCGTATCGTACCTCGTGAGAGCAGGCACAGGTAGCCGTAAATGAGCCCTGATATGCAACTCTCTGATACGACGGAGATGTGATGTGTACGGGAATGTGATGCTTTTTCGATACAATCTCCAAGCCACCCGTATGGTCGCTATGCTCGTGCGTCAGAAAAATCGCCTTGATGTTGGAAAGCGACGTACCAAGTCTGTAAAGGGCCTTGTCTATTGCCGCCGCACTCTTTCCCGCATCAATGAGTATCTCGTCCGAGCCGTTTTTTATGTATATTGAGTTCCCCGTTGAACCCGAAAAAAGCGTGTATGCTATCATATTTTTTCTTAAATTCCTTCATCCCTCACGGGCAGTCGAGAGCCTCGACACGCAAAATCCGTGTTAGTTTAGCCTTGGTTTAATAATTAGCCACGAAGCAGTTTTATTCGGCTGTCGGTCCGCACCGACCATTCCGCATTCCGCACTCCGCATTTGCGAAGCATCGCAGAAGACCGAAGCCCTCGGTTCTTTAGGCAAAGGTGTTCAAGGCGCACCGGAAGAATGACGGACGATGATGTACTTAAGTGTACATCAAGGTCGGCATTCGGGAGCAACGCAGAAGACCGAAGCCCTCAGTTCTTTAGGCAAAGGTGTTCAAGGCGCACCGCACATTACGGGCGATGATGTACATAGGCGTACATCGAGGTCGTAATGCAGGAGCAACACAGAAGAACGAAGCCTAAAGGACTGAGATTGCACCGTACTTGCGTATTTTAAGCACATGGCAAGCGCCCTCTCCGAAGGCACTGTCTATTGCCGCACGGTAATTTTCAACCTCGGAAAGCGGAACAAATGCTTGAATTGTGCCCGCAAAGCCACCACCGTGAACTCTGAACGCTCCGCCCTTGCCCTTCAATGCCATATCAGTGATTGCCAACGCCAAGGAAAGCCCCTGCTCGGCAACGTTTTTGGTTGTGAATACATTTTGAAGGTACATAAATGACGAGCGTCCCGATTTGAGAACGTACTCAAAGAATGTATCTATATCGCCCGCCTCAAGCGCTCTTGCCTGGGCATCAACTCTTTCGTTTTCGTTAAAGAAGTGAATAGCTCTGAGCACTGCTCTGTCACCTACACGCACTCTTACTCTCGCTATGTCACCAAGAAGCTCGTCGAGCGTCATTTGACGAAGAACCTCGTGACCGAAATAACGTGCTACACTCTTCATTTCCGCAGGAACAGATGCGTAATCCTCGTTGAGATCTGCGTGGTTGCCACCCGTGTTTACAATACAAAGCGCATAGCCCTTAGCGCTGAGGTCAAGTGCTATTTTGTTGATTTTCGGGCTTGTCGGATCCTCAAAATCAATAGCAACAAAGCCACCGACAGCGCACGCCACCTGGTCCATAAGTCCGCACGGCTTGCCAAAGAATTTGTTCTCGGCAAACTGAGCCATCTTGGCAATCTCCACATTGTCAACCTTACCCTCATTATAGAAGTGGTTGAGCATATTTCCTATCATTACCTCAAACGCCGCAGATGACGAAAGTCCTGAGCCCTTGAATACGTTAGAGGTCGTGTAAGCCACATAGCCACCAACGCAAAGCCCCGCATTTGTAAACGCCCTTGCCATTCCGGCAATAAGAGCGCACGATTTGAAGAAATCATCATCGTCGGGTGTGGTGTATTTTGCAATATCTACGCAATCCTCGTCGAAGCCCTTGCTCTTTATGCGAATGAGTGAGCCCTCCGTTTTTGATGCAACTGCGATTATATCAAGGTCGATTGAGCCTGCAAGAACTCTGCCGTGATTGTGGTCGGTGTGGTTACCCGATATTTCGCTTCTGCCGGGTACGCTGAAAAGCTCCGTCTCTCTTTCTCCGTAAATGGAATAGAACTCATCTATTGCCTCGCAATATCTGCGTCTTTGGTATTCTACGGCATCATCACCGTAAATTTCGGCAAGCCTGCCGTCAAGCGCACCTGCCTCTACAAAACTAAGTAGCTCTGTCGTTTTCATAGTTATCTCCTAAATACAAAAATTAACTCTGTTAAAAAGCAAATTTCTCGCTCTTAAAAGCGAATGGTCTGCACCGATACGCATTTGCCGGTGCTCTCGTCGAGCTCAAATATCGCTCCCGTCGCAAACGCCTCACCCTCGGCAAAGTCGAAGCGAGTCATCATCTTCGTTTTTAATCTGTAAATTATGTTTTCCTTTTTTACGCCCAAAATGCTTCCCTGAGCGCCCGCCATTCCGAGATCGGTTATATAACCGCATCTGCCCTCCAATACCGTGGCATCATTGGTCTGCACGTGGGTGTGTGTGCCGAAGCATACGCTGAGACGGTTGGCAAAATTGTAGGCGAGAGCCATTTTTTCGCCGGTTGCCTCTGCGTGAATATCAAGCACGGCAAAATCGTACCTGCCCGAATGGTAGCTCAAGCACGATTCAACCGCTTCAAACGGGCAGTTGCTTGAATCCATGTAGGCGTTGCCAAGCACGTTCATGCAGAGAACCCGATAGCCGTCAATTTTAATTATGCACGAGCCGTGTCCCGGATTTGACCTCGGGTAGTTGAGAGGCCGAAGCACGTACTCGCAGTCGTCAAGGAAATTGTGTACGTTTGATTTGCGCCAAACGTGATTTCCTGTGGTTATAACATCAGCTCCACTGTCAAAAAGCGCCGTTGCGCTCTGCTTGTCAATGCCGTTTGGCTCGGCAGAGTTTTCACCGTTGACTATAACCATATTTACACCTAAGCGTGAGCGCTCACGCCATAAATTTTTGCGAAGATGCTCAACGCCACACGGCCCACAAGCATCTCCTATTGCTAAAATTTTAAACATCCTTCGATTTTTCTTTCTACCGAGCCGAACGGCTCGAAAATTAAAAATCAAGGGCAACGCAAGCGTCACCCTTGATACTGACACTTCGTGTCGATTGCTCCGCAAGTGCGGAATGCGTGGTGCTACGCACAATGCGGAATGCGGAATGCGTGGTGCTACGCACAATGCGGAGTGCGGAGTGCGGAGTGCGGAATGAGATTAGACGCACTGCACTTGATGGAAATAGGGGATTAGAGCAAGTTGTTCAAGGCGGACCGCAAACGGTGGGCGAAGGCGTATTTCCATACGTCAAGGTCACCGTCGAGGACCAACTCCACTTGATGGATTTTAGACATTCAGGGCAAGTTGTTCAAGGCGCACCGCACATTACGGGCGATGATGTACATAGGCGTACATCGAGGTCGTAATGCAGGAGCAACACAGAAGAACGAAGCCATCAATGGCTAAAATTATTTTGCGTAATCTACTACTCGGCTTTCCCGTATAAGATTAACCTTAATCTGTCCCGGATACTCCAGCTCGCTCTCGATTTTCTTTACGATTTCACGGGCTACGAGGGGCATTGTGTCGTCATTTATTTGCTCGGGCTTAACCATAATACGAATTTCACGGCCTGCCTGAATTGCGAAGGTCTTTTCTACGCCGGGGAAGCTGTTTGCAATTTCCTCAAGCTTTTCAAGACGCTTGATGTAATTTTCAAGATTTTCACGTCTTGCGCCGGGGCGAGCTGCGCTGATTGCATCTGCCGCTTGAACGATAAATGCGATAAGCGAATGTGGCTCAACGTCACCGTGGTGAGCCTCGATTGCGTGAAGAATTTCCTTGCTTTCCTTATATTTCTTAGCCACGTCAACACCGATATGAACGTGTGAGCCCTCAACCTCTGCGGTGAGCGCCTTACCGATATCGTGAAGAAGTCCCGCACGCTTAGCAAGAGTAACGTCTGCGCCAAGCTCTGCCGCAAGAATTCCCGAAAGCTGAGATACCTCTATTGAGTGAGTGAGAACGTTTTGACCGTAGCTGGTTCTGTACTTAAGACGACCGAGAAGCTTAATAAGCTCGATATTGATGCCGTGAACGCCTGTTTCAAAGGTAGCCTTTTCACCGGCTTGTCTTATTGCTTGCTCAACCTCCTTCTTCGCCTTTTCAACCATTTCCTCAATTCTTGTAGGATGAATACGACCGTCTGCGATAAGCTTTTCAAGGGCTATTCTCGCAATTTCACGTCTGACGGGATCGAAGCCCGAAATTGTGATTACCTCGGGTGTATCGTCAATGATAAGCTCAACGCCCGTCAAGCTTTCGATTGTACGAACGTTTCTACCCTCACGGCCGATAATTCTGCCCTTCATATCGTCATTGGGGATTTGAACGACAGAAATCGTCGCCTCGCTTACATGGTCGGCAGCGCAGCGCGCGATAGCGAGAGCGATAATATTCTTCGCCTCCATATCTGCATTTTCTCTCCACTCTGCCTCAAGCTCCATAAGTCTTTGAGCCTGCTCGTGTCTAACCTCGTCCTCGAGATTCTTAATGAGAAGGGCACGTGCCTCCTCGATTGAGTAGCCCGAGATTTTTTCAAGAAGCTTGAGCTGCTCCTCACGAATGGTCTTAACCCTTGCAAGAAGCTCCTCGTATTCCTTGATTTTCTCTGCGAGTGTTTCCTCACGCTTTGTGAGCGCCTCGGATCTTCTGTCAAGATTTTCTTCCTTGTTGTTCAGACGCTGCTCTTGACGTGTCAGCTCTGCTCGTCTTTCCTTTACTTCACGTTCAAATTCTTTTCTTTCTGCTATAATTTGCTCCGTTGCTTCGAGGATCATTTCCTTGCGCTTCGTTTCTGCGGCGAGCATAGCATTCTGCAAGATTGCTGCAGCCTGCTCCTCTGCCGAGCCTATGCGCTTTTCTGCGGATTTCTTTCTTACTATGTAGCCAATAACGACACCAACAAGTGCGCCGATAGCAATACCGATAGCTCCGCCGATAACATATTCCAGCATGTTATACTCCTTCCTTGCGAATTCTCGCATAAATTTAGATTTCGGCCCTTTTGGGCGATTATGTGAGAAATGACAGCCAAATGCGTAGTCACGGGCAAAATGCTCCCCGAGACAAGCCAAAATCCCGCATTTTAGCATTATCATTAAATCTACATATAATAATGATATAATATTATATAAAAAAAGTCAAGGGCTTTTGCAAAATTAACGCATCTTAGGCTACGGCTTTTTCGATTTTTGGGAAAAATTCGCTCGCTTTGTGGCAAAATTATTCAATTTACTTGACTACACGCAAATTTTTTGATAAAATTACTCTGTATAGAGGTGATTAAAATGGAATTTTCTGAAATGATTAGCAAGGGCGCACTCTTAAGCGTGGCTCTTGAAAACGGCAAGGCTAACACGATGACTGTTTCGTGGGGCTGTGAGGGAACGCTGTGGGGTAAAAGAGTATGCTTTGTGTTTGTTCGCCCCGAAAGATACACCTTCGGCTTCTGCGAGAGCTCTGAGAAGCTCACTCTCTCGTTTTTTGATGAAAGCAAAAAGCAGATTTTAAGCTTTTGCGGTACAAAATCAGGCGCAGATGTGGATAAATTCGCCGCCTGTGGCCTCACCTATACTCTGGACAACGGATTTTTGATAATCGACGGCGCTACAAAGACCTTGCGCCTCAAAAAGCTCTACGCACAGGACATGGAAAAGGGCTGTTTTACAGACACAGAGTGCCTAAAATTCTACGAAAACGGCGGCTTGCACAGAATGTATGTGTGCGAAATAATGCCGTGATGAGTGCGGAGTGCGGAATGCGGAATGCGGAATGAAATTGCTTCGTGGCTAATTATTAAACCAAGGCTAAACTAACACGGATTTTGCGTGTCGAGGCTCTCGACTGCGGACCGACAGCCGAACAAAAGGCTAAGCAAGCGAGAAATTCTTTATTCAATTTTAAAGGTTCTTTTTGGTAGCTTTTTCTTGCAAGAAAAAGTACAAGGTTCAATAAACTTACGAAATTCAATAAATAGGAGATAACAAAATGAAAAAATGCTCTTGGATTACCCATCCCGATGCCATAGGCTCGGACAACAAGCTTTATTTCTTTAAAAAAAGCTTTACGCTTGAAGCGGTGGGCGCTGCTGTGGTTGAGGTTAGCGCTCAGGCGAGGTACAAGCTGTTTATAAACGGAGAAATGGTGGCGGTCGGCCCGTGTAAGGGAAGCCGTGAAAAAACGTTTTTTGACACCGTTTCCGTCGAAAAGCACCTACGTGTAGGCGAAAATGAGATTTTTGTTGAGGTGCTTCAGCTTGCCTCAACCGATATGGAGGGCAAGATGTCACCCATTGAGGGAGTGATTCGTGTCGGCTCTGCCCTGCTCGCTCTTGAGCTTACCTGCGGTGAAACGGTTGTGGCAACCGATAGCACGTGGCTTTGCGCATTACCCGACGGAATTGAGCAGATAAACGCTCGCTCCTGCTACTCTGCCGCAACACGTGAAAAGCACGACTCTGTGTCTGTTTTGGGAGCAAATTTTGTCAACGCCAAGGTTCAATGCGGGATTTCGAACGGCGAGGCCGACCACTATTGGTGGGGCAGCACCAATAAGTGCTTCCTCTTTGAGCGCCCCATACCGATGCTCGCCTTTGCCGATATGACAAAAATCGTTTCATTTGACGGCGAATTCTTCGAGAGCAAATATTTGACCTTCGGCTTCCCCCGCTTTAAAATCAGCGGTAAGGGAACGGTCAACCTCGTTTACTTTGAATGCTTCGACAGCGATAGGGGCAAAACGAACTCCGTTCGCACCGACAGAACGAAGGGCATCTGCCGTGAAATGATTGATACGGTTGTCGTTGACGGCGAATACACCTTTGAGCCGTTCTGGTTCAGATGCTTTAGATTTATAAAGGTAGAAACGACGGGGAATGTGTCTGTTTTCCTCGAAAAATTCACCGAGGTCAACTACCCGATGACTCCTCGCACCGACTACGATTTCGGCAGAGACGACGATAATGCTCTTTGGGAAATCAGCGTACGCACGCTCCAAAGATGTATGCACGAGACGTATGAGGATTGCCCGTTCTACGAGCAGCTCCAGTATGCGATGGACACGTCGCTTCAAATGATTTTCAATTATCAGCTCACCGATGACGATTTGCTCGCACGCAAGGCGATGAACGATTTCGCCCAGGCTCAGTTTGCCGACGGTCTTATGCCGTCAAGAACGCCCTCGGTTGGCGACCAGCATATCCCGACGTTCCAATTCTATTTCATTTTTATGGTGTACGCTCACTACATAAGATTCGGCGACAAGGCTCTGGTTCGCTCGCACCTTCGTGCTATGGACGGTGTTATTGAGTGGTTCAGAAATCACCTCACAGCAGAAGGACTTGTCGGTCAGAGCAAATATTGGAATTTCGTTGACTGGGCAACGCCATGGAGCTACGTTGAGGGTAAAAACGACGGTGGAGTTCCCGTTGATATCGACGGCGGAATTATCGGCATTTACAATCCTATGATGGCATATTTCCTTCAATGCGCCGCTAAGCTTAATGCAATCTGCGGCAGAAGCGACGTCGCTAAGGAATATCTCGATGTTGCCGATATGCTTATAAAGAATACAAACAAGTATTTCTGGGACGAGGAGCGCGGATTGTATGCCGATAACCTCGACCACACTCGCTTCTCTCAGCATATGCAGACCTGGTGTACGCTCAGCGGTACAGCTAAGCCTCGCCGTGCTAAAAAGATTATGAAGGGCTCGCTCGACCTCGACGCAAAGGCAACCTATGCGTTCGCATACTTCTATTTCCGTGCGCTTGAGGCGGTGGGAATGTACTCCTACACCGAGGATATGATGAGCTCGTACCGTGGACTTCTCAAGCTCGATTGCACAACCATTCCCGAAACACCCACATATTCACGCAGCGACTGTCACGCCTGGGGCGCTCTTGCAATTTACGAATTCAGCGCAACGGTGCTTGGCGTTCGCACCTATGATGTCGAGGAAAGATCCGTGTCAATTCGCCCGTATATCAAGGGCAGAAGGAGCGCAAGAGGAACTGTTTCGTCCATTGCGGGCAACATATACGTTTCGTGGCGCACAGAAAAGCACGAATTCACCATCTATATAAGAGGTGCTCAGGGCAAGCGCAAGGTAATCTACCTGCCAAACGGCGATGCCTATGAAACAACTCAAGGCGAAATATCATTGTCTTGCAGGATTTAATCCGCTTTTCCTTTAAGTGAACGGGAAGGGTGCAAAAAAGGCAAGCACAACATAACACCAATAATAGAATAATAAAATGAAAGGAAAACGGGAGCAGCTCTCTCTCTGTCCCACTCGAGCAAAGCGGATAATCACATCTTGTTGATTTTAACCGTTCGGAAGCGACAAGGCATAACAGAATTGCATCCCTTAAACGATTAAAATGAGAATAGCATTGATAGCACACGATAAAAAGAAATCCGATATGATAAACCTCGCTATTGAATACAAGGAGGTGCTCTCTCACCACGAGCTTTTTGCTACCGGAACGACAGGTACGCTCGTTATGGGAGAAACGGGACTCAACGTTAAAAGAATGAAAAGCGGCCCTCTCGGCGGTGACCAGCAAATCGGCTCTATGGTTGCCGAGGGAAAGCTCGATTTGATTATATTTTTGCGTGATCCGCTTACCTCTCAGCCACACGAGCCCGACGTGAGCGCTCTGCTCCGTCTTTGCGACGTGCAATCAATCCCGTTGGCTACCAACGTTGCGAGCGCGCGCATCATTCTTTCTACACTTGTTAAGTAATTTTTACACAGCTTATTATATATGAAGAAAATTTTTGCGTTTCTGGCGGTTGTTTTCCTCGCTCTTGCTCTTTTTGCATGCGAGGACGAGCCTACATATGTCACCGTTCGCTACACATCAAGCGAGGGCGGGCGAGTTGACGGCTCTGTCACCCAACGCCGACAGGCTGACGAAAACGGAATTGCCCATTTCGACTCGGTTACGGCAATCGCAAGCAACGGCTATATTTTCAAGGGCTGGAGTGACGGATTTTCCGAGCCCAAAAGAACGGATTCTCTTACACTTGACACAGTATTTGAGGCGATTTTTGAGAAGAAAAGCACCGTTACCCTGTCATATGTGGCGCAAAACGGCGGTTATATTATCGGTAGCGCACAGCAGGAGCTTGCCCCCGGCGCCTTAGGCGAGGAGGTTGAGGCCTGCGCCAACGACGGCTATTTGTTTATCGGCTGGAGCGACGGCAGAAGCGAGGCGGAGCGTGCCGATGCCCCAAGCGCAGATATCACCTATGTCGCCATGTTTACAAACGAGGTTAGTGTGAAATACGAGGCGGGCGAGGGCGGAAAAATTGACGGTGAAGCATCGCAATCCGTCATAATCGGTGACTTTTCGAAAACCGTTACAGCTATTGCCGACGAGGGCTATCGCTTCAAAGGATGGAGCGACGGTGTAACCGATGATGCTCGTAACGACGAGGGCGTAACCGATACCGTTATTCGTGCAGAGTTCGTAAAATACCACTCTGTATCGTTTATTTGCGATACATCTAAGGGCAAAATCGCAGGAGAGCTATCTCAAACCGTTGACGAGGGCGAATTTTCGACGGCGGTCATTGTCCGTGAAATTGAGGGATACGAATTCGTTTGCTGGTCAAACGGCTCAACCAACAAGATAATGTCCGTCTCCCCCACCGAGGATATGACTTTGGTTGCCCACTTTATGAAAAAGGGCTACGGCTTGCCCACCGTCTTTATAAATACGGCAACGGGCGCCGACGTAACCTCGAAAAAGGACTATATCGGCTGTACTGTCAGCATAAACGACACGGAAAGCGACTTCAACGTCATTGAGGCAAGCGCGCAAATCCGTGGCAGAGGCAACTCCACCTGGGAAAAATTTCCGAAAAAGCCGTATAAAATCAAATTTGATGCCGCACAAGACCTTTTCGGCTTCGGCAAGGCGAAGGATTGGGTGCTTTTGGCAGACTATATTGACAATGCGCTCGTGCGTAACTATATCGCATATTCGCTTGCTACCTCGTTTGATACACTGTCGTCATCACCGAATTGCCATAGCGTTGAGGTGTATTTAAACGGAAAATACCACGGGGTGTATCTGCTCTGCGAGCAAATCGAGATAAACGAGGGCAGAGTTGAAATAGAGGAAAGCTCGTCCGAGCTCGACACGAGCTACCTTATCGAGATGGACCAATGGGCGCTCGATCCCAAATCGGACGATATTTATGTGAGTGTTCCCGATTCTCTCAGGCGCGACCGTGCTTATACTATAAAATCACCCGATGAGAATATCACCGACGCACAGCTTGAATTTATTCGCCAATACATCGAAAAATGTATTGCTGCAGTTGAGGGAACGGATTACGGCGCAGTATGCGAGCTGATGGACGTGAAATCCTTTGCTCAGGCGTATATCGTGTATGAGCTTACCTGTAATCCCGACATAAATTATTCAAGCTTTTATCTGCATAAGGACGCAGGCGGAAG
The DNA here is from genome assembly GCA_045636605.1 of Eubacteriales bacterium. Classification (GTDB taxonomy): domain Bacteria; phylum Bacillota; class Clostridia; order Oscillospirales; family CAG-272; genus RGIG2000. Next base: position 25,838 of record JAZTXV010000020.1, on the reverse strand, counting down.
GCTTTTATGCGGACCTGTGTGGGATTTTGATATGTCAGTCGGCAACGTAAGTCACAAGGGGGGCGGCGTTTTTGCCAATCCCGAGGTGCTTTGGTCGAAGCAGCAAAACCCCTATTTCAAGGGACTTCTTAAGTTTGACGAGTTCAAGGGTCTTGTCGGCGAGGAGCTGTCGGCGCACTATGATACAATCAAAGGCACGATTGACGGCTGTATTAAATATGCGCTTTCAAGGCAGAGCGCCTACGAGCAAAACTTTGAAAGATGGCAGGTTTTGGGCGTTGATACGTGGACAAAGCCCTCTTATATTAAAGACATAACCACCTGGCGTGGACAAATCGACTACGTAGTTGACTATCTTGACAAATCGCTTAAGGGACTTATCAAGGAATACTGTGCGGAGCAAAATAGCAACGCACAATGAAATCCCGCAACAAAATGTTATCACAAAAATGTTATCACAATAGAATTAAACAGAATTAAGGAGTAGGTTTATATGAAAAGGTTTGCTTTGATTTTTTTAAGTGTTATTCTTTTTGCCATGGGACTTACTCTTTTTTCTTGTGAGGCAAGCTACACCTCGATAACCGTGAGGTACACGGCGGGCGAGGGTGGCATAGTCGAGGGCTCTGTTACACAGACAATGTATCTTTACGAAGAAGACAGAGCAACCTTTTTGAGTGTTACGGCGAGTCCAAAGCCGGGCTACAAATTCGTTTCGTGGAGCGACGGACTCACCGAGGAAAAGCGAATGGACACGCTAAGCCAAAGCGCCAGCTTTGAGGCAATCTTTGAGCTGCTTGAAATAACGGTCAAATATGACTCAACCGAGGGCGGAAAAATCGAAGGAGTAACCGAGCAGACGATCAAATACGGGCAGACGACCTCGAGCGTAACGGCAGTAGCCGACGAGGGCTTCACCTTCAAGGGCTGGAGCGATGGACATCCGATGCTATCAAGAAGCGACTCTGCCGACTCCGACTCCACATATACGGCGATTTTTGAGGAGTCCGATCGAATAGAAATCTGCTATAAAGCGACACAGGGTGGCATAATCACGGGTGAAGCAAATCAATCGGCGCTCTCTGTCGGCATACGATTCTCGCCTGTTACGGCAGTCGCCGACGAGGGCTATCGGTTCGTAAAATGGGATGACGGATCGCTCTCTCCCGAGCGCCATGACATTTCTCACTCCGACAAAACGGTAACTGCAATCTTTGCAAAGTACCACAGAGTCACATTTGAATCATCGGACACAGCTCTCGGCACAGTAAGCGGAAATCTAAATCAAATAATAACCGAGGGTGAATACGGCGCTACGGTGACGGCAACGGCAACAAAGAACGGCTACAAATTTTTGTGCTGGTCAAACGGCGAAAAAAGCCACACAATCAACTACTCCCCCACCGAAAGCACAACAGTATATGCAATCTTTGTCGAGGACTTTTTCGAGCTTCCCGTCATTTCGATATCCACTGTGAACGGCGCTAACATCGTATCAAAAGATACATATCTTGATTGCCTTGTACGAGCTCTTGAAAATGGCGAAATTGCCCTATCAAACCGAAGCGCCAAGGTTCGTGGCAGAGGCAACACCTCTTGGGAGGAGAGCGACAAAAAGCCATACAAGCTGAAATTTGACGAAAAAACCTCGCTTTTGGGTATGACAGAGGCTAAGGACTTCACCCTAATCCCCAATTATACCGATAAAAGTCTTATACGAAATTATATTACATATCAGGTAGCGAAGGAGCTTTCCCATCTTGGCGAAACACCCGATTGCGTGCTCTGCGAGCTTTGGCTGAATGGCGAATACAGAGGTGTGTATCTTGCCTGCGAGCAAATCGAGGTCAACGGCGGACGTGTCGAAATTGAAGATGACCTGTCAAAAACAGACATAGGGTATCTGATTGAGCTTGACGGACGTGGTGATGGCTTGAATTTCAAGGTTGAAACAACCTTAAAAAACAACGCAGCCGCTCTGGGAACAAAAAGCGAAAGAATTTATGTTATCAAGTCGCCTGATCCGGACAGCCCTTATCTATACAGCACGCACATAGCCTTTATTCGTGATTATGTGACGAGCTGTATGCGCGCTCTTGAGTCAAAGGATTACGAAAGGGTAAAATCTCTTATCGACGTTGATTCGTTTGCTCAGGCGTATATTGTTTTCGAGCTTTTCCGTGGCGCTGACGTGGGCTGGTCAAGCTTCTTTTTGCACAAGGACGCAGGCGGCAAAATCGAGTGCGGGCCCGTTTGGGATTTCGACCGAGCTATCGGCAATATCGACTACAACCGAGATGCGTATAAAATAGATAATCTGTATGCGAAAAACAACAACGAATGGTTCTTCGGGCTTCTTCAGTTCGAGGAGTTCAAGGCCCTCGTTTCAAAATATTTGTCCGAATATAAGCCTATTATCGAAAAAACATTGAGTGATGCGTACGATTACGCTTACTCCTGCTCCCTTTCCTTTAATCGAAATTTCGAAAAATGGGACATTTTGAACATATACGTTCGCCCAAACTGCGCCGAGATGGTTGCGGCAAAGACCTGGGAGGAGCAGGTTGCCTTCGTTCAGCTGTACGTCGCCCAATCTCTTTCCTATATGTGCGGTGAGTATGGGGTATAATAGATGCGGTGCCGAATAAGCTAATCGTACTGTGAATTGATGCTGATATATAATAACAAAACGGGACGGAAGGGTGATTCCCCTTTCGTCCCGTTTCTTTTTTGTTGTTTTTATTTTTCCTTGGTCAATGCTCCCCAATATGTTTTGAGGTAATCAATGCCGCTTCCAACGGTCATTATAACCATTGCCGCCACAAGAACGTACGATGCGATAAATTTCGTGTCGAAAAGCTCGCTTATGATAACAGGCTCTATCAAAAGAACGATAATTGCCGCTATCTGTGTCACTGTTTTGCATTTTCCAAACCAGCTCGCCGCAACAACTCCTACCTCGCTGTTGGCGCAAACAAGACGGATTGAGGTAACTCCAAGCTCACGAAGAAATACAATAGCGCTCGCCCAAATCATTACCTGCTGAAGCGCTCCCGCACTCTTTACCGTAATAACCAAAAGCGCCGCAAATACCATAAATTTGTCGGCAAGCGGGTCCATAAACTTTCCAAAATTCGTTACAAGATTGTATTTTCTTGCAATTTTTCCGTCAAGCATATCGGTCAGCGCCGTTATCGCAAATACAATAACAGATACGATAGCGCATATCGTCGGATTTTTTATATAGAGCGCACATGCCATAAACACAGGCACAAGTATCGCTCTTAGCATTGTTAATTTATTTGGTAAATTCATAATAACCTCCATTCTTCTCACTCTTCCTTTTTCTTTAGCAAAAGAAAAAGTAAGCCAAAAAGAAAGCAATCTAAATAAAAGCAAATAGTCAAGGGCTATATGCAGTATGAAAAGCTCCAAACCACCTCTGTGTGCTTAGAGAATATTAGACAAGGCGCACCGAAACGCACGGGCGATGGCGTACTTATTGTACGTCAAGGTTGTCGTTGAGGACCAACGCAGTATAATGAACTCTAAACCACCTCGGTGTGTTTAGAGAATATTAGACAAGGCGTACCGGAGCACGCAGACGAAGGCTATCATGTCGATAGTCAAGGTTGCGTGCGAGGAACAACGCAGTATAATGAACTCTAAACCACCGAAGCGATTAGGTCATATTCAAGAGCGTCCGTTATTTCCACCTCAACGAAATCCCCCTCGGCAAGTGTTCCCTTTTTGGCTTGAACGAACACCTTTCCGTCTATGTCGGGAGCATTATCGGCAGAGCGCGCGCAATAAAACTCGCTTACGCTATCGTATGCTTCAATTAGCACCTGTATTCTTTTGCCTATCATGCCTGTCAGAATTTCTTCATTTATTCCAAGCTGGTGCGACATCAAAATGTCATAGCGATCCTGCTTTACCTGGTCATCCACCTGGTCGGCAAAATCGTATGCGGGCGTGCCCTCCTCTCTTGAATAGGGGAAAGCGCCGAAATGCTCAAATCTTGCCTCCTTTATAAACTCGCACAGCTCATTGAAGTCCTCCTCGGTCTCACCCGGGAAGCCCACGATTGCAGTCGTACGAATGGAAATACCCTCGACCTGTGTGCGTAATTTGGAAATCACCTCACGAACGAGCGCTCCGTCGCCACGTCTGTTCATTCGCTTCAAAATTTTCGAGCTTATGTGTTGGATTGGCAAATCAATATATTTTACAAGCTTTTTGTTGCGGTTGAACTCCGCTATCAGCTCGTCTGTTATCTTGTCGGGATAGCAATACAAAATTCTTATCCATTGAACATTCGTTTCCGTTTCAAGACGGTGAAGAAGCTCGGGCAACGCATATTTTCCGTAAAGGTCTATGCCGTATGCGGTTGTGTCCTGTGCAACCACGACAAGCTCCTTTATGCCTATGCCGTCAACAAGCTCCGCTGCCTCTGTTACGATATCGTCTATCGGACGGGAACGGAATTTTCCTCTGATATCGGGAATTGCGCAGTAGGTGCAACGATTGTTACAGCCCTCGGCAATCTTGAGATATGCAACGCTCTCGCCCGTGGTGACAATTCTGTCGCCTCCGAGCGCAACCTCATTTTTGTCTGCAAATTCGACAAATTTTTCGCCGTTTGCTATTGCCTCAATAGCGCTTATGATGCTGTGAATGCTTCCCGTACCGAGAAGCGCATCAACCTCGGGCATTTCCTGCATTACCTGCTCACGATAGCGCTCTGCGAGGCACCCTGTGACGATAATTCCCTTTAAATTGTTATTTTCCTTAAGCCACGCAATATCTAAAATATTGTCAATAGACTCCCTTTTTGCGTCCTCGATAAAGGCGCAGGTGTTGATAATTACAATGTCCGCCTCAGTCTCGTCAGGAGTAACCTCGTAGCCCGCATTAACCACGTGACCGAGCATAACCTCGGTATCAAGCTGATTTTTAGGGCAACCGAGCGACACAAAGCCTATTCTTAGCATTGACTCACTCCTCGTCAGGTGATTCCTGGAAAAGACGAATGCCTTCCTTGATATCACCAATATTGTAGCCGTAACGCATAAGCGCGGCAATCATCTTCTTTATTTCGTCGGGATCCTTGGGAAGCGGAGCATATTTATGCTCAATAATCCAAGCGCAGTTCTCCACAAAATCGACGTCGGCAAGAGCCGTTTTCACATACTCCTGAACCTCGTCACGACGATATCCCTTCAAAATAAGCTCCTCGACAATCTTAATTCTGCCGAATTTTTTCTTCAGAAATGTGTCAATGAGAAGTCCCATCTGCTTTTTCTCGTCAATATATCCACGATGCTCCATATAAAGCGCAACGTTATCGGAGAGCTCTCTTGAAAAGCCCTGCCTTTGAAGCTTCTGTGAAAGAGTTCTTTTGTTATTCTCGCCGTATGACAAAATCGAAAATGCGTGACGGCGGGCATTGTCAAAAAGATGCTCCTCTCTAATTCTCAAAAAGTGCGCATCGTCAATAATCTCACCCTGCTCAAGATCAAAGCGATCAAATTGATCGGGAGATACGGGCATCTCAAAGCTCGTTCCTCTCGACGAGGTGATATAAAAGATGTAGCCCTGTGGCGTTTTTTTGATTTTTTCAATCGTGTAATAAATTTTGTTGTTATCCATAGTCCCTTTCGCTTGTGCGAATTTGGAATACAAAGCGAGCGTCGCAAATAACAACGTAGCCGCTATGCAATCCGTGATTGTTTTTACCTTGCGAAATCCCTTCGCTTGGCTTTTTTGATTTGTTTAATGTGTGACGAAGCCTTAACCGTTGGCACGCATTTCGGATAGACGAGGCGCACCATAGCCGACAGACGATTTGTCGGCGAGGAGCAACGCACCGCAAATGCGTAATGCGGAGTGCGGAATGAATAAATTCTACCACAACGCACACCGTCCGAATGTCATTTGTTGGATTTCGGACAGTTAGAGCAAGCAATCCTGCGAACCCCCAAACCTCGCTTTACTCGCTTCGGGGAACCCCAGAGCATGGCGCACCACAGCCGACAGACGATGGCTATCTCAAAGATAGTCGAGGTCGCCGTTGAGGAGCAACGCAGAAGAACGAAGCTATTACCTCACTTGATGTATTTCGGGCGTTTAGAGCGAGTTGTTCAAGGCGGACCGCAAACGGTGGGCGAAGGCGTATTTCCATACGTCAAGGTCACCGTCGAGGACCAACGCAGAAGAACGAAGCTATAAACGGCCGAAATTAGTCGTCGAGGCCGAGAGAGGACAAATCAAAATCATCATCCACTCCAAAATCGTCATCTGCATAATCCTCTGAGGCGCCGTCGTCTCCTGCGGCAATTTTTGCTTTGATTTTTTCTTCAAGCTCTGCCATTAAGTCGGGGTTTGCCTCGAAATATGCTCTCGTTTTATCTCTGCCTTGGATTTTCATTTCTCCGTAGGAGAAGAATGAGCCGCTCTTTTCGACTATTCCAAGCTCTATTGCAAGCTCGATTACCTCGCCCGATTTGCAAATTCCGGAGCCGTACAAAATGTCAAATTCCGCTACCTTGAACGGTGGGGCAACCTTGTTCTTTACTACCTTTGCCTTGACGTGATTTCCGTATGCCTCGTTTCCGTTTTTGAGCGTCTCGCTCTTTCTTATATCAATTCTGACCGATGCGTAGAATTTCAGTGCGTTTCCGCCCGTGGTCGTTTCGGGGTTGCCGTACATTACGCCAATCTTGCTTCTGAGCTGGTTGATAAATATGAGTATGCAGTTGGTTTTGTTGATTGCTCCCGCAAGCTTTCTGAGTGCCTGCGACATAAGTCTTGCCTGCACGCCCATGTGGCTGTCGCCCATTCCACCCTCGATTTCCTGCTGGGGAACAAGCGCCGCAACAGAGTCGATTACGATTATATCTACTGCGCCCGAGTTGATAAGCGCCTCGGCAATTTCAAGCGCCTGCTCGCCGTTGTCGGGCTGAGATACCAAAAGCTCGTCAGTGTTTACGCCAATCGCCTTTGCATACACAGGGTCGAGCGCATGCTCCGCATCTATGAATGCCGCCGTGCCGCCCTGCTTCTGACTCTCCGCTACTGCATGGAGCGCTATCGTTGTCTTTCCTGATGATTCGGGGCCGTATATTTCTACAATTCTGCCCTTGGGTAGTCCGCCTACTCCAAGCGCTAAGTCAAGCGTGAGCGAGCCTGTCGATACAGCGCTGATTTTTATATCGGGCGCATCGCCTAAGCGAATAATCGAGCCCTCGCCGTTATTCTTTCTAATCTGTGCAAGCGCCGTTTCGAGCGCTTTTCTTCTTTGCTCTGCGCTCGGCGTCGTTTCTGCCGTCGTCGGCGCTTTCTTAGTCGTCTTTTTTGCCATTATTTCCTCACTTTCTTTACTTTTTCTTTAGGAGAAGAAAAAGTAAAACAAAAAGAAACCAAAATAAATTATAAACTCTCGGATTTCTTTATTTACCTTCCTTTAGGAGAAGAAAAAGTAAAACAAAAAGAAACCAAATAAATCATAAACTCTCGTTTGCTTTTTCTCGGGAGAAGACATCAAAGCAAACAAATCAATAGCCTAACAGCTTTCGGTGGCGTTTGATGCTTCAAGTCCGCCTTTTATTTTTCTGTTGTTTTCTTTTTTGCTTACTTTTTCTTTTTTCAAAAGAAAAAAGTAAGTCACTCCGCTCTCACCGTTTAATACGATGGTGAATTTATTTTCCAGCCGTCATTTTCAAAGACAAGCTCAATCTCGGTGGATTTGGAGCCGTCTGCGGTTTTTGCCGTAAAAATGACCTTGTTTTTTGAATTTTTTACAATTTCGATAGTTGACGTATCGTATTTTGTGACGTTTTTGACCACGTTATCATAGTCCTTATACACCGTAAGATAGCCACTTGCGCCCGTCAGATATCTGGCGAAAACGACAACACCCATGCTTGACGTTCCGTCAAGGTAGATGCTGATAAGGTTTGTTGCGATATCGTCGGAGAACACCTCTCTTGTTTCTACGATAAGGTCGTTTCTTGCCCGAATCGGAGAGTCCTCTGTCACATAGTAATAATTACCCTCCGCCGGCTCATTTTCGTCATAGGGCAAGCCGTTTCCGTAATACGCCTCATTAAGCACGTATGCGCGCTCCATAAGATTGGCGGCGATTTGCCTTGTCTGTTCGTCATCCTGCCTTGCACACGAGGTAAGCGCAAGAGCGCTTACCACAAGTGCTACAAAAAGCAATATACTTATGATTTTTTTCATCTTACTGTTCATCTGCGCCTGCAAGGGGCTCAACGGTCGGAATGTCCTGCGCGGTCATTGGCGCTTCTGCGGGCGCCTCGGTCGTCGCTTCCGCTCCGTCGGGCATTGACTGCTCTGATGTTTCCTGCACATCCTCGTCATCTCTTGCGGTGAAGGTCATTTTAGCAACCTTTGCGCCGTCATCAAGACGCATTACACGAACGCCACTTGCGCTACGGTTATATACGGGAACCTCGCCTACGTGAGTTCTGATAACAACTCCCGCATCGGTGATTGCCATAATGTCCTCGTCCTCGGTAACTGCTCCGATTGTTGCAAGCTTTCCTGTCTTATCGTTTACATTGTGCGCTCTTACACCGAAGATGCCACGATTTCTCGACTCGAAATCGCTGAATTCGCTTCTCTTACCAAAGCCGTTCTCGGTAACGGTCAAAAGCTTCTTGGAATCGTCAACGATAACTGCTCCGCAAACAACATCGTCGCCACGAAGCTCAATTCCTCGAACACCTCTTGCGGTTCTGCCGACAACGCTAACCTTGCTTTCGTGGAAGCGCACGCCCTGACCATTTTTCGATGCGATAAGAATATCGCTGTCGCCCGTGGTACGTGCAACGAAGATAAGCTCGTCACCCTCGTCAAGATTGATTGCAATCTTTCCGCCCTTGCGCTGATATTCGTATTCCATAACACGTGTGCGCTTAATTATGCCCTTACGTGTTATCATTACGAGATATTCGTTCTCCTCAAAGCTATCAAGCGCCACCATAGCGGTAACCTTCTCGCCCTTTTCAATCTCGATTATGTTGATAAGGTTCGAGCCCTTTGCGGTTCTTGAGCTTTCGGGGATTCTATATACCTTTCTCACGAAAATCTTACCGTTATCGGTAAACATAAGAAGGTGTGAATGTGAGTTTGCAACGAGAATATTCTCAATGAAATCCTCGTCCTTTGTGCCCATTGCGATAAGTCCTCTGCCACCACGGTGCTGAGCCTCATAGGTGTCGGCGGGAATACGCTTGATGTAGCCGGAGTTTGTGAGAGTAATCACACACTCGTGACGCTCAATGAGGTCCTCGAGGTCGATTTCGTCCTCACTGTCAACGATTTCTGTGCGACGGTCGTCTGCGTACTTTCTCTTGATTTCCGCAAGCTCGTTCTTTATGATTTCCTTAATCTTGTTTTCGTCTGCAAGAATTTCCTTTAGCTCCTTGATTGTTGCGTGGAGCTTTTCAAGACGGTCCTCTATTTTTTGTCTTTCCATTCCGCTGAGCTTACCGAGAGTCATATCAACGATAGCCTGTGACTGCTTCTCGGAGAGCAAAAATCTCTCTTGAAGGCGTATCTTTGCGGTAGCGGGGCTCTCGCTTGAGCGAATGATGTTGATTACCTCGTCAATATTGTCAATGGCAATCTTATAGCCCTCATAAATGTGAGCCTCCGCCTCTGCCTTTTTAAGCTCGAAACGAGTTCTTCTTATAACAACGTCCTGCTGGAACTTGATATACTCGCCCAAAATCTCACGAAGTCCGAGGGTTTTAGGCTCTCCGTTTACAAGCACAAGCATATTCATAGCGCAGGTGTCCTGAAGCTGTGTATTCTTGTATAGCTGATTGAGAATTACCTGGAGATTTGCATCACGCTTGCACTCAATAACAATTCTCATTCCCGCACGTCCGCTTTCGTCGGCGATATTGGTGATTCCCTCTATCTTTTTATCTCTTACAAGGTCTGCCATCTTCTCGATAAGCTGGCTCTTGTTTACCATATACGGAATTTCGGTTACGATAATTCTGTGATGCTCCTCGTCACACTCCGCCTTGGAGCGAACAATTACTCTGCCACGTCCCGTTGTGTATGCGTCGATAATTCCACGCTTGCCGTAAATCGTTGCGTAGGTCGGGAAATCGGGGCCCTTTACGTACTCCATCATTTCCTCAACCGATGCCTCGGGGTTATCAATTAGGTGGATTGTGCCGTCGATTACCTCGCCGAGATTGTGCGGGGGAATGTTCGTTGCCATACCTACGGCAATACCGACGCTTCCGTTTACAAGCACGTTCGGGAAGCGGGAAGGAAGCACTGTCGGCTCCTTTCTGGTGTTGTCAAAGTTGGGAACAAAGTCAACGACATCCTTTTCAATGTCCGCCATAAGCTCATTTGCAAGCTTAGACATTCTTGCCTCTGTATAACGGTAAGCAGCCGCAGGGTCTCCGTCGACGCTACCGAAGTTTCCGTGTCCGTCAACAAGCGGGTGACGAAGCGAGAAGGGCTGCGCCATTCTTACCATTGTTCCATATACCGCCTGGTCGCCGTGCGGATGGTATCTACCAAGCACGTTACCGACAGTCGTTGCCGATTTTCTGAAGGGCTTGTCCGAGGTGAGATTGTCCTCGTACATAGCGTACATAACACGCCTTTGTCCCGGCTTCATTCCGTCACGCACGTCAGGCAACGCACGGGACACGATTACGCTCATTGAGTATTCAAGAAATGCCTCCTTGACTCTTGACTCAATGTGGCGATTTACTATCATCTGCTCGATATTTTCATAATCAAGACCGTTGTTGTGATTGTTCTCTGCCATTTTAATTTTCTCCTACTTATTTTTACTTTTTCTTTGACAAAAGAAAAAGTAAATCAAAAAGAAAGTGTATAAATTCAATACTGTTTTTATTTTGTTTAAAATCTGTTTTGTCTTTTGTGACGCTCGGTGTATTTAAGGGATTAGAAGCAAGAAATTCAAGGCGTACCGGAGCACGCAGACGAAGGCTATCATGTCGATAGTCAAGGTTGCGTGCGAGGAACAACGCAGAAGTTCGACGCTTATCAGCCCTTAAATTAGATATCAAGGTTTTCTACAAACCTCGCATTTCGCTCTATAAACTCCCTACGAGGCTCAACCTTATCGCCCATAAGAAGTGAGAAGATTTCGTCGCATTTCATTGCGTCGCCTATTTCGACCTTTACTATGGTTCTCGTTTCGGGGTTCATTGTCGTCTCCCAGAGCTGCTCCTTGTCCATTTCTCCAAGACCTTTATAGCGCTCTGCCTGACCGCCGCCAATTTCCTCGAATATTCTGTCTCTTTCCTCGTCACTGAAGGCGTATCTCTCTATTTTACCCTTTGTTATCTTGTAAAGCGGTGGCTTTGCAAGATAAATGTGTCCGTCCTCAATCAGCTGACGCATATGACGGAAGAAGAAGGTCAAAAGAAGAACTTGAATATGGCTTCCGTCAACGTCGGCATCCGCCATAATGATTATCTTTCCGTATCTTAGCTTGCTTGCATCAAATTCCTCGCCGATTCCGCAGCCAAGGGCTTGGATTATCGGAATGAGCGATTCGTTTGCATATACCTTGTCAATTCGGCTCTTTTCTACGTTGAGAACCTTTCCTCTAAGTGGCAAAATTGCTTGGAAGCGGCTATCACGTCCGCCCTTTGCGCTTCCTCCTGCGGAATCTCCCTCTACCAAGAAAAGCTCCGTATATTCACTGCGTCTGTCCTGACAGTCTGCAAGCTTTCCGGGGAGCGACGAGCCTCCGAACACGCCCTTACGGCGAGCCAAATCTCTTGCACGTCTTGCCGCCTCTCTTGCCTTTGCGGCATCACACGCCTTACCTATAATAAGCTTGGCAATATCGGGATTTTCCTCGTAAAACTCGCTGAGCTTCTCAACGACGATATTATCAACGATTACTCTTACCTCGCTGTTTCCGAGCTTCGCCTTGGTCTGTGACTCAAACTGAGCATCGGGGAGCTTGACCGACACAATGGCAGTAAGTCCTTCTCTTGTGTCCTCGCTCTTGAGGTTCGGATCGGAATCCTTGAGAAGTCCGAGCTTCCTTGCGTACATATTGGTAACCTTAGTTATCGCATTTTTGAAGCCCACCTCGTGCGTTCCGCCGTCAATGGTTGACATGTTGTTTGCAAAGGTAACTATCGTTTCCGCATAGGTATCGTTATATTGCATCGCAATCTCTGCTGTGATGTCGCCCTTCTCCGCCCTCATATAGATGACGTTATCGTGTACCATATTTGCGTGCTTTAAGCCGTTTACATAGGTTACAAATTCCTTAATTCCGCCCTCAAAGCAGAGGTCGTCCTCTCGATAGCCCTCATATGAGGTGCCGTCCTCGGCAAAAAGCTCTGTCTTTTCTCTTTCGTCACGAAGAATTATTCTTATTCCTGCGTTCAAAAACGCCTGCTCTCTTAGTCTTGTAAGAAGGGTTTCGTAGTCAAACACTACCTCCTCAAAGATAGTTGCGTCGGGCTTGAAGCGTACGTATAGGCCGTGCTTGCCCTCGGGCGCATCTCCCTCGCACTTGAAGTCACGGGCAACGGCGCCTCTTTCAAAGCGCTCTGTGTATCTTTTGCCCTCGTGGCAGTTCTCTACCTCGAGCCAATCGGAAAGCGCATTTACTACGCTCGCTCCAACACCGTGGAGTCCTCCCGATATCTTATATCCGCCTCCGCCAAACTTTCCGCCTGCGTGAAGCACGGTAAAAATAACCTCAAGGGTTGGTCTTCCCGTCTTTGCGTTTGTGCCTGCGGGCGCTCCTCTGCCGTTGTCCTGTACCGATACGCTTCCGTCAGGATGCAAGATTACCTCTATTTTGTCGCAGAAGCTCGCCATTGCCTCGTCAATGGAGTTGTCCACTATCTCATATACAAGGTGGTGAAGTCCTCTTGACGAGGTCGTTCCAATATACATTCCCGGTCTTTTTCTTACTGCTTCAAGACCTTCAAGGACCTGTATCTGCTCGTCGCCATACACTTTTTCTTCTTCAAACATTGTTTTTCCCTTCCTTTTTCTTATTCGTGACTGTTTTTCTCGTTAATGGGAGCCTCGCTCCTTTTGTATCATAGCACACAAAAGCGGACAAAACGGACAACCTTTTTCTTTTTTCGCTTTTTTGACCGTTTTTTGCTTTTATGTGAAATTTTTGTGACATTATGCCCGAAAAATCGGACTTAACCCAGCCCTATGGCAAATGATTTCTCTTTAATACCTTATTTTGATTCTTTACTTAAATTCCCATTATTGCCCCGCTTATCGTCGAGGAGTTCAATGGGCTTAGATAAACTGTGTTATCGCTCATTAAAATGAACGATTTCGGCAGGTCGTAGCCGAGAGTGATTACCCTGCCCTGCTTTTGAGCCTGAGATAAAAACCCTCTTGTGTGAACGGACACGGTTGCTGTGTCCATGTCAAATACGGCAACGATGCTTTTCATTCTCACTGTTTTGTTATTTCCTATGTGAATAAGCATAATTTTAACCCTTTTCAACCGAGGCGACCAATAAAATAATCTCTTACTCTGTGTAAATTTCGCCACGGGGAATGAAATTTGTACCGTCCTCGGCGAAAAACGATGTTTCACACGAGGTAATTATTACCTGGCGATTGTTGATGTTTGATAAAACATATTTTCGCCTTATCGGATCAAGCTCACTCAAAACATCATCAAGCAGGAACACGGGGTATTCTCCCGTATGCTCACGGGAAATCTCTCCCTCTGCCATTTTCATAGCCAGGGCAAGCGAGCGCTGTTGTCCCTGTGATGCAAAGAAGCGCGCCTCTCTGCCGTTTATTTCGATTTTTAGGTCGTCCTTGTGAATTCCGTAAATTGTCGCTCCGTAACGCATTTCTCTTTCAAGATTTTCCCTCAAAAGCTGACCGTATTTGTTTTTAAGAGCCTCTCGGCTTTCAAAATCAGAGCCTGATGCGTTTGTTTCGTAGGTAATAGACGGAATTTCCGTTCCACCCGTCATTTGAGAGAAGAACTGCTTTACCCAATAATCAAGCTTTTTTACATACTCGTTTCGAATATCCGCAATATCGGCGCACAAAACGGCAAGCTCGCTCGAATAAAAGTCAATCATATCTCTGTATTGGGCTCTTTGTCCCTCATCCATTTTAAGAATGGCGTTTCTTGCCGAGACAACCTCGTTATAGCGAGATAAAAGCTTTATATACACGGGCTTCAGCTGACTTATTGCAACATCAAGAAAGTTACGGCGCACAGACGGTGAGTCGCTTATAATTCCAAGGTGCGACGGACAGAACAAAACTGCTCTGAACTCTCCTATAATGTCGGATGTTCGCTGAACTCTGTTTGAGTTCTTATAAAACGATTTCGGCGCATTTTTGCTTATCTGTACTCCAAGCTTGGAAATGCTTCCGTCACATTCGTACTCCATAAGCGCATATGCTACGCTACGCTCGAACATTATCAGCTCCTTGTCCTTGAATGCCCTGAAGCTTCGACCTCGGGCAAACAGGTATATTGCTTCTATTACGTTCGTCTTTCCCTGAGCATTCCGACCGTGTATTACATTGACCGTCGGCGTAAACTCAATTCTTTCGCTCTCCATATTTCTAAAATCGGTGAGCTGAATGCTTTTGATAATCATTTTTAAAAATTACCCTGCTTTAATTGTTCATTCTTATGGGCATTACAAAGTATTTGTATGACACGCCGTCCTCGTCGTCTGACTGTGGCTCAATCAATACGCCCATCAATGGATTGTTATAGGACATTTTTATCTCGCCGTCGTCACATACTCTGAGCGCATCAAGCATGAATCTGCAGTTGAAGCCTATTACTATGCTGCTATCGTCCTCGTGGCGAATCGGAATTGTGTCAAATACGTTGCCGTTTGCGCTCGTTGTAGATACGAGAAGCTCCTCGCCCTCTACTGTGAACTTAACATAAGCTCTGATACTTCCTGCAAGACGGTCCTCTACGATAAGCGAGCTTCTTTCAAGAGCGCTTCTGAGTGATGATGCATCAAGATATGTTACTACCTTGTGAGTCGTTGGCAAAATTCTGTTGTAGTCTATATATTCTGAGTCTATTGTCTTTGAGAAGAATACAAAATCGGCAAAGCGGAAGATAATATATCTACGGCTGATTCTTATCTCCATATCGTCATTTGAGTCCTTTATCATCTTCAAAACGTCACTGAGCGTTCTGCCCGGTACGATAAATCTGAGATTGAGCGAAAAGCCGTCGTTTGAGGTGCTCTTGAGTTGAATTTTCTTTTCACAGTACGCAAGTCTGTTTCCGTCGCACGATACAAGAAGCATTCCCTCGTTGTTTATCTTGAAATATGCGCCGTTGAATACAGGTCTTGAGTCGTTTTGTCCTATCGCAAAATATACCCTGTTTACAAGCTTGCGGAATAGGCTCTGGTTTATCATAAAGCCTCTGTCTCCCGTAACCTCGGGAAGCGGTGGGAATTGGTCGCCCGGAATTGCCTTGATGTCAAAGTGAGATGGGCCCGATTCAATTCTCGTCGAGAAGTTTGAGTCAACACTGACTCTGATATTTCCCGCAGGCATTACCTTCATTATTTGGAGAAGCTTGTTGGCGTTGATTACTACGTCGCCCTCCTCCTCTACGTTTGCCATTATAAAGGTTCTAAAGCCCTTTTCAAGATCCTGCGTTTCTATTTTGCACTTTCCGTCCTCTGTGCATATAAGATGTACGCCCTCTATTGTCGCCATTGTGTTCTTTCCCGCTACGCAAAGAAGTGCAGGCGCAAGTGCGTTCATTAACGTATCTCTGTCAAAAATTACTACCATGTTTTTTTCTCCTCTTTTTTGTTTTGTGATTTTTTGGGTTTTGTACTTTTTCTTGTAAGAAAAAGCTACCAAAAAGAACTTTTGAATATATATAAATCTATTTTTTATTGATTGTTTTTTGTCCGAATTCGACAATGTCATACTCACAAAAATTACTTTTTTGCTTGGTTAGGTTTGGATTTTCCCTACTTTTTTCTTTTTGCTTACTTTTCCTTTTCTTAAAAAAGTTAGATTGAATAAACATAATTCGGTTTGGTTTTACACCCTTTTGTTTTCTTTTTTTGATTACTTTTCCTTTTCTTAAAAAAGTTAGATTGAATAAACACAATTCGGTTTGTTTTTCATCCTCTTGTTTTCTTTTTTTGCTTACTTTTTTCTTTTTTCAAAAGAAAAAAAGTAAGAGAACCCCGTGGAAAGTGAAAGTTATCAACCTGTGGATTTCGGAGTTTTCCACATTTATCCACACACAAGGAAAAACATCATCGGATGCGGGAAAATCGCACCTTACGTGGAAAAGTTTTCAACAGTTGATTTTTTGTGGAAATTCGACCGTTCAAATCCACTGTGTTTTCCACCAAATCAAGCACTTAGTTTTCCACGTCAAAAGTGGACTACTTGTCCTTAAAAATCCCTTTAAATCAAGGCTTGTCAGGCTTTTCCAACATTTCCAACATCTCTACTACTACTCCTACTACTTTTTTAATACATATTAAAGAAAAACAAGCAAAAGAGTCGAGGCGGCTCGACGGCCGAATATGACGTTTGTTAAGTATGAAATTGTGGAAAAGTCATCGGATGCCCCCACGGGCAAATATGGTGTTTGCTTAGTATAAAATTGTGGAAAAGTGTAAGGCGGCTCGACGGCCGAATAGGATGTTTGTTAATCACAAAAATGTTGATAAGTCATCAGAAGCCCCCACGGGCAAATATGGTGTTTATTCAGTATTAAATTGTGGAAAAGAGTGAGGAAGCTCACGAGCAAATATGATAAATGCTTAGCATGGAATCTAAATAAGGCATTTATTCCATATTTTTTTCTTTTTTGTTTACTTTTTCTTTTCTCAAAAGAAAAAAGTAAATCAGAAAAAAGTAAATCCCTCATTAAGCCTGGGTAAGAGTTCTTATAAGCTCTTTAATATCAAAGGCGAAATCTGCGTCAATTAACATTCTGTCCTTAACTGTTTTCTCGCTTGAAACGAGAGTTGAGCGGTCACGGTTAAGAATTTTAGCGATTTGAGCCTGAGAAAGACCTGTGATTTCTCTTGCAATATAAACGCAAATATGGCGAGCCATAACGATTTCCTTATTTCTCTTATTGGACAGTATGTCCTCCTTGGAAATGCCATACTTGGTAGAAACAGCGGTAAGGATTTCCTCGAATTTTTTTGAATCGTCACCCTTCACGGCAATATAGTCCTTGATTGACTCCTTAACCTTTTCGATTGTCAGCTCTCCGCCCTGAAGGAACTTAATAGCGCCAAGACGCTTAATAATACCCTCAATTTGACGGATTGACGAGGTGATATTTTCCGCAATATATCTCAAAATATCGCTTGACAAATAGATATTGTTCTGCTTTGCCTTCTGCTGAAGAATGGCAAGACGCAAATCAAAGTCCGGCAAGGAAACGTCTGCCAAAAGACCTGAAAGGAATCTTGTTCTGAGGCGCTCCTCGAGAGTCTTGATTTCGTTCGGCGGGCGGTCAGAGGTCAAAATAATCTGCTTTCTTTCCTCATAAATGGCATTAAAGGTGTTGAAAACCTCAAGCTGAGTAGCCTCTCTGCCTGCAACAAATTGAATATCGTCAATCAAAAGAATATCAACCGAACGGAATTTTTCTCTGAATTCGACGGTGGTTTTGTTTCTGATTGCCTCAACTAACTGATTTGTGAATTCCTCTCCCTTTATGTAAACTATCTTCTTTTTCGGGTAACGCTTTGCAAGCTTGTTTGTTATCGCATAAAGAAGGTGAGTTTTTCCTACTCCGCTCGGGCCGTAAATGAACAGAGGATTGTAGGCGTTGGTGCGAAGGGTTTGTGGATCGTCGAAGTCCTTTTCCGATACTGCCCTTGCCGCCGCATAAGCAAACTCGTTTGATGAGCCGACAACGAAATTGTCAAAGGTGTAATCGCTTCTGTAATCGTCGGGCATTACAATGTTCTCGTCAGTTGCCTCTCCACGCTCTATTTCCTCGAATTTTTCGATTATAGGGGCGCTTAGGTCTATTTCCCCGTTCTCTGTGGAAAGAACGATAATTCTCGGTCTAAAGCCCACGACCTGACAGGTTGCATCTGCAAGCTCGTCCGCAAATATGTCAAGCAAAACATTTCTCTTTGCATTGTTGGTCGTTGTGAACATCGCTTCCTTTGATGTGAGCGATACAAGCTCCATATCGCTAAACCATAAATTATAAGCCGTATCGGGATGCTTTGAACGCAATATTTCCGATATCGGTAACCATATATTTCTTAAATTTGACATCCTTTGTTTTCTCCTTTTAGTAATTTTACTTTTTCTTTTGAAAAAAGAAAAGTAACAAAAAGAAAATGAAACGAAAAATAGTAAAAGGTTTTATTTTTATTCCGCATTCCGCACTCCGCATTGTGCGTAGCACCACGCATTCCGCACGGATAAGCATCCGAGGCAATCTCCGTGTTAGTTTAGCCTTATTTCAACAACTACCACGAAGCAATTTCATTCCGCATTCCGCACGGACGAGCGTCCGAGGCAACCTCCGTTTTTATTTAGCCTTAATTTAAAAATCAGCCACGAAGCAATTTTATTCGGCTGTCGGTCCGCACCGACCATTCCGCATTTGCGAAGCACCGACCTCGCACGCACGGGCGCACGACATACTAATCTAATATAATTATATATTATTTAATAGTATATTGTCAATAGTATTTAATAAATAAGTAGAAAAAACAGCCATTTTTAACCTCGTTTGAGGCGTTTTAACGGCTGTTTTTGATTGTTTTAGACTAAAAAGATATCAAAAAGTGTTTTCGATGGAAAAAATCAACGAAAAATGACGGCAAAATGAAACAGATAGCTTTTTACAACCCGTAAAAATCACACTATTCCCATTTTGTTTTATTTTCCCATATCGTTTTCCTTTTTTGCTTACTTTTTCTTTTTTTTAAAAATCGAGTTATAAATAAACAATTCGGTTTTGTTTTTATTCTCTTGTTTTCTTTTTTTGCTTACTTTTTCTTTTCTTAAAAAAGTTAGATTGAATAAACACAATTCGGTTATGTTTTTCTTCTTTTGTTTTCTTTTTTTGCTTACTTTTTTCTTTTTTCAAAAGAAAAAAAGTAAGGAACGGATCATCATTTCAAAAAGAAGGAAGAGAGATATTTTTTAGTATTCTCTACCATTTCGTCAAAGAGGGCTTTTGCGTCGGAGAGTGAGCAGGTAACGAGCGGATCCGAGGCGAATGTATCGAAAATAGCATCGAGGTCACGCTCAGAGATAGCATCAAAGAGAGCCTCCTGCTCCGTGCAGATTTTAGAAACGAGCGGATAGATAGAGTTTGGAATATTACCTGCCATAACGGGCTTAACGGAGTTTGAAGTGAAAACAGCGTTAGTTTCCACAACAGCGCCGAGAGGAAGGTTAGGAATTTGACCGACATTTGGAATATTTACATTTGTTACAAGGTCGCAAAGACCGATAAGAGCGCGCATTTGCTTTACGCCGTCCTCGCCTGTGGAGTTGATTTCGGGCTTAAGCTCACCCGAGAGGAGCTTTCTGCTTTTTTCAAGACGGTTAAGCAAATCCTGCTTTCTCCACGATACAGGGGTGAGGGCAAATTTCATTTCCATTACACGCTCGGGGCTTTCGAGGTACCACTTACCCGGGCAAAATTCGGCAAGATGCCTGTCACCTGCGGCTGCAATATAGCCAAAGCGACGGAAAAGGTCAATTTTAACCTTATGTTGAGATGAGAAGAAATTGTTCATCCAGTTGTTGTCATCTTTTTTAGGCAATCCGTCGGAATATTTTTCACAGTACTTCTCGTAGTAGGGGAAAAGGTCGATGCCGTGATACGATGCACTTGTAAGCCAAGTAAAGTGATTTACAGACACAGGGTTGACCTTAATGTCGTCCTTTGTTGCCTTTTCGCCGAGAAGCTCCTCAACCACATAGCAAAGAAGACCTTGAGTTCCGAATACCTCGTGACAGCATCCGAACGCCTTAATTTCGGGGAAGGTGTTGTATAGGGCTTTAACACACAGAGTCATAGGGTTTGTATAATTTATTACCCAAGCATCAGGACAAAATTCCTTTATGTAGAGAGCGATTTCCTCAAACATAGGAATAGCTCTCATTGCACGAACAATACCGCCGGGACCGGTTGTGTCGCCCACGCTTTGATAAATTCCGTATTTTTCGGGGGTGTGAACGTCACTTTCCATTTCGTCAAAGGTGCCGGGGAGTATCGAGATAATGACAAAATCCGCACCGGTCAAGGCCTCACACGGCGTTTCTGATGCTATATATTTCCACTTTGATTTTGCAC
Source organism: Eubacteriales bacterium (assembly GCA_045636605.1). GTDB lineage: Bacteria > Bacillota > Clostridia > Oscillospirales > CAG-272 > RGIG2000. The sequence goes on along the minus strand of JAZTXV010000020.1, from coordinate 5,485 downwards.
CCTCAAGATTTGAGTACATATTACCGATTATTTGGTTGGCGACAGCTGCCTTATAATCAATATCGTAAAGGTAAACCTCGCCCTCCATATCGCCGCTTAATGCGAGGTCGCTCATAAGTCCCCACGCCCAGCCTCGAGAGCCGCCTCCGATATATGCGATTTTTATACCTGTTGCCTTTTTGTTTTCAATTTTCATAGTAAGCCTCCTTGGCATAATTTTCAAAACAGTAAGATGTATGCCATATCAATTATACTATTTTTAAAAAATTATGTCAATGATTTTGCCCCAAGAAATAATAAAATAATATAAATAATATTGAATATCAGGGGTGATTGTGATAAAATTAAAATGACGTATATTTTTCAAAGGAGAAAAAATATGAAAAGAACATTTGATGAACACATTGTAAGAAGAAATTTGAGCTTAAACGGCGAGTGGAAATTTATGCCCGACGAGTCGCTTTCGGGCGAGAGCGAGCAATGGTATAAGAGATTTCCCGATGGCTCTCAGAAAATAATAGCTCCGGGCTGTTGGAATACAGAGCTGAGAATGCTTAACTATACGGGCGTATGCTGGTATGAAAGAGAATTTTATTTCAATACCAACGGCGCTCCCAAGGCGGATTTGCTTTTGGATTTTCAGAGCGTAATGACAAAGGCGACCGTGTATTTTGACGGCGAGAAAATCGGTTATCATGACGGAGCGTTCTGTGCATTTGATATAATCGTGCCCGACGTATGCGAGGGTATGCACAAAATCACCGTCAAGGTAGATAACACGCAAAATAAAAAATCAATTCCTCAGCCAAGAGTTGACTGGTTCAATTACGGCGGAATTGCCCGTGACGTTGAGGCGGGCACGCTTGAGGAAATTTGCGTAATTTCGAACCATATGATTTACAATTTTGAATCAGATGTCGATTTTTCAAGAGTTAATGTAAGCTTTGAGCTTGACCTTTATAACGCATCGAGCGACAAAGTTGATGACGAGATTGCCATAAGACTTAACGGCAAGGCGGTTGCCACTGCCTTCGTAACCCTTGAGGGAAAGCAAAGAAAAACGGTCAAAACAGATACATATACCCTTGAAATTGAGCCGTGGAGCTGTGAAAGCCCCACCCTTTACACCCTTGAAGTGAAAACCTCAACCGACGATTTAATTGACAGAGTGGGCTTCCGTTACATAGAGGTAAGAGGTGGCGAAATTTTGCTCAACGGCAAAAAAATCGAGCTTCGAGGAGTAAACCGTCACGACGAGCATCCCGATTGGGGCTTTGCGTTCCCGCAGGGACTTATGCGCCGTGATATAGACCTTATTTGTGAGCTTGGATGTAACACGGTAAGAGGCTCGCACTACCCGCAATCAAGAGCATTTGTTGATATGCTTGATGAGAGAGGACTTTTGTTCTGGAGCGAAATTCCAATCTGGGGCTGTGGCTTCAGCGAGGAGGTTCTGAGCGATCCCGATGTTGTCGAGCTTGGACTTGAAATGCACAAGGAAATGTGCTATTACTACTACAACCACCCGTCAATTATTATCTGGGGAATGCACAACGAGGTTTACCAACACCCGTGCGTTTACGAGATTTCAAAAAAATATCACGCTTGCCTAAGAGAAAGAGGCGGAAACAGACTTATAACCCATGCGGCAATGTTCCCCGCAGACGATCCAAGCTGTGAATTTGACGATATTATCTGTATCAATCACTATAAGGGCTGGTACGGCGGCGGAAACGGCGGATATCTTGACGATTGGAAGAAAATGATAGACGATTTCCGTGTGGCAAGAGAAGAAAGAGGAATGGCGGATAAGCCCGTTATATTCAGTGAATTCGGCGCAGCGGCGCTTGCAGATTATCACGAGCCGTTTGATTCTGTTAAGTGGAGTGAGGAATATCAGGCGGAGCTGCTTAGGCACTGTCTTACTCTTTTCCACGAGGATCCAATGGTAAAGGGCTTCTATATTTGGCAGTTTACCAATATCAGAACATCACCCCTGGTTGACCTCAATCGTGCAAGATGCTTCAATAATAAGGGTATTCTTGACGAATACAGAAGGCCAAAAGCATCATTCTTTACGGTAAGAGAGCTTTATCGCAAATTTAAGAGCGAGGAAAATGAGTAAAATGAAAATAACTCTTGAAAAAAAGCAAAGACCTATAAAAATAATTCAGTTCGGCGGAGGCGTGTTCCTTCGTGGGTTTGTCGATTGGCTTGTCCAACTGGCAAACAATGCGGGCGTAATGAATGCGGGGGTAGCAATCGTGCGCTCGAAAACGACGGGCATTGATCCGTTGTCGGAGCAGTGCTTCAATTATACGCATCTTGCCCGTGACGGCGAGCATAACGAGGCGCTTCTTATTGATTCCATTGTAAGCTCTGTCAGCGCAAGCGAGGATTTTGAATCATTTCTTTCCCTTGCCGAAAATCCCGACACAGAGGTAATCGTTTCCAACACCACCGAGGCGGGAATAGTGTATAAGAAATGCGGAATGCGGAGTGCGGAGTGCGGAATGGTCGGTGCGGACCGACAGCCGAATAAACCTGCTTCGTGGTCGATTTTTAATCAAGGCGAAACGAAGGCGGAGGTTGCCTCGGACGCTTGTCCGTGCGGAGTGGTCGGTGCGGACCGACAGCCGAATGAGAATATTGACACATTCCCTGCAAGGCTTTGTGCTCTTTTGTGGCGCAGATTTTCAAAGGGACTTTCTCCCATGCTTATAATTCCGTGCGAGCTGATTGAGGACAACGGCGATAAATTGAAGGAGATTGTCATTCAACACGCAAACGATTGGGAGCTTGGCGACAAGTTCCTTAGCTTCATTGACAGATGTCAGTTCAGAAACACCTTGGTTGACCGAATCGTATCGGGTAAGCCGAGTGAAAATATTGATATCGGATACGAGGATGCTTGCATCAATACAAGCGAATATTTTCACCTTTTCGTAATAGAGGGACAAAGCGATTCCCGCTTCCCGCTTGACAAAATAAGCGACGGCGTTGTTTTCGCTCCGAGCGTTAAGCCGTACAGAGAGCTTAAGGTAAGAATTTTGAACGGCGCTCACACCTCACTTATTCCCTATGCGCTTACTCTTGGCGTGCAAAGCGTCGGGGAGTGTCTTGAAAACGATATTTTAAGAGCGCATCTTGAATTATGCCTTGACGAGATTTTGAGCGCAATAACCACAAATCATGAAAAGGCAAGGGGCTACGCCGACAGTGTTATCAAGCGCTTCTCTAACCCGTATATTTATCACAGATGCGACGCAATCGTTTTAAATTCCGTGAGCAAATACCGTGTAAGAGTGCTTCCTTCGGTGCTTGACTATGAAAAAATTCACAAAAAAGCGCCCTCTCAGCTGCTCTTTGCCCTTTCCAAGCTGATTGAGCTATACAAAAACGGTGGCGCAAGAGATGATGCGGGAGTCGTTGAATACATAAAATCCCACCCTGTGTGCGAAATTCTTTCGAATACAGAGCTTTGGGGCTGTGACCTTTCACGCTTTGAGAGCGAGGTATCAAAAAATGTTAATTCATAAAAACGATACGGTTGAGGTCGGCGCAGACGGTCACAAGTATGCGCGCTCCGACATTAAGGCGGGCGATGCAATAATCAAATACGGCTTTGTTATCGGACACGCAAGGTGCGATATCAAGGCGGGTGAGCACGTTCACACGCACAACGTAAGAACCGCTCTTGGCGAAAAGCTTGAATATACCTATAATTATCGCTCATACGGCATAAGAGTTACACAGAGTGACCTCTTTTTCGAGGGCTATGTGCGTAAGAGTGGCGATGTCGGTATAAGAAACGATATTTTTATCATTCCCTCTGTTGGTTGCGTAAACGGTGTGGCAAGAAAAATCGCCACGCTTACGGGCGCTGTTGCTTTTGAGCATCCGTATGGCTGCTCTCAGCTTGGGGGTGACCACGAAATAACACAAAAAATCCTCATCTCGCTTATCAAGCATCCGAATGCGGGGGGTGTTCTCGTTCTCGGTCTTGGCTGTGAGAATAACCAAATCGAGCAAATGCAGGAGCTTCTCGGTGATTATGACAGTGAGCGTATAAAATTTCTTAAATGTCAGTCCGTTGAGAACGAAATCGACGAGGGAGTGGCTATTGTTGAGTCGCTTAAGCGACAAGCAAGCGAGGACAAGCGAGAAAAAATCAACATAAATCGCTTGAAAATCGGTCTTAAGTGTGGCGGAAGCGATGCGTTCAGCGGAATTACCGCAAATGTTTTGGTCGGCGCCGTGTGCGATAAAATATGCTCCTTCGGGGGGGCGTGCGCCTTGAGCGAGGTGCCCGAGATGTTCGGAGCTGAGCACATTTTAATGGAGCGCTGCGTTAGCAGAGATGTTTTTGACCGTACTGTGTCGCTTATCAATGATTTTAAGGACTACTTTGTCCGTCACGGACAGGTGGTTTACGAAAATCCGTCACCGGGAAATAAGGCGGGCGGAATTACCACTCTTGAGGAAAAATCCCTCGGATGCGTTCAAAAGGGTGGTCACGCAGACGTTGTAGATGTGCTTACCTATGGCGATACGGTGACGAAAAGCGGGCTTTCTCTTGTCAACGGCCCCGGTAACGATATCGTTGCCTGCACCAATCTCGGCGCTGTCGGCGTTCATATGATTTTGTTCACAACGGGCAGAGGCACGCCCTTGGGTGGCCCCGTTCCCACAATAAAAATATCGACAAATCGTGAGCTTGCAAGCAATAAGCCCTCGTGGATTGATTTTGATGCCTCGCCTATTCTCGACGGCATCACCCCCGATGCGCTTTCAAGCGAGCTGATTTCGCTTATTTTGAGTGTTGCCTCGGGCAAAAAAACCAAAAATGAGGAAAACGGCTTTACCGAAATCGCTATCTTTAAGGACGGAGTAACGCTTTAGGGGGGATCTTACTTTTTTTCTTTTGAAAAAAGAAAAAAGTAAGCAAAAAAAGAAAACGAGATAAGGGAAAATAAAACAAGAAATAACGCAAACAGGCGGGTTATTTTATTTTACCTATTCGTTTGAATGTAAAAGAATAAGCAAAAAAGAAAACGGAAAAAATATATTTCTTTGATTTGCTTTTTATTTTAATACAAGGAGTTATTTTATGAGCTACATAAACGAAAATTTTTTACTAAGTAACGATACATCAAGGCGTTTATATCACGAATATGCGAAGAAAATGCCTATTTTTGACTATCACTGTCACCTAAGCGAAAAGCAGATTTTGGAGAACAAGCCGTTTGGCGATATCTTTGAAATTTGGCTTGCGGGCGACCATTACAAATGGCGCGTGATGCGTTCTAACGGCGTGGACGAGTATTATATTACAGGCGGCGCGTCCGATAAGGAAAAATTCTTAAAATTTGCGGCGGCTTTGCCTCGCGCGATTGGGAATCCCATGTATCATTGGTGCCATTTGGAACTCAAGAAATATTTCGGGTACGATGGTATTCTCAATGAAAAGACGGCGGAAGAAGTG
>JAZTXV010000019.1:0-11225 GCA_045636605.1 Eubacteriales bacterium | reverse complement strand
CTGTCATACCGTAGGAAGCAGGACCTGCAGCCATGTTATCAGGATGGAGTGTTCTGCCTGTACCACCACCTGAAGCAACGGAGAAGTACTTAACGCCGTTTTCGTTACACCACTTTTTGTATGTGCCTGCAACAGGATGCTGGAAGCGTGTTGGGTTGGTTGAGTTACCTGTGATAGATACTCCAACATTTTCAAGACGCATAATAGCAACACCCTCGGGAACACTGTCAGAGCCGTAGCACTTAACGTCAGCGCGAGGACCGTTTGAGTAAGGTGTTTCCTTAACAACCTTAACCTCCTCTGTGAATGGATCGAACTCAGTCTGAACATATGTGAAGCCGTTGATTCTTGAAATAATCATAGCAGCATCCTTGCCAAGACCGTTCAAAATTACGCGAAGGGGCTTAACTCTAACCTTGTTAGCGTTAAGAGCAATCTTAATAGCGCCCTCAGCAGCAGCGAATGATTCGTGACCTGCCAAGAAGCAGAAGCACTCTGTCTCCTCGGAGAGAAGCATCATACCGAGGTTACCGTGGCCAAGACCAACCTTTCTGTTCTCAGCAACGGAGCCGGGAATACAGAAGGCCTGAAGACCGATACCGATAGCAGCAGCAGCGTCAGCAGCCTTCTTGCAGCCCTTCTTAATTGCGATAGCCGCACCAACGGTATAAGCCCAGATAGCGTTTTCAAAGCAAATAGGCTGTGTTTCTCTTACGATCTTATCGCAATCGATGCCCATAGCGAGAGTGATTTCCTTGCACTCCTCAACGGAGCTGATTCCATATTCAGAGAGAACCTTGTTTATTTTCTCGATTCTTCTTTCGTATCCTTCAAATAATGCCATTATTCGTTCCCCCTTATTGCTTTCTTGGGTCGATATAGTGATCTGCATCAGCAAATCTACCGTATGTACCCTTAGATTTTTCGTAAGCCTCGTTTGGCTCCATGCCCTTCTTAATGAAGTCAGTCATCTTGCCGAGAGAAACGAATTCGTAACCGATAACCTGATTGTCAGCATCAAGAGCCATTCTTGTGCAGTAGCCCTCTGTCATTTCGAGGTAACGAACTCCCTTTGCCTTAGTACCGTACATGGTACCAACCATTGAACGAGCACCTTTACCAAGGTCCTCCATACCTGCGCCGATAACAAGACCGCCCTCAGAGAATGCAGACTGAGTTCTTCCGTAAACGATTTGGAGGAAGAGCTCTCTCATAGCAGTGTTGATAGCGTCGCAAACGAGGTCAGTGTTAAGAGCCTCGAGAATGGTCTTACCGGGAAGAATTTCAGCTGCCATAGCAGCAGAGTGAGTCATACCGGAGCAACCGATTGTTTCAACAAGAGCTTCCTCGATAACGCCGTTCTTAACGTTGAGCGAGAGCTTACAAGCTCCTTGCTGAGGAGCACACCAGCCAATGCCGTGTGTGTATCCTGAGATGTCTGTGATTTGAGTTGCCTTAACCCATGCGCCCTCTTCGGGAATAGGAGCAGGACCGTGGTTAGGACCCTTGGCAACGCAACACATGCTTTCTACTTCGTGTGAATAGATCATATGAAAATCTCCTTAAAATAAAATTTTTTCGTAAGTATTTTAACACATATCAAGATTAAAATCAACATATTTTTAACAAAAAGCGATTTTTTTCGTCTTTTAACAAAAAATCTACATTTAATCAATAAAAATATATTAAAAATAATTAAATTTATATTTACATTCAAGGCAAAATGTGCTATAATTCAATGTGACAAAAAATCGGGAGGTGAGCAGATGCGTATAGACAAGCTTTTGTCCGAGATGGGCAGAGCGAGCCGCACCGAAAGCGGCAAGCTTGCAAGGCAAGGAAAAATCCTTGTAAACGGAGTGCCCGTGAAAAGAGCCGATGCCCACGTAAATCCCGACGTTGATGAGATTTGCGTATGCGGCGAGGTCGTCACATACAAAAAATTCACCTATATTATGCTTAATAAGCCTGAGGGCTACGTTAGCGCAACCGATGACGAAAGAGAAAAAACCGTGCTTGACCTTTTGCCGGAGCAACAGAGAAGAAAGGGACTTTTTCCGTGCGGACGTCTCGATAAGAATACACTTGGACTTGTTATTTTGACAAACGACGGAGAGGGCGCGCATCGTCTGCTCTCGCCGAAGCATCACGTGTCAAAGGTTTATAAATTCAAATCAAAAAATGCCCTCTCCGAGAGTGATGTTTCCGCTCTTGAAGCAGGCGTTGATATCGGCGGATATTTTACAAAGCCCTGCAAAATCGCAATGAGCAGTGACACGGAGGGCGAAATCACTCTGACTGAGGGAAAATATCACCAAATCAAGCGCATGCTTGAGGCAGTAAACAATAAAATCACGTATCTTGAACGGATAAGCTTCGGCGCAATCACCCTTGACTCAGGACTCGCAAGAGGAGAATGGCGTCACCTGACAAATGAAGAAGAAAAAATGCTTTTGCAAAATAAATAGGAGAACAAAAATGAAAAAGTATCTTTTACCCGACAGCGTGAATTGGTACAGAGCTAATATGCACTGCCACACAACCGTTTCCGATGGCCACTATTCACCTGAGGAAATCAAGGAGGCGTACAAGAAAATGGGCTATTCCATAGTAGCCTATACCGACCACGAGGTCATCTGTACGCACAATGATCTGACGGATGACGAGTTTTTGGCTATCACCTCGTCGGAATACTCAATAAACGACTGTAAGCCGTGCTTCGATATACCCGAGGGTGGCTATATGGATGCGTGGCGCTCAAAGAAGGTTATTCACCTGGGCGTTTATTCCAAGGATCCCAATAATACCTTCCACCCCGCAACCGATATGGGCATCTTTAATTGGTGGAAAAGTCAGGGCAAGGATGTTGGAGATGTCGAGGTTGACGGCTACTCCCGTCAGTACACCGTTGAGAGCATAAACGAAACCATCAAAAGACTAAATGATGCAGGCTTCCTCGTATCCCTTAATCACCCAAACTGGTCACTTAACGATATGGATGACTATCTTAAGATAGAGGGACTTTGGTCGCTTGAAATTCTCAACTATGCAACCGAGCGTATTTCGGGCGCAGAGTATTGCCCGTACATTTATGACCATATGGTGAGAGGCGGCAACCATAACCTTTTCTGTAATATGGGTGACGATAACCACAACAGAGGCGGCAGCTTCGACCATTCCTTCGGTGGCTCTACAATTATAGGCGCTAAGGAGCTTAAGTACGAGCAGGTAATGGAAGCGCTTGAAAAGGGCGAGTTCTACTGCGCAAGCGGCAAAAACCCACCGCAAATTCACGCTCTCTATGTTGAGGATAATGTGGTAAAAATAGACTGCTCGCCTGCAACGGACATATTCTTGACGGGTATGGGTAGAAACTTCCGCTATGCAAACACCGACGGCAATGAGATTACTCACGCCGAATTCCGTCTTGATCCGCAGGACATTATGTTCCGTGTAACCGTACGTGATAAATTCAATAACAATGCGCATACCCATTTCTATAGAGTGGCTGATTATTTAGAAAAATAAGAGGAACAAAAAATGAGAAAAGACCTACTTCCGAGTAACGTTAATTGGTACAGAGCCAATTTTCACTGCCACACAAAGCACTCCGACGGAGCCTTGACTCCCGAACAGGTTAAGGAGGCGTACAAAAACCACGGATATTCAATCGTAGCCTTCTCTGACCACGACGTTTTACTCGACCACTCCGACTTGAATGACGAGGGCTTCCTTGCTCTTACAAGCTCCGAGTATGCAGTAAATCAGGGAGAGCCGGGCTTCCCCGAGATTTTTGATACGGGAATAAGCCCTTGGATGCGCAAAAAATGCTTTCACTTGAACATATTTTCAAAGGATCCACACAACACATTTATGCCGGCAACCGATATAAATCAAAACTGGATTTTAAGAGATCGCTATCCCGACACAAAATGCGACGGATTCATTCGTGAATACACTATTGAAAATATCAATGAAATAATAAGACGCTGCAATGAGGCAGGCTTCCTCGTCCAGCTTAATCACCCCTATTGGTCGCTCAACGAGCGTGAGGATTACATCAACCTCAAGGGACTTTGGGGACTTGAAATTCTCAACTACGCAACTGAGCTTGAAACGGGAAGCGAGTATTGCCCTTACATTTACGATGATATGCTGAGAAACGGTATGTATAATCTCGTCTGCACAATGGGTGACGATAACCACAATCACGCAGGCTTGCGTGAATCCTTCGGCGGCTCAACAATGATAGGCGCTCCCGCCCTTGAATACGGCAAGGTAATCGAGGCTATGGAAAAGGGACATATCTACTGCACAAGCGGCAGAGATAACCCCCCAATGTTCAAGGCGCTCTACGTTGAGGACAATATGATAAAAATCGACTGCACACCCGTTACCAACATCAACATAAACGGCTATTGCAGATCAGACCGTCATATCACCGCCCCCGAGGGCGAAACGATAACTCACGCAGAGTTCCCGCTTCGTGAAAGTGACGTGTATTTCCGTGTCAGCCTTCGTGACGAATTCGGCAATAACGCGCACACTCACACGTATTTTGTAAGAGACTATATCGAAAAATAAGGCTTACAGCTTAGAATTAACCCAAATACAACAACGTAATACAACATTTTTACTGTAAAGGATGCAACAACAAATGAATATTATTAACGAACTCGCAAAGGAATTTAATCTCAGAATAGCACAGGTAGAGGCAACCGTAGGACTTATCGATGACGGCAACACCATTCCGTTTATCGCACGTTACAGAAAAGAGGTAACAGGCTCTCTTGATGACGAAACACTCCGTAATCTTGATGAGCGCCTCAAATATCTCCGTTCTCTCGAGCAGAGAAAGGAGGAGGTAAGAGCGTTGATTGATGCGCAGGGCAAGCTCACTCCCGAAATCGAAACCGCACTTCAAAGCGCAAAGATTTTGACTGAGGTTGAGGATATTTACCGCCCCTACAAGCCGAAAAGAGAAACAAGAGGCTCCCTTGCACGAAAGAAGGGACTTGAGCCGCTTGCTCAGCTCATTATGGAGCAAAAGGACATCTATGCCGCTGCCCTTATTGATATTGCCTCTGCGTATATTAACACCGAGGAGCAGGTGAGAGCGCTTTTCCCAACTGCAACAGATGCCGAGGTTAAAAAGCTTCTTGTGAAGACTGCCGAGGATGCAATAAACGGCGCAAAGGACATTATCGCTGAGGATATCTCCGATAATGCAGAGTACAGAAAGGCTATTCGTGCTCTCACCTTCAGCCACGGTATGCTTGTAACCAAGAATACCAAGGAGGAAAGCTCTGTTTACGACGCATATTACGATTACAGCGAGAGCGTTAAGAAAATACCCGGACACCGTGTCCTTGCAATTAACCGTGGAGAAAAGGAGGAATTCCTTAAGGTAACTCTCCAAATCGACAGTGATATCATTCTCAACTATCTGTTCAATGAAATCATTACCAATATGAGCAGCCCCGCAAGAGAATATATCCAAAGCGCAATCGTTGATAGCTATGAACGTCTTATCGCTCCAAGCGTTGAAAGAGAAATCCGTACGGCAATCTTCGACGAGGCAAGCGAGGGCGCAATCAAGCTCTTCTCCGAGAACCTTAAGCATCTTCTTATGGCGGCGCCCCTCAAGGGTAAGACCGTACTCGGATACGATCCCGGATACAGAACAGGCTGTAAGCTTGCAGTAGTAGACAAGACGGGTAAGGTTATCGACACCGCCGTTATCTACCCAACCAAGCCGAGAGAGGATATCGAGGGCGCAACCAAGGTTGTTGAAAGACTTATCAAGAGATACGCAGTGGACGTTGTCGCTATCGGTAACGGTACGGCATCCAAGGAAAGCGAAATCTTTATCGCAGGCGTTCTCAGAGGCTTGGGAGATCCAAATAAAAAATATATCGTTGTAAGCGAGGCGGGCGCATCCGTTTATTCCGCATCAAAGCTCGGAACAGAGGAATTCCCCGATTTCGACGTAACTCAAAGATCCGCCGTTTCGATAGCGAGAAGACTCCAGGATCCGCTTGCAGAGCTTGTTAAAATCGATCCTAAATCAATCGGCGTAGGACAATATCAGCATGATATGAAGCCCGCAAGGCTTGACGAGGCTCTTGGCGGAGTAGTCGAGGACTGCGTAAACAAAATCGGTGTTGATATCAACACAGCATCATATTCACTTCTTTCATATATTGCGGGCATCAACCTTGCATCTGCAAAGAACATCGTAAGATACCGTGAGGCAAACGGTGAATTCACCGCCCGTGAACAGCTTCTCAACGTACCGAAAATCGGCGAAAAGGCATACGTTCAATGTGCGGGCTTCTTGAGAGTTCCCGGATCTGCCGAGATTCTTGATAACACGGGAGTTCACCCTGAGGCGTACGGTGCCGCAAGAGCGCTCCTTACAAAATTCGGTTATACAATGGACGATGTTGCTAACAGCAATCTTAAGGAGCTTCGTCAAAAATGTGCTAAATTCGGCACTAAAAAGCTTGCGGAAGAGCTTGGAATTGGTGAGCCTACCCTTATGGATATCGTAGGTGAGCTTGAAAAGCCCGGACGTGACGTTCGTGATTCCTTGCCACAGCCCATTCTCCGTGCAGACGTTCTCGGCATGGAGGACTTAAGACCGGGTATGGAGCTTGTCGGAACCGTAAGAAACGTAATCGACTTCGGCGCATTCGTTGATATCGGCGTGCATCAGGACGGACTCGTTCACATCTCGGAAATTTCCGACAAGTATATCAAGCATCCGAGCGAGGTTCTCAGCGTAGGCGACATTGTCAACGTAAGAATTAAGGGTGTTGACCTTCAAAAGAAGAGAATTTCTCTTACAATGAAGTTCTAATGTTGATATAGTCAACAAACGTACACAAAAACTGTGCAACTTGCACAAATAAATTGCTTAAATTTTGTGCAATTCACCACTATGAATTTGCGTAAGTTTTTGGTATAATATTGTATATTACTATGCAATTTTGCGCTATAAAAATAAGAAATTTGCTAAAAAGCAAGGAGAAATAACGATGTCAAGTTTGTCACTTAAGCACATTTACAAAAAATATCCGGGTGGAGTTACCGCTGTATCGGACTTCTGTCTTGAGATTGCCGACAAGGAGTTTATCATCTTCGTTGGCCCATCGGGATGTGGAAAATCAACAACCCTTCGTATGATCGCAGGTCTTGAGGAAATCACAGAGGGAGAGCTTTACATAGGTGACAAGCTTATGAACGACGTTGCTCCTAAGGACAGAGATATAGCGATGGTGTTCCAGAACTATGCTCTTTATCCTCATATGACCGTTTATGAAAATATGGCATTCGGACTTAAGCTCCGTAAGATTCCAAAGGAAACAATCAAGCGCCGTGTTGAAGCAGCAGCTAAGATTCTCGGTATTGAGAACCTTCTTAACAGAAAGCCTGCACAAATGTCAGGTGGTCAGAAGCAGCGTGTTGCGCTCGGACGTGCAATCGTAAGAGAGCCTAAGGTATTCTTGCTTGACGAGCCTCTTTCAAACCTTGATGCAAAGCTTCGTGCAGCAATGAGAACAGAGATTACAAAGATTCACCAAACAGTTGGTACAACCTTCATTTACGTAACTCACGACCAGGTAGAGGCTATGACAATGGCTACTCGTATCGTAGTTATGAAGGACGGCTTCATCCAACAGGTTGATTCTCCTCAAAATCTCTATGATAAGCCTGTAAATATTTTTGTTGCAGGATTTATCGGCACACCTCAAATGAACTTCCTTAACGCAGTTCTCGACAAGAGAGGCGACGATGCTTACATCACCTTCGGTGAGAAGTCAATCAAGCTTCCTGCTGAAAAGGCAAGCGATCCTGCGCTCATTCCGTACTTCGGCAAAGAGGTTATCGCAGGTATTCGTCCTGAGCTTATTCACGACGAGCAAATCTACCTCGACAATATGCCCGATAACATTATCGAGGCAACCGTTGACGTTACCGAGCTTATGGGTGCTGAAATCTATCTCTACCTTGCAATCGAGGGTGCTGAGGCGTTCAATATCGACTCCAATAGAGGAGAGAATATCAAGAACGATATCGTTGCTAAGGTTTCTTCTCGTTCAGGTGCAAGAGCCGGCGACAAGATTACAATCGCAATCGATGCTTCAAGAATTCACCTCTTCGACAAGGAAACACAAAAGTACATCATTCACTAAGATACAAAAAATCCCCGAAAAATCGGGGATTTTTGCTTTATTTTATTTTATCTATTGACTTTTGTGAATTATTATTGTATTATTACCATAGTGTTAAAACAATATAATATATATGGAGAATATATAGGAGAATACATAAATGAAGAAAAAATTTGCAGTTGTCGGCTATGGCGGAATGGGCTCGTGGCACGTAAACCACGCACTGAAAAGTGACGTTCTTGAGCTTGCCGGCATTTACGATATAGACGAGGCAAAGAAGGAAAAGGCAAGGGCAAACGGAATTTATGCCTATTCAACCCTTGACGAGCTTATAAATGACGAAAGCGTTGAGCTTGTCACGGTTGCAATTCCGAATGATGTTCATCTTGATACGGTTACCCGTCTTTTGAGGGGCGGAAAAAATGTAGTTTGCGAAAAGCCTGTTGCGCTTTGCTCAGCCGATCTTGAGCAAATGATAAAAGCGGCAAGCGAGAGTGGAAAGCTCTTTACCGTTCACCAAAACAGACGTTGGGATGTTGACTATCTCGCTATGCAGCAGCTAAAGAACAGCGGAGAAATCGGAAAGCCCATAAGAATAGAATCAAGAATTCACGGCTCTCGTGGAATTCCGTCAGACTGGAGATGTCATGCGCAATACGGTGGCGGAATGATGCTCGATTGGGGCGTTCATCTGATAGACCAGCTTATGCTTATTTATAAGGACGAAAAAATCGACACAATCAATTGTATAACGACAAACATCACCACCGACGAGGTTGATGACGGCTTCTATCTTACAATTACCTTTGAGAGCGGAGCAGTTGCGTTTGTTGAGGTTGGCACATTTAACTTTATTGCGCTTCCAAGATTTTATATGAAGGCGGAAAAGGGCTCTGCCTTAATCGTTGATTGGAGAGAAAAAACCAAGGTTGCCAAATGTAAATATTGGCACGAAAATGATGTTTTACCCGTTCAGACTGCCGCAGGACTCACCAAAACAATGGCTCCCCGTGACAGCGTTACGCTTGACGAATATGAGCTTGAAATTCCAAAAAGCGACGTTCACGATTTCTATCGTAATGTAGTCAAGGCAATCGACGGAGAGGAAACGCAAATTGTCACACACGACCAGGTTCGCTTAGTCCTCAAAATTATGGAGCAGGCATTCAAAAGTGCCAAGCTCGGACAGACAATAAAATTTGAATATTAAGACAAAAATCGCCACTCAACGTGGCGATTTTTTAGTGACACAAAATTCTTGGTGTTTTTGTTGAAAATGCACAAAAACGGGAGGAGGGATTTGTTTATTGTGCGAATTGACGAATACGCACTAAATATGGTAGAATTATACTGTATAAATATTTTATGCCCGTGGGTGCGTACCCACCAAGGAGAAAAATTATGAAGAAAAAATTATTTTTGCTCGCACTTATGGTCGTTGCAATTGTGTCAATATTTGCAATCACCGCAAGTGCCGCACCGCAAAACTATAAGTCCTATGAGGCAGTGCTTGCCGATGACACGAAAATTACCATCTATGAGGTAGGTGGATGGGATTCGAATGAAGGCCGTGTATTTTTGCGAGATACAATGTACACCGAGGCTCCTGTCGATTCCGAAGGCACATATGCAACGCTTGATTGGTCGCAGGTAAAGGTTCTTGACTTTACAAATGTTTCGCTTTGGGAGTATGATAGTACATCTCAGGAGTATAAGGCGATTTCCGGAAGAAACAATAACTATCATTTGATGAAAGAAAGCTTTACTCCGGCGAATTGTACGAGTCTTAAAAAAATCATTACCGGAAGATTAACATATGTTCGTGGATCATCGTTACAAAGCTTCCCTGAGCTTGAAGAGGTTGTATTTTGTAACGGAGTTGTAGATATTCAATGGAATTCATTGGATAACAACGCCAAGCTTGCAACACTTGATTTTTCACAGTGTACAACCTTGAAAACCATCGGTCAACAGGCTTTCAAAAAATGTCAGGCGCTGGTTAATGTAGTGCTTCCCGACACGATTACCTCTATGGGTGGCAATGTTTTTGATAGCTGCACTTCGCTTCAAACAATAAATTGGCCCGCAAGCATGGAATCAATTCCGGGCGGTACATTTGCATACTGTTCAAGTCTTTCAAGCTTCACTATTCCAAGCAGTGTAACCTCAATCGGCGGCAGTGCATTTAAAGGATGCACCTCACTCACATCAGTGTATATCCCCGGAAACGTAACCTCAATCGGCTCTGACTGCTGGAGAGAATGCACAGGCATTACAAGTGTTGAATTCCACCCCGATTGCTCGGTTGAAAAGATTAACCCGCACACCTTTGACGGTACGAAGATTACGCAAATAAAGCTCCCGAATACCGTAACGGGTATTTCTCAAAGCACCTTTAACAATTCCCCGAATCTTGAAACGGTTTGGCTCGGTGCTTCCTTTGTTAATTTTAATGCGGGAAATGCGGGACAACCGCCATTTGCTTGCGGCAACACCTTAAAATATGTTTATCTTCCTTCGACCTTTACTGCTTCTGCTGTAAGAGATAACATCTTTGCGTGGGGAGATAACAATGCCAACGAATATAACAAGAAATATTTAAACCTCACCTTCTTCTATACAGGAACACAGGCACAGGCACAGGCGATTCTTGATGCCGCAAACGGCAATGGCTCAGGCACTCCCGTAAACACCTATATCGGCTCAATGAAGCTCATTAGCGCAGATGATTATAAGAAGGCAGTTGCAGACGGTACTCTTGAGGTTGGCGTTAGCGGTACTCCAAAGCGTTATCTCGTTTACGATTACAATCTTTGCGAGGCATTCTATGACAATACTCACGTTATCAAGGACTCCAACGATTGCACAGACGATGGTGACTGCGACAGATGTAAGCTTGAGGGCATCGTAAAGGGCTTTGAAAAGCACAATTATATCGAAACGCTCGTATATGCGAACGGCTATACTCAAAACGGCACATATACCAAGGTATGTGCAAACCTCACAACCTGTACCTGCGGAAATATCGTGTCCGGTGACGAAACCGTA
>JAZTXV010000018.1:0-9723 GCA_045636605.1 Eubacteriales bacterium | reverse complement strand
CTCACAGAACGACATGGCTACGATCCGACTTCGACCCGAGTGGAACGAGGTAGTGCCCGGAGGGTATTCGAGCCCTCTAACTTTCCGCCATAGCAACCGGGCATCTCCCCAGTGAAGCTTTCAAAGAAAGCTCTGGTTCGCGACACAAGGTCGCCCACTCCAGTCGCATAGTCGTAAATTATCACCTCGGTACACTCGGCTCTATTTACTCCTTGCTTTGTGGAGAAAACTTTGGGTAAAACAATACTCAATTGTTTTACCCTTCGTTTCCCAGCAGTGGGAGCCAAAACAAAAGGACACGATTTTTCGTGTCCTTTTGTTTTTCCTACTGCTGTGGTGAGAATCTGCTCGGCTTGCCGATTGCTGCGACCAAAGGAGCGGAGCGAGTGCGTAGTCCCCGTAGGGGAGTTCGAGCCATATGACTTTGCCATTTGTGCGGGCATCTCACCAAGCAACCGCTACTTTCGCTTCGCGCCACTCCTGTCGCATAGTCGTAAATTATCCCCTCGACGCATAGCTTACACTCGGCGATATTTACTCCTTGCTTTGTGGAGGGTAGCCATTTTAAAAATTTAAACAAAAAGGAAGCCTTCCATGCTGAACCGCTTTTGGAATGATTCCTTTTTCGTTTTTTTATTAAGCAAAATCAAGGTCCTTGATAAGCTCTATCATAGGAACACCGTTTATCTTGAATTTTAATAAAAGATCATCAAAATTTTCGAATGTTTCAAACACTTCATCATCGGTATAAACAACGATTTTGCCCTCGCAGGGTTCAACGGAAAAGGTTATACCGTTATATTCCAACAAATTCTCGTTTAAACACTCCAAATCTCCCTTGAGTCTATCTAAAAACTCGAGATCATCATCATCGAGATTATATTTTGTTAAATCAATCACCGTAAAAACCTCCTTTTTTGCGGAAAATGGTTTGTATTTTTTCTCATTATATCATATTTTCTTTTGTTATGTCAATTTTTCTTTTGAAAATTATAGAATCGGCTACACATATGTGATATAATATTTACATCGAAATCAAGAGGGAGATAAAAATGCACAGAAAGCTTTTTAACAAGACAAATCTTTTTACATATTTGACTGCGGCGATAATCGTTTTTGCTTTGGCGTCATTTATATTGGCGCTGACAACAAGGACATATGTTTTTCGTGGCGAAAAATATTTTGAAAAGAAAGAGGTAGCACTGCATATTCTCAAATATGACGGCGAGCTGCCCGCCAATTACATAACCAAGGGAAAAGCCGAGAGGATGTATCCGAATTTGACCAAAACCGTGTATAATAAGGTTATAAAGGAGGGTTATAGCATCGGCGGAGATAAATTTGAGCCATTGGGCGAAATCTTAAGTCACACATCCGCAGAAAATCTTAAGGAGTGTGATATTTACAGCTTTGAAAACAAAAAAATGTCCGATGAGGATACAAGAGGCCCGCAACGACTCGTCTATACCGGTGACGGCAACGAGGTTTTCTACACCTCTGACCATTATGCCTCGTTTGAAAGGCTCACAAAATGGAATATCAACGGCGCAAGTAACATCTTTTGGATTATCTTTACCTGTCTTTGCTTGGGTGGTGCGGCGTACCTTTTTGTTGCATATAGAAAAAAGCAAACAGAGGAGATTACACTTGTAAAGGAAGCGTCGCTTAAAACCGCAATAGCAACCGCCATACTTGTGGCGCTACCATTTGTTTTGATTTATATGATTGCAAGAACGGTTGTGAATTGCTTTGTTAAAAAGCCCAAAAACGAGGATTTTTAGAGAGATTTCGGACACAAGTCCTACCGATGTCAATAAATTTGTGACAATATCAAGAAAAATAAAAAACCTTATTAAAAACACCTTGACAATTATGAAAAGGTGTGATATCATTATAGTATATGAAGCCATTGTGATTGATTAAGTGGTCTTTATATAATAAAAATTTACATAAGGAGAGCGAAAAATGCAACTTAATCTTAGAAGAGTAATGTCTTACATTGAGAGAGACCTCAAGACAAACTGGGGCAAGATCAACTTTGAGTACAAGACAGGTGACGGCAGAATCGATATCGCTGCTAACTTGACTCTTAAGAACCATGACGATGATATCAGATTCATCATCACAGTTTACGAGGGTGGCGGAGTTAACTTCAGAGCTGTATTCGATAAGATCGAAAAGACTCCTGGCGTTTTGAATCTTGTAAACGAGTTCAACAGAAAGAACATTTCTTACTGGGCATTCGTTCGTAACGATGGTTACCTCGAGCTTTACCACTGGTTCTTCTGCTTCAACGAGGAAGTTCTCAAGGTTTATGCTAACGAGATGCTTTACCGTCTCTGCAAGCTCGCTGATGATGAGGATCTCATTGCTTTGACAAAGTACACACACTAATTCTTGAATTAGATATTAATCCCATCGGGGCTTCCCGATGGGGTTTTTATTTTGGTATGCTTGACAAAAAACGACAAATGTGATAAACTAAATTGACAGAAATAAATCATTCAGGAGAGAAGACATGAAAAAATCTGAAAAAAGCAACAAATTTTTGCTATTGTGGTATTCGCATCCGAGAGCCGCAATTGCACTTATATTGGTTTTGGTAAATTTGCTTGTAATAGCATTGTTTACCGCAATACTTTCAATTGTATCGGGAAATCCGTTCTTTGACGAGCTTGCATATTTATTTACATATACGATGTGCTCCGACGGAATATACGACTTTGTAAACGACCAAGAGGACGTGACGTGCTTTGTTATCAAAATCGTTCTAACGGTTGTTCAAATGGTAATCTTTTCGGGCGCTCTTATCGGTTTTACAACAGATGTGCTTCAGTCCACGATTGATAAGCGACTCAAAAACGCAGGAAAGCTAACTTTGAAAAATCACTATGTGTTCTTGAACTGGTCGAGCATCGGTCCGAATCTTATATATGACCTTTCCTATCTTGACGGAGATAAAACGGTCGTAATTTTGAGCGAGGAGGACTCCGATGACGTTCTCACCTCAATTCAAAACATTTTCTCGGAAAACAACGTGAAAATGAGGGGAATTCGTCTTTTTATCAAAACGGGCGATCCGAACTCCGCAAAGCACTTAAACGATATCTCGCTCAACGATGCAAAGCATGTTGGAATTCTTCTTTCAAACGAGGAGGACACAGGCACACATTCCATTTCTACAAAGGATCTATCTGCTTTTAAGATGCTTATGGCGATTTTGTATATTGGAACAAAGGCAAACATTGTTGTTGAGGTAGAAAAGAACGAAACGGCAGAAAAAATAGAGCAGTTTATCGCTCAAACCAATGATAAATTCACCAATATGGTGTCGGTATTCTCTCACAATTCGGTAATAGGAAGAGTGCTTGGCCGAGCAGTTGTTAATCCTATTTTCTCGTATCTGTATCACGAGCTTTTGTCGTACGAGGGATGCGAATTTTACGGAATTCCCACAATGGATCTCGAACAAGCGCTTCAAAAATACAACAACTGTATTCCTGTTGTCAACTATGATGATGACGATGTTGTTGACGAGGACGGCAACAAGGAGAAGGATCAGCTTTACATTTTGAGCGAGAACGAAACGGATCTCGGCGAAAGAAAGGAGCCACGCTCCTTTGTTATTCCGCTTGAATACAGAGAAAATATAACCCGTGAGGACTTTACGCTTGTTATTTTCTCCGATTCAAACCGAGAGGTGTTCGTAATTGACGAGCTTGAAAAATTCAATAAGCTATACAATAAAAATATCAAGTATGAAATTCACTCATTTAAGGAGAATATCGACGAGGTTGCGGAGCATATTTGTCAAATCGAGGGCAAAAAGAAGATTCTTCTTCTCTCAAACGAAACAGGAGAGGCGCTCGACCAGGACGCAGATGTGTTCATCTCGCTTTTGGCTATCAGAATCGGCGGAAAAATCGGCACGGAAATTCCGATTTTCTCGGAGATTATCAATCCGAGAAATCTTTCCCCGATGCAAAGCCTCGGTGTTGTATCTGTTGTTATTTCAAGCAAGATTATTTCCTTGTTTATGATACAGCTGCTTACACATCCCGAGTCTAAGAAATTTTATCAGGATATTATCGCATCCAACGATGATGACGAAAACAGCGTTGACGAAATCGACTTTGACGTTGCAAGGGCGAGCGAGCTTCTTGTGTTTGACGGTGAATTCCTTGAATTCTCGTGCAAATCGGAGTTTGTTCAATCGTTCTTTGCCGCATCACAAAAGACAAAAATGTGTATCGGCTACAAGCGTGCCGAGGCGAGCAGCTCTGAGCTTATTATGCTATGTGACGATATGGACAGGAAGGAGCCGCTCCGCATTTATCCCGATGACGAGCTGATATTCGCTTGCTATTAAAAATCAAATCGCACCAAGCTAACGCTCGGTGCGATTTTTTGTGTAATGATTGCTTGTTGCTCTAATTCAAAATGCACAAATTTAACTCGAGAAAGCAGACGAAATTTTTTATATTTTCTGTA
Source organism: Eubacteriales bacterium (assembly GCA_045636605.1). Taxonomy (GTDB): domain Bacteria; phylum Bacillota; class Clostridia; order Oscillospirales; family CAG-272; genus RGIG2000. The sequence continues at coordinate 5,232 of JAZTXV010000018.1, read as the reverse complement.
ATAAAAATATTGAATTTTGTCAGAAGATGTGATATCATTATTTTGTTAAATAAATTAAAAAACGAGGTAAAAATCTATGGAACTGCTTTACAAGGGCAAAACAAAGGATGTATATCAGCTTGAAAACGGAAACGTGCTTTTGAAGTTTAAGGACGACTGCACAGGCAAGGACGGAGTGTTCGATCCCGGTGAAAACTCAGTTGGACTTACAATCGAGGGCATTGGCAAGGCTAACCTTCGCACATCTGTATATTATTTCGATCTTCTTAAGAAGGCAGGCATCAAGACCCACTATGTAAGCGCAAACGTTGATGACGCTACAATGGAGGTTCTTCCCGCAGAATGCTTCGGTAAGGCTCAGGGCGGAAACGGCCTTGAGGTAATTTGCCGTCTTGTTGCAACAGGAAGCTTCGTTCGCAGATATGGCGAGTACATTAAGAACGGCACAAGACTTGAGGGCGGTTACGTTGAGTGTACCTTTAAGAACGACGAAAAGGGAGATCCGCTTGTTACAGGCGAGGGACTTGCAGCGCTCGGAGTTATGACTCCCGAGATGTTTGAGAGCATGAAGAAGCAAACTCTTGCTATCACCAAGATCGTAGCTGACGACCTTAAGACAATCGGTCTTGACCTTTGGGATATCAAGTTTGAATTTGGCTACAACAACGGCGAGGTTGTTCTTATCGACGAAATTGCATCCGGAAATATGCGTGTTTACAAGGGCGACGAAATCGTTGATCCCGTTGAGCTTACAAAGCTTATTCTCAACAGATAATTTTAATTCAAATATGAAAAAATCGCACCTGGTGTGCGATTTTTTCGTTTTGTCGGCGATCTTAAAATACGTTTTACCTGTTGAAAACCGAGAGAAAATGCGATCGTTTTTAAGGTTGATTTAGTCAAATTTGGCGTTTTTTGTTGTATTTTGGGGCGAAATGTGGTAAAATAAGCATTACAGGCATCCGTGACAGACACTTCCATTAAAGTGAGGTATGACATGGCAAGAAAAAGACAAAGCAGATTTTTATACAGAATAACAAAGATTGCGGCTTGGTTTTACGCTAAAATCGTGTTCAAGCGCAAAATCATAAGAAATGAAATAAAGCGTAAAAAGGGGCCGTTTGTTATAATTGCAAATCATCAGGCGGCGCTTGATTTTGTGAGCCTTATAGGTGCAACTCAGCAGCTTATGACCTTTGTTGTAAGCGACGCATTCTACAACACTCTTCCCGTAAAGGGCGTTATGACCAAAATCAAGGTTATACCGAAGCAGCAATTTCAAACCACGGTAACGGATCTTAAGCGAATGAAAAATGCTATCGAACGTGGCAAAATTCTCGTGATATACCCCGCAGGCCTTATGTGCGCTGATGGTGTATCAACTCCGATTCCCGACGCAACGTATAAGTTTTTGAAATGGCTTGGTGTTGACGTGTATATGGCGAAGATTTGTGGCACTTATTTCGTTTCGCCGAAGTGGTCGTCGATCACTCGAAGGGGGCGCACCACGCTTGATATCTATAAGCTTTTTGACAAGGATGAGCTAACACAAATGCCCGAGAGCGAGATACGCAGAATTGCTCTTGATGCGCTTGATTTTGACGCATATCGTGAGCAAGAGAGGCTACTCGTAAAATACAAAAACGGCTCAAATATCGAGGGACTTGAAAACGTGCTTTACATATGCCCTCACTGTAAAAAAGAATTCACAATGCAAACACAGGGTAACAGAATATTCTGTTGCGAGTGCGGTTACGAGGAGCAAAGCGACGAATACGGCTTTCTTCGATGCGTCAGCGGCGCAGAGGACATCAGATACGTCTCTGATTGGAGCAAAATGATATATGAGCTTGAAAGGGACAGAATAGCACACGGCGAGGTCGTGGGACTAACTCTGAGGGCCGAAATACATATGATAGATTACGATAGCCGTAAGTTCGTGCCTGTGCACACGGGCAGAGTCACGCTTGATAGTGAAAAATTCACCCTTTTCTTCGATGATGACGAGCATATCGAGCCCGTGACAATCCCTGTGACAACCTTTGCCTCGCTTCCGTTCAAGCCGGGAAAGAACGTCGAGCTTCAAAAGGGGCTTGATATTTATCGACTTGTGCTTGAGGACGGCAGAATGGCGTCGAAAATCGTCAATATGGTAGAGGTGTTTTACGAGCTTAATTCAAAACTGGCAAAAAGATAAATGAAACGAGAGATGCAGAGCATCTCTCGTTTTTTTATATATCAAAAATCCCTCAAATACTTGAAATCAGGGGCGAAATAATGTAAACTAAAAATATAGAAGATATATAAGGAGAGCAATATGAAAAACAAGGTAGCAATCTTTATGCTTTTCGGTCAGTCGAATGCCACAGGACATGCGATGCCAATGAAGGAGGAGGACATAATACAGCCTCTTAACAACGTGTGGGGACTCAACAGAGAGCCAAACCAATCCTTTGACACCGAGAGCTTGAAATTCGGTCACTATACAAGCTATGGAATGAACCTGGCGGAAACGCAGGACAATACATATTCCGTTGCGAATCAGCTTGCACGTCTTTGGCAGGAGGAAATTGATAGCGGAAACGAAGCGGGCTTGCCCGACCTTTATATAATACACATCTCGATAGGCTCACAGGGGCTTTTTGATATGTGGAGCATGGACAGACCGAGGAAGCTTATTCCCGGCAAGCTCGGCGATGTTGATATTTCTCTTTATCCGTACACCTGCCATATTTTGAGGCTTCTTCGCCGTCACCTTGACGCATGTGAGCTTGAGCCCGATTTTGTAGGGCTTCATTGGCGTGGAGGAGAGCAGGAAACGAGAAGGGAATTTGATTTTCTTAAGGCAACGCTTAAGGATTCCTACAAGAGATTTTTTGCGGGCTTAAGAGCCGCAATCGGATACCCCGTGCCCGTTGTGCTTCACAGAATGCCGTTTGTTGACATTATGAAGAAGGAGGATCCCACGGGCGCTCACCTCAACAATATGAATTATATAAATCAGGTCTTTGATGAGCTTGCACTTGAGCAGGAGCTGACAACCACCTTCGAGCCTACAAAATGCCCCTTCTACGATCAGTACGCATGGGACAAAAATATTTTCCGTTGGGATTTGATTCACTACACGGGAGAAATGAACACGTGGGTTGCTAAGGAAATTTTCAACGGATACAAGAACGCAAGAAATGGATAAAACATTATATGTAACCGACCTTGACGGCACTCTTTTAACCAACGATAAGAAAATCACGAGGCGAAGCCGTCAAATTCTTGATGCGATAATAGATAGCGGAGCGCTTATTACCTACGCCACGGCACGCTCATATGTCAGCGCACGACAGGTAATTGGTGATTTTGAGCCGAAAATCCCCGTAATTATCTATAACGGCACCTTCATTTTGAATTTGCAAACAAGACAAAAAACGCTCATAGACAGCTTTTCCCCCTATGATGTGTGCGAAATCAGACGGATGCTTGAAAAATACGACATTCACCCCTTCGTTTACGCAATGATAAACGGCGTTGAGCAGTTTTCATACGTTATAGGAACAACAAACCATGCGCAAGAGCATTTTTTGAATGAGCACAAGGGCGACGAAAGAGAAAATCCCGTAAGCGCCGATAAGCTTTACGCAGGACAGATATTCCACTTTACGCTAATGGGAGATAAGGACAAGCTGTTCGAGCTTAACGAGCTTCTTGCGAGCCGCTACGAGTGCGTCTATTACAACGAGCAATACAGTGGCGAATGGTGGCTTGAAATTCACCCCAAGGGCGCAAGCAAGGCGAATGCGATAAAAAAACTGAAGCAAATGCTCGGCGCACACAGGGTAATCTGCTTCGGCGACGGCATCAACGACACCTCTATGTTTGAATGTGCCGACGAATGTTACGCAACCGAAAATGCCGACGAGCGACTGAAGGAAATCGCAACAGGTATAATAGCCGATAACGAAAGCGATGGAGTAGCTATGTGGCTGGCTAAGCACTTTAAGCTCGAGGGCTTCGAGCAGTGAAACAAAAACTAATTTTTAGGAGAATATTATGAGAAGCTTTATTTTTGGAACAGACTGGGGCGAGGACTGCGACGACGTGGTTGCGCTCAGAGTTATTTTAAGGCATCACAAGGCGGGCAAGGCTCGCTTGCTTGGAGCTGTAATTAACACCTGCGCCGAGAACTCCGTTTCGTCAATGTACGGATTTTTGGCATATGAGGGCGTTGACGGAATTGCTGTCGGCATTGACAGGGGCGTTTCGCACGTAAAAATCGAAACACGCTATCAGACAAGGCTTACGGCTTATGCTCCCGACAAAACGAACGACGATGCCGAGGATGCCGTGCGTCTTTACCGCAGGCTTATCGCCGAGGCAGACGGTAAGGTGGAGATTATCGAGGTTGGCTTTTTGCAGGCGCTTGCAGGCGCTATTATGAGCGAGGGCGATGATATTTCCCCAAAAACAGGACTTGAGCTTTTTGCCGAAAAGGTTGAAAAGATATGGATAATGGGCGGAAAATGGAACGAGCAATTCGGAAAAGAGTACAACTTCTGCCGCCATCCCGAGGCGAGAGTCGGCTCAAGCATTGTATGTGAAAAATGTCCTTGCCCCATCACCTTCTTGGGTTGGGAGATTGGCAGCTGTGTTTCTACGGGCGATTTTCTTGACGAGGACGATTTGCTTTACGGTGTTCTGTGCGATTGGCACGGCAGACCAAGTGGCAGAGAATCGTGGGATCCTATGACAGCGCTTCTTGCGATGATAGGCGACGAGGAAAAGGCGGGCTACTCAACCGTTTCCATCAATCCGAGCGTAAATTCCGACACAGGTGCGAATACTTTTGAGGAAAATCCCGATTCGAATCGCAAATTCGTTATCAAGAAATTCCCCGACTCATACTATATTGATATGATAAACGACATAATTAAAACAGAAAAATAGGAGCGAAAATGTATAAAATAGGACTTTCTACAACCGCATCGTCAAATTCTGAGGAGCTTTTTAGAGCTTGCCGTGATGCAGGCGTTGCTATGGTTGAAATTTCAAGACCGAAGGCAGAGGTTGATGCTCTCGATTATGCAGAGCTAAAGAGAATCAGCGACAAATACGGTGTTAAAATTTGGTCATTTCATTTGCCGTTTTACCCATTTGACGAAATTGACATATCGAAGCCGTCGCTTGCCGAGGGTAGCGTTAAATATCTATGTAACATAATTGATAAGGCGACCTCGATAG
>JAZTXV010000017.1:0-131761 GCA_045636605.1 Eubacteriales bacterium | reverse complement strand
AGATATGCAGGATATGGAGTTCACTATCGAGGATAAGAAGCTCTATATGCTCCAAACCAGAAATGGTAAGAGAACAGCTAAGGCTGCTCTTAAGATCGCAGTTGACCTCGTAAACGAGGGCATGATCACAAAGGAAGAGGCTCTTCTTATGATCGATCCTAAGCAGCTCGACGCACTTCTCCACCCACAATTTGACGCTGCTGCTCTTAAGAAGGCAGTTGCTGTCGGAACAGCTCTTCCCGCTTCTCCCGGAGCTGCTTGCGGTCAAATCGTATTCACAGCTGAGGATGCTGTTGAATGGGGTAAGGCAGGCAAGAAGGTTGTTCTTGTTCGTCTTGAAACATCTCCTGAGGACATCGAGGGTATGCACTACGCTCAGGGTATCCTTACTGTTCGTGGCGGTATGACCTCACACGCAGCCGTTGTTGCTCGTGGTATGGGTACATGCTGCGTATCCGGCTGTGGCGAAATCAAAATGGACGAGGAGAACAAGAAGTTCACTCTCGCAGGCAGAACCTACGTTGAGGGTGACTACATCTCACTCGACGGCTCAACAGGTAAGATCTACGGCGAGGCTATTCCTACCGTTGCCGCTTCTATCGTTGGTGAGTTTGAAACAATCATGATGTGGGCTGACGAATACAGACAGCTCAAGATCAGAACTAACGCTGATACACCTGCTGATGCTAAGCAGGCAAGAATCTTCGGTGCTGAGGGTATCGGTCTTTGCCGTACAGAGCATATGTTCTTCGAGGCAGACAGAATCGCTGCATTCAGAGAAATGATTTGTGCTGACACAGTTGAGGAAAGAGAAGCAGCTCTTGCTAAGATTCTTCCTTACCAGCAAGGCGACTTCGAAAAGCTCTACGAGGCTCTTGAGGGTAACCCTGTTACCATTCGTTTCCTTGATCCGCCGCTTCACGAGTTCGTTCCTACCGAGGAGGCTGACATCGAGCTTCTCGCTCAAACACAGGGCAAGACAGTTGCTGACATTAAGGCTCTTATCGCTTCACTTCACGAGTTCAACCCAATGATGGGCCACCGTGGATGCCGTCTCACAGTTACTTACCCTGAAATCGCTAAGATGCAAACAAGCGCAGTTATCCGTGCTGCTATCAATGTTAAGAGAAATCATCCCGATTGGGATATCGTTCCCGAAATCATGATTCCTCTCGTTGGCGAGCTTAAGGAGTTCTCCTTCGTTAAGAAGATTGTTGTTGCTACAGCTGACAAGGAAATCGCTGATGCAGGTATTGATCTCAAGTATGAGGTTGGTACTATGATCGAAATTCCTCGTGCTTGTCTTACTGCCGATGAGATCGTAACTGAGGCTGAGTTCTTCTGCTTCGGTACAAACGACCTTACACAGATGACCTTCGGCTTCAGCCGTGACGACGCAGGTAAGTTCCTCACAGCTTACTATGAGAGCAAGATTTACGAGAACGATCCATTCGCAAGAATTGACCAAAACGGCGTTGGTAAGCTTATGAAGATGGCTGTTGACGCAGGCCTTGAGGCTCGTCCTAACATGCACCTCGGTATCTGTGGAGAGCACGGTGGTGACCCAACATCTGTTGAGTTCTGCCACAAGATCGGCTTGTCTTACGTATCATGCTCACCATTCAGAGTTCCGATCGCAAGACTTGCAGCAGCTCAAGCAGCTATTAAGAACCCCCGCAAATAATTTTAACAGAATTGTTTTGTAAATAATTTGCTATATGCCGATTGAGGAAGCAATTCCTCAATCGGTTATTGCTTTAAGGAGATTTTATGAGTATTCAATCCGAAAGAGCGCTTAGAACGCAGTGGTATTGCCACGACCGCTTCGGCATGTTTATACACTGGGGACTTTATTCAATCCCTGCGGAAAACGAATGGATACGAAGCAGAAGCAGAATATCCGTCGAGGACTATCAAAAATATTTTGACAGCTTCAATCCCACAAATTACGATCCTAAAAAATGGGCACGCCTTGCAAAGCAGGCAGGTATGAAATATGCAGTGCTCACAACAAAGCACCACGATGGCTTTTGCCTTTTCGACAGTCAATATACCGATTACAAGGCAACAAACACACCTGCAGGACGTGACCTTGTAAGAGAATACGTTGACGCATTTCGTGCCGAGGGCATCAAGGTCGGTCTTTACTATTCTCTGCTCGATTGGCATCACCCCGATTACCCCGCATACAGCGATGCACATCATCCTATGAGAGGAAATGATGCGTACAAGCATCAAACGGGTGAGCATTTTGAAAGATATGTCGAATATTTGCACAACCAGGTGAGAGAGCTTCTTACCAATTACGGAAAAATCGACATTATGTGGTTTGACTTCCACTATGACGATATGACGGGCGAAAAATGGCAGGCTACCAAGCTTGTCGAGATGGTAAGGTCCATCAATCCCGACATCATTATCGACAACCGTATGGGCGGTGATATCACAAGCGAAAATCCCGAGATTTATTCGGGCGACTTCGGATCTCCCGAGCAGATGATTCCCTCAGGCGGTATGACCGATGTAAACGGTGTGCCGATTCCTTGGGAAACGTGCATTACACTCAACGATCACTGGTGCTACAACGCAAACGATCTCAACTATAAGAGCGCAAGAAATGTAATCAATATGCTTATGGAATGTGTTTCCAAGGGCGGAAATCTACTTCTCAACGTAGGCCCCGATGCTAAGGGAAACATTCCGCAAATGAGCATTGAGGTGCTTGAGCAGGTTGGAGAATGGATGCGGCTTAACGGTGAGTGCGTTTACGGCTGTGGAATTGCAGATATCAAAAAGCACGATTTCGGCAGGATCACCAAGGGCTGTGACGGCGTTTATCTGTACGTTCAGGACTGCTGCTCGGAGTATATTGCAGTCTACGACTGTCCGTACAAGGTAATCGGCGCAAGGCTTCTTTGCGACGGACGAGAGCTTTCTATGGAGCTTCCGTGGAACGCACATTCGTACGAGCTTGACGGTCATAGCGTTATATTCGTTCGTACTCCTCCGTTTGCAAAGCTAAACTCAAACGGAAACGTTATCAAGCTGATTTTGGAAAAATAATTTTGACGGATGTTTTAAAAAAAGGATATTTTATGTTTAATTTTATAAATTCGTGGGATGTCCCGCTTCAAATTGTCAGCTTCGTGCTGCTTCTCGGAATCGGTACGTTCTTCCTCGTTAAATTCTGTGACTTTTTCGTTGATAGCGCTTGCGTTATTGCCAAAAAGCTTCACGTTTCCCCGTTGGTTATCGGTCTTACCATTGTCGCTATGGGCACTTCGTGTCCCGAGCTTGCCGTTTCCACCTCAGACTCTATTTCGACATTGATTGAGGGCGGAAACGCAAATGTGGCGCTTGGAAATGTTGTTGGCTCAAACATCTGCAACATTTTGCTTGTTTTAGGTCTTTGTTCTGTCTTTTCACCCGTTGCGGTAAAAAAGAGCATCGTTAAAAGGGAGCTTCCGATTCTGCTCGGTGTTTCCGTGCTTTTGGTTGTGTTCGGCTGTTTCTTCGGCATTGAGAGCTCTGAATTCGCCATCACAAGATGGGAAGCAATTATCTTTATTGTTCTTATCATAGCATATCTTACCTATGTTGTTATGAGCGCAAAGAAGGGTGCAAATGCTCTTGATGAGGATGTATCGGGTGAAGCAGATGAGGTAGAAATAAAGGATATGGCGCTTGGCAGAGCCATTTTGCTTTGCATTGTCGGAATTGCAGGTATTATTCTCGGCGGAGAAATGGTTGTCAGTGGCGCTAAGGGGCTTGCTATGCACGGCGCTGCGGCTGCAGGCTTTGACCACGACCTAACCGAAGCGCTTGTAGGTCTTACCATAGTTGCGGTTGGAACGTCGCTTCCCGAGCTTGTAACAAGCGTAATCGCCGCTAAAAAGGGACAAAATGACCTGGCTATCGGAAACGTTGTCGGCTCGAACATCTTTAATATTTTGTTCATTTTGGGTATTGCCGGAACGGTAAATCCGCTAACAACCGGCTCACAGATTGTTGTCGACCTGCTCATTATGCTTGCCGCTACTGTGATTTTGTTTGTAATGTCCCTGAACTTGAATCTCGAGCGTTGGAACGGAATTATCTTTATCAGCCTTTACGTGCTGTACCTTTCATATTTAATTATAAGAACCGTTATTTCATAAAACAAGAGCCTTCTCTTTGACGAGAAGGCCTTTTTGTTTATTTTGTACAAATTTATTGATGTTTTTTTGTGTTATTTTGTCATTTTTTTCGAAAAATTTCAAAAAATTTACGTAATTTCATTGACAAACGCTTTTATTTGTGATATTATTTATGATAGAAAGTTAGATGTTACATTTTACGGAGGCAATATACTATGGAAATCGCAATCATTGCAGACGACACCAAAAAAGAATTGATAACACAGCTTTGTATCGCTTATTGCGGTATTCTCTCCAAGCATAATATCTGCGCTACAAGCACAACAGGCGCATATATTTCCGAGGCTACCGGTCTTAAAATAAATAAGCTTCTTTCGGGTACGCAGGGCGGCGAGCAGCAAATCGCATCAAGAATCTCCTTTGACGAGATTGACGTTTTGTTCTTCTTCCGTTCAACCACTCCCCGTACCGATTCGGAGTTCAATTCGGTTGAGCAGGACCTTCTCCGTCTTTGCGACGTGCATAACGTTGCTGTTGCCACAAATATTGCAACTGCGGAAATAATCGTCAATGCACTTGACCGTGGAGAGCTTGATTATCGTGAGTTTATTAACCCTCGCTCCGAGTACAATATTCGTCACAGAGGCGCTCCAAGATATTAAGCTGAATACACTTAAGAGCCCACACCCGTGGGCTTTCATAATTTATAAAGCTCAGAGGTTTTTATGAAAAGGCTTTTTTTAATCCTTTCGCTGCTCCTGATTGTCTGCTTTGTGCTTTTTGGATGTGAAAGACTACCCTTTGACAGCACAGACGAAGCACTGTCGAGCTCTCAAAGCGAAAGCGCCGTCGAAAGCGAGATCATCTTCCAAGACGATGGCAAGGTCAAAATTGAATATCGTGCCACCGAGGGCGGACGCATAGAGGGCAATCCCACGCAAAGCATTTTGCCGGGTGAAAAAACGACCACTGTTCGAGCCGTTGCAAGCGAGGGCTATCGCTTTCTCGGTTGGAGTGACGGGGCAAAATCCTCGGTTCGTGTTGACTCGCCGACTCAGAGCATTGTTCTTGAAGCGAGGTTTGAAAAGCTCCACACGGTGACCTTTACCTGCGCTAAATATCAAGGATATTTCAGTGGCTTTGAAAAGCAAAGCGTCCCTCACGGCGAAAAAAGCGCCTTTGTCCGCGCTATTCCGCAGACGGGCTATCGCTTCGTGTGCTGGGATACGGGAGAAACGAGCGATACAATACAAATTACCGTCACCGCCGACACGGAGGTTGTTGCAATTTTTGCAAGAGAGGACCTTACCCTGCCGGTTATGTCAATTACAACCGACGGCGAGGAGAACAGAATAAGCAAGGTCGGACTTCGTGGCTTTGTTACCGTGTCAAATGCAGGTGATTATGATATTCAAAAGGAGCCATTGCACATACGTGGACGAGGAAACACCTCGTTTGAGATTGACAAGCGCTCGTACAGAATTAAATTCGACGATGCCATTGACCTGTTTGGCAACGGAAAGGCAAAAAAATGGACCTTAATATCAAATCACTTTGATTTGAGCCTTGTAAGAAATTATCTCGCCTACTCTGCCGCCGACGCAATAGGGCTTGAGGGAACAAGCTCGGTACAGTTTGTTGACCTTTATCTGAACGGTGAATACCGAGGAGTGTATCTTGTTTGTGACCAAATTGAGATTGGAAACGGGCGTGTCGATATTGATAACGGAAGCGCTGATGACAGAGGCTACATTGTTGAGCTTGATAAGCGTCTTGACGGAAACAGCTTCTACATAAACGGCACTCCGTATTCGATTAAGGAGCCAAACGAGCTGAGCGAATCTCAAATATCGTTTATTCAGCAATACATGACAAGCTGTATGAATGCCGTCTACGGTAACGATTATTCGCTTGTAGAATCGCTAATTGACACAGAATCCTTTGCTAAGGCGTACATAATTTTTGAGATGTTCAAGTGTGTTGACGTCGGTTATTCGAGCTTTTATATGTATAAGGATGCGGGCGGAAGGCTTTGCTGTGGCCCTGTGTGGGACTTTGACCGCAGTGTAGGAAACGTACGCAACAACGAGAGTGCGCGCCGTCACGATTCACTTTGGGCGAAAATGGACAACACGTGGTTTGGAAATCTTTTGTATCATGAGGAGTTCAAGGCGCTCGTTGGCGAGCTTTTGGAGCAATACACTCCCGTAATTGAGAACCGTCTTGCCGAGGCATACGCATATCTTGACGAGCACAAGGTGAGCTTTGACAGAAATTTCGAGCGTTGGAAGCTTCTCGGCACTTATGTTTGGCCAAATCCCGATTCGCTTATACGAATCACCTCGTGGCAGGGACAGGTCGATTTTGTAAAGGACTATCTCAAAAACAGTCTTGCGTATATGACTCGATGCTACCCTCCGCCTACCGATTAGGCGACCTTGACAAGCACACTCCGAGCCTGTAAAGCAGCTCTTTAATCATGTTACGACAGAGCATTAAATAAAAAACCGACACAGAGTGTCGGTTTTTTGTGTTTTATGTGAATTATTTTACGATTACGCAAACCGTATGAGTTTTGCCGTCTGCGAAGGCGGGAACAATGTTGCCGTCGATTGCTTTGCCGTCAACTGTGATTTCAAGAGTGTAGTCCTTTGCCTTCTTTTGTGGGTTCGATACGGTGATTTCGTACTCTGCGCCACGGAAAAGACGCTTCATTTTTGCGCTCTCAAAGGGGAGATGTGGCTCGATTACGAGTCCCTCATAGGTTGCTCTTGCGCCAACGAGATAGTTCTCCATTGTGTTTGTGTACCAAGCAACAGAGCCTGTAATCCAGCTATATTCCATCTGGAATGCGCTATTCTTATGCTCGGGGCCAAAGTAGCAGTTCGAGAACATATATGGCAAGCACTTGTTCTTGATTTCGGTGTTGTCGCCTACGATATAGCCGGGAGCTATCTTCTTGAACAGCTCGTATGCAAGGTCTGCCTTGCCGTATTTAAGGAGTCCCAAAATCATCCAGATGTTTGTATGTGAATAAATTGTTCCGTTCTCGCAAATGCCCGGCTCCATTGAGGAGATACGTCCGATTGTAGCATCGAACTCCTTATAGGATGGGGTAAGAAGGAGATATCCAACAGGAGTGAGCATTCTCTCGTCCATAGCTCTGATTATGGTGTTTGCTCTTTCCTCGCTTGCAACGCCCGAAATGAGTGACCAGCACTGTGGCTCCATAAACATCTTTGCATACTTGTTCTGTACGCTTCCAAGAGGTGAGCCGTTATCGGTATAGCAGCGTCTGTACCATTCGCCGTCCCAAGCATTCTCATTGATCGCCTTCATTATTGCCTCACGGCGAGAGAGGTAGTTCTTTTCCTTAGCCTCATCGCCCATAAAACGAGCAAGCTCTGCCATTTCGAGAAGCGCCTGTGCATATGCGATGGAGAGCCATACGCTCTCACCTCTACCCTCCTTACCTACGCCGGTAAGAGAGTCATTCCAGTCGCCGAATTTGATAAGAAGAAGGTCGTGCTCACCCTTATTCGACTCAAGGAAGTCAAGGGCTCTGTCCATATGACCGAGAACAGTTGCCTCGCCCTCATCTCTGAAGGGGTAAACCTCGTTCAAAAAGTCGATATCTCCGCTTTCTCTTAAGTAAGCGGTGAGTGTAAATTCAAGCCAAAGCGCAGAGTCGGAGTACGCCTTTGTATCAACGGGATTCCAACCACGAACTGCCATTCCGCTTGCGTACTGATTTTGAATTGCCTCCTTCAAAATCTGCTTTGTTCTCTCCGTCTTGAAGGAAACAACACCGAAGCCGTGTTGAACGATATCACGGTAGCCATTATAGCCCCAACGGCACCAGGTTGCGCCAAAGTGCGTTGCGTGCTTGCCCCAGTAGTTGATAAGACGGTCAAAATGCTCGTCGGTTGTGGTAATGTGGTTTTTGTTATACATCGCCTTGTAGTGCGATTTCATTTCCTCGAAATACTTGTCTTGATTTGCAAGGTACTTGCTTGCAAGGGCGATTGAATCGTTTTCCTCGCTACCTACGCCAAGCATAAGAGAAATCTCGTCGCTTTCTCCCGCATCAAGCTCGATATTGAACTGAAGCGTGCATATTGTTGCGTTTGCAGAGCCTATCGAGTTCTTGCAAGCACCCTCTCTTACAACCTCGGGTGCGCCTATTGTTCCGTATTCGCCAACGAACACGTTCTGACATCCGTCACTGCCAACGATTTCCTTATCTGCGGTCATAAATGCAGTAAGGTAGTTATGTGGCTTAATGAACGGGTGCTTTGTCATATAGAAGGTGTTTCTTTCCTTGTCAAAGCGAGTTGCGCGGTACATTGTATCGCCGTAGCTGTCAAAGCCCCACTTGAAGCGGAACTGTATTTGGCTATATGTAAAGATTGAATATGATTTCTTCTTGCCCGTTTCGTTCTTGAATGAGAGCTTCCACATCTCAACTGCGTCTGTGCCGATAGGTACAAATATACGCATTTTAGACACAAGGTCGTTTGTTTTGTTGGTTATGTCTGTGTAACCGAGTCCTTGCACACACTTATATTCCTGATACGGATGGCACACGGGCTCCCAGTTGAGAGTCCAAAATTCGCCCGTTTCGTTGTCACGAATGAATATAAGTCTGTTGTATAGGTGGTCCTTTCCGAAAACGTCGTAGTCACAAATTCTTCCTACGCCCGTGTAAAGCTGAATACCCTCCTTACCGTCGATTTGGTAATCGAAGCATCCAATACCCGTCTGATGCACGTTTGCATAGCACGAGTCGTTAAAAAGAAAGTTGTCGAATGGTCTTGGTGTTTTGGGAGAGGTTATTACAAATTCGTCTCCCGCTTCATTGAAATAGCCGTACTTGTATTCCATAGCTGTTGTGTCCTTTCATTACGCATATATTTCCTTGCTTTTTCTTTGGAAGAAAAAGCTTACAAAAAGAAATCAAATTATTTTTCTGAGTCCGAGGCAGTCGAGAGCCTCGACACGCACGGATAAGCATCCGAGGCAATCTCCGCTTTCGTTTAGCCTTGATTTAAAAATCACCCACGAAGCAATTTCATTCCTCACTCCGCACTCCTCATTCCGCATTCCGCATTGTGCGTAGCACTCCGCATTCCGCACGGACAAGCGTCCGAGGCAATCTCCGCTTTCGTTTAGCCTTGATTTAAAAATCACCCACGAAGCAATTTCATTCCGCATTCCGCACTCCGCAGGCAAGCGCCTGAGGCAATTCCCGCTTTCGTTTAGCCTTGATTTAAAAATCACCCACGAAGCAATTTCATTCCGCATTCCGCATTCCGCATTCCTCACTCCGCATTGTGCGTAGCACATTAGTGCTTTTCAACGTGCTCTCCGCTTACGAGCTGACTTAGCGCCGTTGCAAAGATATCGACGTGCTGAATCGTTGTGTCAAATACCACCGTTGGCTCGGGGTTTTTATCGTCAAAGAACTCGCACATAACGTTTGCGGCATCAAGCTTATAATAGTCATAGCCCATTTTTGTGCCGTCATTCAACGTAACTCTTATGCTCAGAATGAGATTTTCCTGCGTCTTTTTCGCCTCTCGCTCAGCTGCCGTCATGGTGTTGAAGCGGTTTGGCATAGGATAGTTTACCATTATAGCATAAAAGTTTCTAAATTCATTTTTATACGAGGAATCCTCCACGTTAGTCAAATCTACAAAGGTGTATCTTCCGCTTTCCGAGGTAACGGTAAGAATGTCGCCCTTTGAAGCGTCTGTGGGATGGGGTGAGTGCTCAAGGATGAATTTGTCCTTAAAGTCCTTTATTGCATTGGTGTTTGCCGATATTGTGATATCTGCAACTCCGCTTTCGCCAACCTCGGCGTTTTCGTAGATATACTTTGTGAAGCCCGCCTCAAATGAGTTAGTAGCAACCCATTTTATTGCGTTTTCTTCCTCTAAGAACTCGTAGCCCAATGCCGTTACCTCGATTATTAGCGCCACATCCTTGTCGGTTGCGGGGCCTGCATAGAGATAATAGCAATCTACGCCATTCTCATTTTTCATTTTTTGGCTCAGCGTAAAGACAAATTCCTTGTCATCAAAGGTGCCTACGCTGACGATTTTTTTCGTGCTTGATGCGTCAAGCCCGTATTTTGCACGGGTTTGCTCATCGGGATCAATTTGCACCACTCTGCTTCCCGTAAAATTAACGAGCAGAGCATTTAGCGCCTTCGATATGTAATCGGTGCTTGCGCTGACGTTTTTCGCATTCGTCGGGTACTGTACCGTGTATTTTACCATTACGGTGTCCGCATTTTCAATTCTGTTCGCACCTATTCCGACGAACGGAGTCGAGGTGCCCGAATTTCCTATGAGAATTTTGTTTACCTCGTAAACGACCTCTGTGCTTGTGTATTGTGAGGCAATAAGAGTATCGACAAAATCTGTTTGAGCCAACAAAATTCCGCCCTCAATGCCCGAATCGACCTCGTAAATTACATCACGTCCCTCAACGGTTGCAAAGTATGAGCCGCTTGCGGCAAGGGTTTTGTCACCTATATACACGGTATGGGATTTCTCCTCTCCGTTTTCCTTGAATTTGACTGTATAGGTGGCTGTGCAGGTGTCCTTTGTGACGCCGTATTTCGCCATCATCTCGGGGGAGCAATCTCTTAGGGGCTCGGGGTTTACGCATTGAGTGTTCAGAGCATAAACTCTGAGCTCGGTAAGGATCTTACTGTTGAGAGTAAGCCTTGGGTATTCCGCAAGCCTGAGCGCATAATTTCCGGAGCTTTCGCTTATTTTGTTTTCAAAGGAAAACGTTCCGTGAGAGTTGGTTATCGTTATCGAAATGACATCATCATCCTTGATTACGGGAAACATAGTAAGAGAGCCGTAATACAAGCCCTCTCCCTCTTGCGGAGTTGCGGGCTCTATGGTTTGTGTGCCCTGATTTTCCATAAGCGGCGCTATAACGAGGAAGTACAAAAGAATCAAAGCCACAAGCACGCCGAAAAGCACCGCTATGGTTATTTTCTTTTTCTTCATTTTCATTATCTGTGCTTTCTCCTTACGATAATAACTATTCCGCATATAACCACAGCGGCAGGCAATATCGTTGCAAGCATTATAGTTGTGCCCTGTGCCTGACGGTCGGTTATATCAAGTCTGTAATTCATAAAGGTCTTATAGCCCATATTGACAGGAGTTTGGATGCTCGAGGTGGTCTGAATCAAGGACAAGACCATGTCCTTATTCGGTGCGCTTGACAGCGTCAAGAACTCGGGCGATGCAAATCCGCTTGACGGGCATACCACAAGATACGAATACTTGCTTGACTGATTTTCATAATCCCATTCCCAAATCGACGTAACGCTCATAAGGTGATGTACCTTCTTTTCGCCGTCAAAGGTTGCGTTTGAGGTCGTTTCAAGAAGCGGGTATGTGTATTTGAAGTAGCTTCCCTCGGGGTGTCCGTTCTTGTTCATATATTCGGGATTTATGGTCAAGGTCGCCGAATTGTAGAAGCGGGCTCTAAGAGATGTATATGAATTAAGAGCGCTGAAATACTGATTTGAAGCGAAGCCTCCGTCATCCTTTGACACATTTGCCAAAAGTGTATAGTACTTGCCCGTTGCGCCCGTTATTCCAAACTCGGTCGAGGAGTCCTCGACGGGTGTTGCGCTTACGTTTACCTTAACGCCATAGCTTGCCTCAAGTGTGGCATACAAATTAGGAAGCTCCTTGTCGTGAGGGGTGAACATAAACACCGTGCCCTCGTCCTTAAGATACATATCTAATTTGTAAAGCTCCGCATCATCAAGGTCACCCTGTGGCTGATTTATGACGATTATGCGCGCATCCTTCGGAATTTCCGAGGTGGTGATATCAAGAGGCTTCACCGTGAAGCCACTGTCGCAGAACACTCTCATCATCTCAAGCGCGCCGACGTCGATGTTGCCCTTGATGTACTCTGCGTTGATGTTTTCAAAGTCTATTATCACATCTGCGTTGAACGAGCTCTCGCCGTGTCCTATCGTGAAATAAACGGTGGGAACCGTATCCTGCGCCATTGCAAGCATTGCCGACACAAACACAAGCTCTCCGTTGTAGCCGTAGAGGTTGCCCTCCTCGTCGCCCACATAGAAGTAGTTTATCGGATACACACGGAAATCTCCCTCAACGTAGTTGCCCTTCGCATCACGGCGGAGAATGAGAATGTTATTATCTCCCGCCTTGTTAAGAACTCCCAAATCCTTGTAGAACAGATAATCCTTATCTACGTCGTGGTAGGAAACGGTTACATTGTCGCATACCTCCTCAATCTGCTCTGCGGTTGAGTGAATGTAGCCTATTGAGCCCGAGGTCACGGAGTTTGCGTAATTTTTCTCAATTTCGTCCTCTTTCGCCGGGAAAACTATCTCCAGCTGAACGTCATCGTTAAGCTCCTCGAGGAGCTTTTTCGCATCGTCGGAGAGCGTGAAAACCTGATCGTCCGTCATATCAATGTACCAGCCGAATTTATCAGCCAGAACGGCAGTGATTGAGTTCAGTATTACAACAATCGCAATTATTATCGCACTTAGGGCAACACTGAGAGAGGAATACTTTATCTTTCGAGAGTCGGCAAATGATTTTAAAAATCCGTTTTTCATTGTCGCACCCCCTTAACGATATTTACGTGACTCAAAGACACGCACCGACAAGAACAGGAACACTCCGCTTATCGACAGATAATAAATAAGCGCGCCTATGTCAAATATTCCGTAGGTGAAGCTTGTAAATCTCGAATAAATTGAAAGCCAGCTCAAAACAGTTCTTATCGCATAGGATTCAATAAAGCCGTTAAAGAGTCCGACAAGCAACAAAAACAGAAGAATTGCTATTGTGATTACGACTGCTGCGAACTGGTTTTCGGTAAGCGAGGAAACGAATATACCTATCGCAATAAAGCACATTCCGACAAGAATAATCGCTATCATATTTCCTACGATAAGCGCTATATTGGGCGCAAGCTCTGTTATTTCATCGGTGTTTGTCTTTGCATATGCAAAAAGCGGAATAAAGCTAACACAGCTGAGCACAAGAAAAACAAGAAACATACAAATGCAGGAGAGGAATTTTCCCATTACCATTTGCGTGGTTGTTATCGGCGCAGTCAGCAGAAGCTGCTCCGTTTTCGTTCTTCTCTCCTCGCTGAAGGTCTTCATTGTGAGGATGGGAAGAATTATCATAAGCACGAACAACATAAGCGAAAAGTACGGACCTGTGTCGCCGGAGCCCATTAAAAGAGTGCTTGCGCCGAACACTATGCCCGAAAGAGCAAGCGCAACCGCCAAGAACACATAGCCCGTAGAGGTTGTAAAGTATGAGCGCATTTCACGCTTGAAAATCGCTATCATCTTCTACCTCCTTTATTTATGAGCTTCAGGAATATGTCCTCAAGCTCCATTCCTATCGGCTCCATACCGAGCATCGGCCAGCCCTTGTCGGCGAGAGCGCGGAACAGGCTCTTTCTTATGTCAATGCTTGGAGAGCTTTCAATATCGTATGTGAAGGCATCGCCCTCTCTTTCGCCGTGAAGCTCACAGCTGACAATTCCGACAAGCGAGCGAAGGTGACGCAAAACCTCCTTTTGAGGTCCCGAAATCTTTACACGGTATCTTGTGTTTTGGTTGACTGCGTTGTTGAAGCTTGCCGTCTTCTCGTCGGCAATAATTTTACCCTCGTTGATGACAATAATTCTGTCACAAACCGCCTGAACCTCCTGCATTATGTGCGTGGAGAGAATAACCGTGTGGTTTCTTCCGAGGTTACGAATAAGGCTTCTTATATCTATTATTTGCTTTGGATCAAGTCCAACCGTCGGCTCGTCAAAGATAATTATCTTTGGATTTCCAACGAGCGCGCTTGCAATACCCACTCTTTGCTTATATCCCTTTGAAAGATTGCGAATAAGGCGTTGCTTTACATCCGAAATCTTAACAAGCTCGCAAATTTCCTCAAGATGCTTGGTCTTGTTAAACTCACAGCCCTTTAAATCATATACAAAGCACAGGTATTCCCAAACCGTCATATCTATGTAAAGCGGCGGCTGCTCGGGCAAAAATCCGATTAGCCTTTTCGCCTCAAGCGATTCCTCTAAGATATCGTGGCCGTCAACAATGACAGTACCCGATGTGGACGAAAGATAACCCGTGATTATATTCATTGTCGTGGACTTTCCCGCACCGTTAGGGCCGAGGAAGCCGACGATTTCTCCATCATTTACAGTAAATGAGATATCGTCAAGAGCAAAATGATTTCCATATCTTTTTACAAGATTTTTGATTTCTATCATCTGTTTTTTCCTTTCCTTGAAAATTTAGCAAGCGTTCGGCTTGTTCTTGCGCCGTTGCTTGCGCTGTTACACTGCATTACTGTGCCACGATATATTATACAACATTATAATATTAAAATCAATAGCAATATTCTGGAATTTGAAAAAATTCTTGATTTTTTGACGTTTAGCTGAAGCAAATGACGAATTTTACCGAGCTTTAACGAGCAAAATCGTCAAAAACACGCCACCCTGTGTCTGTTTTTCTCTGTTTTGTCCCTCATTTTGCTCCCTTCTGAAGGTAGCCGTTAAGTAGCCAATAGCCTCGGCGGACGAGCTCTGCGCTTGTTCAAGCGAAGGTCACAAAATCACATATATTATATAAATTTTTAGTTTATATTGACTTTTTGCAAAAATGGTGGTATACTATTTACGATTAGGAGCAATTTTTGTTTTAAAATTTGACAAAAAACGCCAAAATTTACGAAGGGAGATGCGACAATGGTCGAAAAAAAGATACAAATTCTTATGTCAACCTACAACGGCGAAAGATATGTGCGCGCTCAGCTTGACAGCTTTGTCGCTCTTGAAAACTTCGACGAGGTTAAGGTTTTGATACGTGACGACGGCTCAACCGACTCAACAAAGGAAATTTTGCGTGAATACTCAGAGCGCTACGGCTTCGAGGTTCTGTACGGCGAGAACATTGGACTCAACGCAAGCCTGCACGAGCTTGTCATTCGGTGTGATACGAGCTGCAAATACTTCTCCTTTAGCGACCAGGACGATGTGTGGCTTCCAAACAAGCTTGTCCGCGCGGTCGAGTGGCTTGACTCTCAGGACGACACGATTCCCAATCTGTATGCCGCCTGCTCGTATATCACGACAGAGGATTTGAAAATCAAGGGAAAAACGGTTGTCGCCAAGGATCCGCTGACTTTTTACAATGCTATGATACAAAACGCTTGCGTTGGGCATACTCAGGTATGTAACCTCGCTCTTATCAACCTGCTCAAGCCCTACTTCTCGCATGACATAGACGTTCACGATTCGTGGGTGTATCTCGTTGCAACCACCTTCGGTCAAGCCTTCTATGACAGAGAATGCACCACCCTGTACCGACAGCACGGAAACAACGCCATAGGCTACGAGACGAGCCGTGTGCAGAATTTCTTCAAGCGACTGGGAAGAATCAAAACGGGCAAAAGCAGACGGTATTCCTATCAGCTTTGGGCATTTTTCGAGCAATACGGCGACAAAATCCCCGACGAGTACCGTAAGGAAGCAACAAGATATTTCAAAAATCAAAGAAATTTCTTTACCCGTCTCGGCTATATAATGACTACTAAAATGTACAGACAGACCTTCGGCGAGGGCATCGTCTTTCGTCTTATGTACCTTTTTGGCAGATATGACTTTAAAAAAGAAGATAGAAAAAAGGAGATTAACCTACCATGAAAGGAATCGTTCTTGCCGGTGGAAGCGGAACACGCCTCTACCCTCTTACCATGATAACATCGAAGCAGCTGCTTCCAATTTATGACAAGCCTATGATTTATTATCCTCTCTCAACGCTTATGCTTGCGGGAATTAAGGATATTCTTATCATTTCCACACCCCGTGACCTTCCGAACTTCGAGAGCCTCTTGGGTGACGGAAGCGATTACGGAATCAAGCTCTCATACAAGGTTCAGCCCTCTCCCGACGGCTTGGCGCAGGCATTTTTGCTCGGCGAGGAGTTTATCGGCGATGATTGCTGCGCTATGGTGCTTGGCGACAATATTTTTTACGGAAACGGCTTCTCCAAGGTGCTTAAGCAGGCGGTTATAAATGCCGAGCAAAATCACAGAGCAAGCGTTTTCGGCTACTACGTTGACGATCCTGAGCGCTTCGGAGTCGTTGAGTTTGACGAGGACAACAAGGTTATTTCCGTCGAGGAAAAGCCACAGGATCCGAAATCCAATTATGCGGTAACAGGACTTTATTTCTACGACAACAGATGCGTTGAGTATGCAAAGCAGGTTAAGCCGTCTAAGCGTGGCGAGCTTGAAATCACGGCGCTCAACAACATTTTCCTTGATCACGGTGACCTTGACGTTACGCTTCTCGGCCGTGGTTTTGCTTGGCTTGACACAGGAACAATGGATAGCCTTATCGAAGCGGGACAGTTCGTTCAAATGATTGAAAAGCGTCAGGGCGTTAAGATCTCTGCTATTGAAGAAATCGCATATATCAACGGTTGGATTTCTAAGGAAAAGCTTCTTGAAAGCGCAGAAAGATACGGAAAATCCACCTATGGCGAGCATTTGAGAAAGGTTGCGGAGGGTAAAATTAAATACTGATGAAAATTCTCGTAACCGGTGCTAAGGGACAGCTTGGCACAGAAATCAGAAAATGCTTTGAGCGCTCATATACCGAGCTTGGTGTGCCCGAGGTGCTGAAAATCGGCGCCGAGGTTGACTATGTCGACATTGATACGCTCGATATCTCCGCACTCGATGATGTAAGAGGCGTTTTTGGCGCAAAAAAATATGATGCTGTAATCAACTGCGCCGCATATACCAATGTAAACGCCGCCGAGGGCGAGGGTAAGGAGCTTGCCTTCCGTGCCAACGCAATAGGCCCTCGCAATCTCGCTATTGTATGCGAGGAAAACGGTGCTAAGCTCATTCACGTTTCGACAGACTACGTTTTTGCGGGCAACGGCACCTCTCCCTATACGGAATACGATGTTTGCGCTCCGCAAAGCGTTTACGGAAGCACAAAATATTTGGGCGAGGAGTATATCAAGCAGCTTTGCTCGAAATACTTTATCGTTCGCACTGCCTGGCTTTACGGGTACGTCGGCAAGAATTTTGTCAAAACCATGATGAGCATCGCTCGTGAAAGGGGCGCCTGCAAGGTCGTTTGCGACCAGATAGGCAATCCTACGAATGCGTGCGACCTTGCACATCACCTCTTAAAGCTGGTAACAACAGAGGAATACGGAATTTATCACGGAACGGGCAACGGAGAATGCTCCTGGTTTGAGTTCACTCAAAAAATCGTTGAGCTTGCGGGAATTGACGCTGTTGTATCACCCTGCACAAGCGACGAATTTCCGTCCCCCGTCAAGCGCCCTGCCTACTCGTCGCTTGACAATATGATGCTTCGTGCCACCGTCGGCGACGAATTTCGTCCGTGGCAAGATGCGCTGAAATGCTTTATTGACAACTATAAGGGCGAATAACCCTCAAAATAATGACAATCAAAGGAGATTATCTTATATGAAAATTATCGTAACAGGCGGCGCCGGCTTTATCGGCGGAAATTTCGTTCACTATATGCTCAAGGCACACCCTGATTACAGAATTATCTGTGTGGACTGCCTTACCTATGCAGGAAATATGGAAACGCTTGCTCCCGTTATGGACAACCCCAATTTCCGCTTCTGCAAAACAGACATAACCGACAGAGATGCTATCTATGCTATCTTTGAGGAGGAGCACCCCGACATCGTTGTCAACTTTGCCGCAGAGAGCCACGTTGACCGTTCCATTGAAAATCCCGGAGTTTTCCTTAATACAAACATCATGGGAACACAGGTTATGATGGATGCCTGCCGCAAGTACGGCATCAAGAGATATCACCAGGTTTCAACCGACGAGGTTTACGGTGACCTTCCGCTTGACCGCCCTGACCTTTTCTTCACTGAGGAAACACCTATTCACACATCAAGCCCGTATTCCGCATCAAAGGCAAGCGCTGACCTTCTCGTTCAGGCTTACCACAGAACCTTTGGCTTGCCTGTGACAATTTCACGCTGCTCTAACAACTACGGCCCTTATCACTTCCCCGAGAAGCTCATTCCTCTTATGATTGCGAATGCACTCTACGACAAGCCGCTTCCTGTTTACGGCGAGGGCATCAATGTCCGTGACTGGCTTTACGTTGAGGACCACTGCCGTGCTATCGACCTTATCATTCACAATGGCCGTGTCGGCGAGGTTTACAATATCGGCGGACACAACGAAATGAGAAACATCGACATCGTTAAGATTATTCTCAAGGAGCTTGGCAAGAGCGAGGACCTTATCACCTATGTTAAGGACAGAGCAGGTCACGATATGCGCTACGCTATCGATCCGACGAAGATTCACTCGGAGCTTGGCTGGCTTCCCGAAACAAAATTTGCCGACGGAATTAAGAAAACAATTAAGTGGTACCTTGAGAACCGTGAGTGGTGGGAAAACATCATAAGCGGCGAATACAAGGACTACTACAAGAAAATGTACGAAAACAGATAACTTACTTTTTTGGGAAAAGGAATCTATTCAAAGGAAAAATGGGAAAATTTAAGTTTATCGAAACACCTATAAAGGATTTATACGTCGTTGAGCCGACCGTTTTCGGCGATGCGAGGGGCTACTTTATGGAAACCTTCAACGACGAATTTGCGCCGTATGTCAAGCATCTTGACGGCACACCCGCTACATTTATTCAGGATAACGAATCACGCTCAAAGAAGGGCGTGCTTCGTGGTCTGCATTTTCAAAAGGCTAACCCTCAGGGCAAGCTCGTAAGAGTTATTGAGGGCGAGGTTTTTGACGTTGCCGTTGACCTTCGCCGTGACAGCGAAACATTCGGAAAATGGTACGGTGTTGCTCTCAGCGCCGAAAACAAAAAGCAATTTTACGTACCCGAGGGCTTTGCGCACGGCTTCTATGTAATGAGCGAGAGCGCTACCTTTGTGTATAAATGCACACGCCTTTACGACCCGTCAAGCGAGGGTGGCCTTTTGTGGAACGATGAAGATATCGGCATCGAATGGCCCGTTGACGGCGATGTTCTTTTGTCCGAGAAGGACAAGAAAAATCCGCTTTTGAAGGATCTCGGATTTGCATTTTAACAATATTTTCAGGGCTATGTCACTTTGTGGCATAGCCCAACAAAACTTACACCCCTGTGTGAAAGCTGAGGCTATATGTTGAAAAAAAGACTTATACTTTTGTCGGCGGCCGTTCTTTTTGCGGCGCTCGCCGTGCTTTTCGGTGTCGTTCGATTTAGCGCCGACAATATTGAAAATCGTAAAAATGAATATAAGAGCATGGTTTTTGAGGACTTGACCGTTGCCGGAAAAGCTCAGGTTATAAACGGCTATGTAAACAACGTCAAGGTCAACGGACACGTGACGAGCGTTTTTGCGGCAACCGCCGAGGGAGAGCGCATTCTGCCCATATCAATTGAGCAAAAAAATGACGATATATACTATAATTTCGGTATATACACCTACTCCATTGTCGTGACGGGAGCAGAAAACGCACGTGTTGAGATAAACCCGACAAGCCTTAATATAAATGTTATGCTCACCTTCTTCATTTTCGTTTTGCCACTTGTGCTTTTGTGGGCGTTCCTTAACGCATACTACGACAAGGTGGCATTTAAGAAGGACATTGTGGCTATGAAGCGCTACAAGTATTTGCTTTATGACCTCGTTTCCCGTGATATCAAGACAAAATATCGCCGAAGCGTGCTTGGTATTCTTTGGAGCGTTCTCAATCCGCTTCTTATGATGCTTGTGCTTACCGCTGTATTCTCGCAAATTATTCGTGTTGAGGTTGAGGGTGGCTTCGCTCTTTTCTATCTCACCGGTTATATAATATTTAGCTTTGTTTCGGAATCCTCGAGCTTCTCGCTCGTTTCCGTTATCAACGGCGGCGGACTTATTAAAAAGGTCTATTTGCCGAAATACGTTTTCCCGCTTGAAAAGACTATTTTCTCTTTTGTGAATATGCTTTTCTCGCTTATCGCATTCGTTTTGGTGTTCGTTATCTTCCTTATCACAGGCCAGGTCGAGCCTCACCTGACAATGCTTCTGTTTGTCGTTCCTATGCTCTACGTGTTTGTGTTTGCGCTCGGTCTTAACCTCGTTTTATCGACGCTTAACGTATTTTTCAGAGACGTAGGACATCTTTGGGGTGTGTTTATGACCGTTTGGATGTATGCTACCCCGATTATTTACCCAATCTCAATGGTGCCGGAGTGGCTGCAAAGCATTATTCGCTTCAACCCGCTTTACCACTATGTAACCTATTTCAGAAATGTAATGATTTACGGAACGCTTCCGTCACTTACGGACAACCTGATTTGTATCGGCTTCTCCGTTATGATGCTTGCAATCGGCGTAACTGCCTTCCGCAAGAGTCAAGACAATTTCGTTCTTCATATTTAGTTCTTCATATTCAAAGGAGATAAAAAGTGAACAATCCTGTAATTTCAATACGAAATGTCACAATGAACTTCAATATGCCAAGGGAAAAGGTTGACAGCGTAAAGGAATATATTATAAGAAAGCTGAAGCGCAAGATGAATTTCGACAAATTCACGGCCCTTGACGACATTTCGATTGATATCGAAAAGGGCGAGGTGCTTGGCATTATCGGCCTTAACGGCAGCGGAAAAAGCACTCTGCTCAAGATAATCTCGGGTATTCTCAAGCCGAGTGGCGGAAGCGTTGAGGTAAACGGAACGATATCTCCGCTGATTGAGCTCGGCGCAGGCTTTGATCCCGATCTCACAACAAGAGAAAACATCTTTCTAAACGGCAGTGTGCTTGGCTTTGAGAGGTCATTTATTCGTGAAAAATACGACGAAATTCTCGATTTTGCAGAGCTCAGAGATTACGAGAACGTTGCCATAAAGAATTTCTCGTCGGGTATGGTTGCACGTCTTGGATTTGCTATTGCAACGCTTGTAAAGCCCGATATTCTTATAGTTGACGAGATTTTGGCAGTCGGTGATTTTCTGTTCCAGCAAAAGTGCGAAAGGCGTATTGCCGAGATGATGAGCGGCGGCACGACCGTGCTTATCGTTTCTCACTCCATTGAACAGATTGAACGCCTTTGCACCCGAATTTTGTGGCTCGACCACGGAAAAACGAGAATGATAGGCGACACCGCTGAGGTATGCGGAGAATATAAGAGCATGTAAGGCTCAAATGAGCAAGTTAAGAGGTATTTATGTTTAAGTATAATAAGGAAATCTCCTTTTCGTCGGAAAGCAGAACATCACACTCTATGATTGCTTCTATGATTTCCGAGGGAGAAACCGTTTTGGAGCTTGGATGCGCAAAGGGAGAGCTTTGCGCTTACATCAAAAGCGCCTTGGGCTGTACCACTTATGGCATTGACATAAGCGAGGAGGCAATTGAGGCCGCAAAAGCGCATCTTGACGGCTTTATCTGCTGTGATATAGAAAATTACGATTGGGAAAGCGAGCTTTCGACCATTAAGTTCGATACGCTTGTTTTTGCCGACGTTTTGGAGCATTTAAGAGAGCCCGCCAAGGCTATCAGACGCGCGCTTTCTCTTTTGAAGGACGACGGAAAAATAATCTTTTCCGTGCCGAACATCGCACACGCAGACATTATTTTAAAGCTTATCGGCAATCGCTTCGACTACACCGATATCGGTTTGCTTGACAACACACACATTCACTTTTTCGCACGCCAAAGCCTTGTTCCGTTCTGCGAGGAGGCGGGAATTTTTCCGATTTTAATAGATGCTACCGTCTGCCCTGCCGGCTCGTCCGAGCAATCCTTTGACGAGGCAAACCCACTTGCAAGGGCTATTGTCAGCTCAAGCGGAGCTCACGAGGCATATCAATTTGTTGTTTGCGCCTTGAAGGCAGACATTGCCGTCGAAAGCGGTGCCAAAACAATATGGCAAATTCCCGAGATAAGCAAAACGGTTACTGTTTTCTTTGACACGGGAAGCGGATTTAAAACAGACGAGGCGATTTTCACCGAATGTGACGATGGCGATTTTGAAATAACCGTAAGAGTTCCCTTGGGCGCTGTGCTTGCACGTGTTGATTTGCGTGAGGGCGAGGGCTTTACGGTTGAAAATCTAATCTGCACTCAGGGTGATGCGGTTCTTTCCTTGGTATCGACCAATAATATATCACGGCTTGGCGAGCGCTATTATTTGTTCCAAGCAGACTCTCAATTTGTCTTCAAATGCGAGGGCGCAAGCGACTCCTTGACTGTTAAGGGAACGATTTCCAATATGACGACACATTCCTCGCCGCTTTTCGAGCTTTCCTCGACAATCGAGGCAATCGACTCAGAGCTTGATACGGCAATGACATCTCTTGCCGCAACGGAAAACGAGCTTTCTCTTTCAAAAAATCACATATCAAATCTCGACTCCTTGATTTTGGCAAGGGACGAGCATATCACCAATCTGACCGGCGCACTCGACGAGCTGAGAGCCCATGCGGATCTTGTCGGAACTCAGCTTGACAGAGCGAACCGTGATATTGCTCTACTTGACGCACAGCTTGGCGAGCTTCGCGCAGAGCTTGACCACTATAAAACCCACTATTTTGTGGCTATCTCGCAAAGAGAGGACCTCAAGCGTCAGCTTGCCGATGTAACGCACAAGTACGAGGTTATCTCAAACGCAGGCTGGTGGAAGATTACAAAGCCGTTTCGAGTTCTTTTTGATATCATAAAATACCCGTTCCGCCACGGACCGATTTTAAAGGTGAGAAAATTCTTTAAGGTTTGGCGTGAGCAGGGCTTCAAGAGCGCATGGAGAAAGGTCTTTAAAAAATCTAAAAACAAAAAAGCGAATGCTCCCTTGTTTACTCCCGCAGAGCTTGTGGCGCAGAGGAACACCAAATTCGAGCGCGACATTAAATTTAGCGTTATCGTTCCTCTTTATAACACTCCCGAGGAGTATCTTAAGGCTATGATTGAGTCCGTTTTGGCTCAAACCTATTCAAATTGGGAGCTTTGCTTGGCCGACGGCAGCGACGAAAATCACGGCTATGTACAAAAGATCGTTGAAAAATACGCACACAGGGACAACCGTATTCTCTACAAGAAATTAGAGAAAAATCTCGGCATTTCGGGCAATACAAATGCGTGCCTTGAAATGAGCACGGGTGACTATATTACTCTGTTTGACCACGACGATTTGCTTCATCCGTCTGCTCTGTTCTGCGTAATGAAGGAAATTTGCGAAAACGGCGCGGACTTCATCTACACCGACGAAAACACCTTCCACAAGACTCCCGCCGATGCATATCACCCGCACTTCAAGCCCGATTTTTCACCCGATACGCTTCGCTCCTACAACTATATTTGCCACCTGACCACCTTCTCAAGAGGCCTTTACGAGCAGGTTGGCGGCTTCAGAAGCGAGTTTGACGGAAGTCAGGACTACGATATGATTTTGCGTTTGACCGAAAAGGCGCAGAAAATCGTACACATTCCCAAGATTTTGTACTATTGGAGATGTCACAAGGCATCTGTTGCATCTGATATTTCCGCAAAGCCATATACGCTTGTTGCGGCAAAGAAGGCGCTAAACGAGCATCTTAAGAGACTCGGCCTTAAGGGCGAGGCTCTTGACTCACGCATTCCAAGTGTTTATCAAATTAAGTATGACATCGTGGGCGAGCCACTTGTTTCGATAATTATCGCAAATAAGGACTATATTGACGACCTTGACAAGTGCATTACCTCGATTATCGAAAAATCAACCTACAAAAATTACGAAATTATCGTGGTTGAAAACAACTCTACCGACCCGAAAACCTTCAAATACTACGACGAGGTGACCGAAAAGCACCCACAGGTCAAGGTTATTTATTGGGAAGGTCAGGGATTTAACTACTCCAAGATTAACAACTACGGCTTTGAGTGCGCCAAGGGCGAGCATATTATTCTGCTCAATAACGATATTGAGATTTTGACGCCCGATTGGATTGAGCAAATGCTTATGTTCTCACAAAGAGAGGATGTCGGCGCTGTCGGCGCTATGCTCTACTACCCCGACGACACAATCCAGCACGCAGGCGTTATTATCGGTATTGGAGCAGATCCTGAAATGGCAGTTGCCGGCCACTCCCACAAGTATTTCAAGCGTGGCGATTACGGATACGCATCACGCTTGGCGCTTGCACAAAACCTCAGCGCAGTTACTGCGGCGTGCGTTATGATAAGACGTGACGTTTACGAGGCGGTGGGCGGCCTTGACGAGAGCTTTGCGGTTGCGTTCAACGACGTTGACCTCTGTCTGAAGATAAGAAAGGAAGGCTACCTTATCGTTTGGACTCCGTTTGCCGAGGCATATCACTATGAGTCCAAATCACGTGGACTTGAAACAACCCCCGAGAAGGTTGCGCGCTTCAATGGCGAGATTAACAACTTCCTGTCTAAATGGAGAGCGACTCGTGACGCAGGCGACCCGTACTACAACCCGAATTTAACGCTTGAAAGAGAGGACTTTGGAATAAAATGAGCAAAATAGGTCAACGGCTTGTCCCTGCTCTTAAGGATGCGGGGGCTTGGCTTTGGGATTTTTCAAAACGGCATATAAGAGCGCTCTATGTTGCACTTTGCCTTATTTTGTCACTCCTTATGATTTCGGTTGTGACAATTCGCACCGCTTACGATAAGAGTGATATTACCTCGTTTGATGCAGAAATTCCGAGCCTTAGCGTTCATGGCTACAACAAGGTCATAGGCGAGGATAGCAATGTCACCTACTCTCCTATAAATAATGACCCCCAGCTGTATTTTACCCTCGGTGGCAAAAACGAATTTAATACTATAACCCTACACTTCACCTCACCTATCAAGAACTCAAATGTCGTACAGGTGTACTTCTCGCAAAATGGCGAGGAGCTAAGCGAGCCTAACTCCGTTAAGGCAAGAGTTGCCCCGGACGGAATGAGCGCGTCCGTTGTTTTACCAAAGACAACCACCTACACGCTTTTAAGAGTCGATGTTGACGCCACCTTTACCCTTGACAAAATTTCTCTGGAGGTAACCTCTCTTATAGGAATGCAAAAAAACGCGAATGTTGGTGCGATTGTTGCCATTATCGTGATTTTGGCTATCCTTGGCGGTGTTGAAATTTGGTTTGGCTTTTACAGATGGATATGGTCGCTTATCAAAAAATGCTACGATAGCGCGCTGTCGCTTCTTAAGGGCAAAAAATATGCGTCCTTTGCCGTGCGCGTCCTGTTTATTTTGAGCTCCGCAACACTTTGCATATCCTATGCCGTCTGCCTTGCAGGCGCGACAATGTCAAGGGATATTATCTCGTATATGTTCATTTTGAGCGCGATAACGGTGGCTCTGTTCATCTGCGACAGAATTTTATCAAATAACGCAAGCGCGCCTGTAATGTTCCTTGTAATCACGGTTATTTGTGGCTTTATGATGTCAGCGCTTCTTCCCACCGAGGTTTCAAACGGCTGGGACGAGGAATACCACTACGCAAGATGCGTTGATATGAAGCTTTACCTGTTCGGAAACGAGGAAACATATGCGGACACCTGGCAGGCGGTGCGCTCATTCCCTCTTAACACCGACAGATTTGTCTGGTACACAAACGATTTTATATTTGACCTCATTGATTATGATAGCGTAAAATACGAGGGCACAGCACCCAAAAATCTCGACAAGTATAAGTGCCTCGGTCACATACCGGGTGCGCTTGCGATGTCGTGCGCGGATATGACGGGGCTTAACTATATTGCCATGTTCATTATCGCAAAGATGGCAAATGTGCTCACCTACGCGTTTGTAATTTACCTTGGACTTAAGCGCCTTAAGAGCGGTGCACTCATTATGTCGTCAGTTTGCCTTATGCCGACTGCGCTATTTATCGCATCGGTGTTCTCATATGACTACTTTATCACGGCATTTGTGTGCTATGCGCTTTGCTACTTTATCTCGGAGCTACAAAATCCCGATAAGAAATTCTCCCTAACGGACGGCATTTTGATGCTCGGCGCGATGATTATAGGTTGCGGGCCTAAGGCAATTTACCTTGTGCTCGTATTCCCAATGCTCTTTATGAGCAAGAATAAATTTAACACCAAAAGGGGCTCTCGCCTGTACCGTCTTGCCTGCATTGGCACGATGCTTATACTGGTGGTGACATTTATTCTTCCTTACATATCTAATACGGCAAGCGGTGTCGTTGGCGGTGACTACCGAGGCGGAAGTGATGTTGACACAACTCAGCAAACCTTCTTTATTTTCAAAAATCCGTGGACCTACACCAAGATTTTACTTAAATTCCTTGGCGAATATGCTTCATTTAATAACGCGGGCACGATGGCAGTTTCCTACGCCTATGTTGGCAACGCGAAGCTTATCTGGGGCACACTTGCGCTATGTATTATGGCGTTTTGCGCATTCACCGACAAGAGCGAGAGCGACGATTTCAAGGGTAGCACCAAAATGAAGGCAGTTACCATATTCACCTGCTTCGGACTTACCTGTCTTGTTGCAACCGCGCTTTATCTTACCTTTACCCCTGTCGGTCTTTACACGGTAAACGGCTGTCAATGGCGATACATTATCCCGATTTTGATGCCCTTCCTTTACTGTGTCGGAAGCTCCAAGGTGCGCCACACAATGGATAAGCGAGTGATAAACGGTCTTGTCTATGGCTTCCTTGCGCTTAATATATTTATGAGCTTCTACGATGTATATGTCGCAGAATTTCTACCATTACCCGTCTAAGAGGAAATTATGTCTAAAAAAATTTGTATAGTATCCTCTCAATATCTGCCACATGTAGGCGGAGTTGAGAACTATGTCTTCAACCTTTCAAGAGAGCTTGAGAGGCAGGGACACGAGGTGACAATTCTCACCTCACAAATGGACGGCGCTCCAAATTACGAAAAAAACGGCTCGATTGAGGTTTACCGTCTGCCCACAAGGCAATTTATGGGAGGTCGCTTTCCTGTGCTCAAGAAAAATAAAGAGCTTCGCACCTTCACAAAGGAATTCAAGATGCGCCACTTTGACCTTATGATTATCAATATGCGCTTCTATTTTCTGTCCCTTTGGGCGTGCAAGCTTGCTAAAAAAATGGGGCTTCCCTGTATCATTATCGACCACGGCTCAAGCCATCTCAACACAGGCGGCAAGCTCACAACCAAGATGTCCGAGGTGTTTGAGCATTGGATTACCTGGTGCGAAAAGCGTCATTGTAAGCACTTCGGCGGTGCATCAAAGGCTTCGCTTGAATGGCTAAAGCACTTTAAGATTAAAAGCGATGTTCTGTTTAACAATGCCGTTGACGTCGAACGCTTTCAGGGCTATATTGACAATCCTGTGCGTGACTTTCGCTCGGAGCTTGGCATTCCCGAAAATGCTATTGTAATTGATTTCGTAGGCAGGCTTACGCTCGAAAAGGGTGTAAGAGTGCTTATAAATGTAATGAAGCGAATCAACGAGGTGCGTGATGACGTGTATTGTCTTTTGGCGGGTGAGGGCTATCTGCGTGAGGAGCTTGAGCCAACAAAGAGCAAAAACACCATTTTCCTTGGTAGGCTCTCTGCCGCCGAGGTATGCTCAATGCACCTGGCAAGTGACATCTTCTGCCTTCCGTCCTTCTCCGAGGGATTTGCTACCTGTGTAATTGAAGCGAGCATGTGCAACACCTTCGTTATCACAACTGCAAGAGGTGACGCAAAGGAGCTTATCAAGGATGAGAGCTACGGAATCGTTCTTCCCACCAACGAGGAGAACATCGTTTACGAGGCGATAATGAGCGTCCTTGACAGGCCCGAATACAGACAGAGTGCCGCAAAAAAATGTCACGATATAGTAATCACCTCATGCACGTGGAATTTCACGGCAGATGCGGTAATCGACTACATAGACGGCCTTCAAGGCTGACAATCAACTTTATTTGATTTTAAAAAGGGTTTAAAAATGAAAAAGGTTTTAATAATAATCCCCGCATATAACGAGGAGAAAAACATTGAGGGCGTTGTCGATAACCTTATCGAAAACTATCCGCAGTACGACTACCTCATAATAAATGACGGCTCAAAGGATAAAACCCTCGAAATTTGTCGAAAAAAGGGTTACAATCACCTTAATATGCCGATAAATGTCGGCTTGGCTGACGGTGTTCAGGCAGGTCTTATGTACGCATATGAGCATAACTATGACTATGCCATTCAGTTTGACGGCGACGGTCAGCACGATCCTGCGTACATTGAGAGAATGGTAGAGGCAATGGAGGAGTGCGACATCTGCATCGGCTCTCGCTTTGCGGAGCAAAAGAAGCCGTTCACCGGCAGAATGATAGGCTCCCGCTTAATTCAGCTCGCACTGATTTTGACAGTACATAAAAATATAAAGGACCCCACATCGGGCATGAGAATGTTCTCTCGCTCGGTTATCAAGGCGATGTCCTCTACTGCAGATTACGGCCCTGAGCCCGATACGCTTGCGCATCTTATCAGAAGCGGAGCAAGAGTTACCGAAATCCAAGTGGAAATGAGAGAGCGCTCCGCAGGCGAAAGCTATCTCAACCTCGGCAGATCTATAAAATATATGTTCCATATGTTCTTCTCTATTCTGTTCGTTCAATGGTTCAGAAGGAAGGCGCAAATAGAAAAGGAGAAATAAAATGACGCTAACGCTTAGAATAGTTCTTATCGTGGCATCCGTTTTGGTTGTGCTTTATACGATAAGAAAAATCAGAAAGTCACAGCTTAATATTGACGATTCAGTTTTTTGGATCGGCTTCTCGGTTATGCTTCTAATTATGAGCATTTTCCCTCAAATTGTTAATTTCTTTACACAGCTTTTGGGAATTGCTTCTCCTGTAAACTTCGTATTTTTGTTCGTTATCTTCCTTATTTTAATAAAGCTCTTTAAGCTTGCAATAGATTTGTCGGTAACGAAGCACCGTCTTAATCACCTGATCCAAAGGATTGCGATTATCAACCACGAGGTTGAGCAAAACACGAGCAGTCGTTTGGGCGAGGAGGAGCTTACAAGATGACCACTGAGACGGTTTTGTTCTATCTCGGTTATGCTTCAGGCCCGCTTATCGGCGCAATTATCGGTATTTTTACGAACTACATAGCGGTTAAAATGCTTTTCCGTCCATACCTTCCCAAAAAGCTTTTCGGGATGCGTGTTCCCTTCACTCCCGGTATTATTCCGAAGCGCAGAGGCGCGCTTGCCCACGCCATAGGAAAGGCGGTCGGCGAGGAGCTGTTTACCGGTGACGACATAAAGAATATGCTTTGCTCCGAGGCGGTTGAGAAGCGTATTTTTGATGCCATATCAGAAAGCGTACGCAACGCCTCTCACAGCTCGGCACAGGAGCTTGCGCTATCTCTGACAAACGAGGTGGAGCTTGCCTCGCTTAAGGAAAGGCTCTCTCTTTTCCTTGCCGACAAAATCGTTTCGGCTCTAAAGGGAATGGGACTTGGTGATATAATTGCGGAGCAGGGGCGTAATGCGATTGCCGAAAAGAAGGCCTCTCTTGGTATTCTCGGCGCATTTTTGTCCGACGACCTGATAAATCCGTTGCTCTCCAGGGTGAGCGAGGGGGTTACCTCGTTCCTTGACGAAAGAGGCGTTGATGCGGCCTCTGTTGCGGTGCGAGACGAGATTGAGTCCGTGTGCGCTCTACCCGTATCTGAGCTTTTTGACACATCAAAAATAGACACGAGCAGACTGTTTTATGCCTTCAAGCCCATTTACGAGGAGGCTATTGCCCGTGCTCTCGGATATGCCGCCGAGGCTCTTGATGTTTGCTCCGTCGTTGAGAGCAAAATCAATCAAATGGACATAAGAGAGCTTGAGACGCTATGCCTTAGGGTTATGAAAAAGGAGCTTAACGCCGTTATATATCTTGGTGGCATTATCGGTCTGCTTCTTGGCGTAATAAATATCTTCATATAACAGTAAAGGTCACGAAAAAATCCCCGTGACCTTTAATTTTGAATAGCCCTTAAGGTGTCCTCGTCAGGCAAGCCCGAATTTTTTCGCAACATATCCAACCGTCAGTTGTATTTTTATCTTGAAAAAGTCACACCCGTATGATAGAATATAGTTGCAGGGATTCTGCAATAAATTTTGGAAGGATTTTTAAAATGAGCACAGTTAATATTGATTTTTCACAGGCGCTCGGCAAAATGAAGATAATGCACGCCGTAAACAACGGCCCCGTTGTTGCGGGAAAGGACCAAACGAGAGGAAATCAAGACGATTACAGGGCGGCACGTATTCCGCTTGCAAGAACGCACGATGCCTCGTTCCATGCGGGCTATGGCGGTGAGCATACGGTTGACATTCACGCAATCTTTCGTGATTTTGATGCAGATGTAAACGATCCCGCAAGCTATGATTTTGCCTGCACGGACCACTATATGAAGCAGATCATCACCTACGGCACCATGCCATTTTACCGTCTTGGCTCAAGAATTGAGCACGAGGTAAAGAAATACGGCACAATTCCTCCTAAGGATTTTAAGAAATGGGCGCAGATTTGCGAGCATATTATCGCCCACTATAACGAGGGCTGGGCAGACGGCTTTGAATACGGAATTGAATACTGGGAGATTTGGAACGAGCCCGACCTTGACACCGACGACAGCACAAATAAAAGATGCTGGGGTGGCACGGAGGCGGAGTTTGCGGAGCTGTATGTGATTGCCTCAAAGCATCTTAAGGCTCGCTTCCCTCACCTGAAGATAGGCGGTCCCGCAAGTGCGGGCGACGAGGCGTGGATGAAGCGATTTCTTGACAGAGTTGCACCACAGGGTGCGCCAATCGACTTCTTCTCGTGGCATTGGTATTGGACAGAGCCGACGGATATGTCAATCAAGGCATCGAGAATCCGCAAGCTTATAAACGAGGCAGGCTACGAAAACGCAGAATCTATTCTTAACGAATGGAACTATGTAAGATGCTGGACAACGCAATTTGTCTATACCATAAAGCAAATTATATCAATGAAGGGTGCGGCGTTCTTCAGTGCCTGCATGTGTGCAGGTCAAAACAACCCCGACCTCGATATGATGATGTACTATGATGCACGTCCCGGTGCATTTAACGGTCTTTTCGATTATTATACAATGGAGCCGCTAAAGGGCTATTATCCGTTCTATATATTCTCAAATCTTTACGAGCTTGGCACACATACCCTCTCGGAGTCGGATGACGAATGCGTTTATGCCGTTTGCTCATCTGATGGGGAAAAGCACAGAGCCATGGTTACCTATTACTCGGAAAAGGATGATGACGGCCCGAAATTCGTACGCATAAGCATAAAGGGTGCCGATACGTCGAGGGCAAGAGTGTTTGTCACAAACGACACATACACGATGACCGAGCGTCCCTATAAATTCGAAAACGATACGCTTGAAATTCGCCTTGAAAGAAACACTATTCTCTATTTTGAATTCTGAGCGGCGAAAAAATCCAGCAAAAAAGACAGCCACAGGTAACCCTGTGGCTGCTTTTTATTGATTATTTTCAGTTTTTGTTGATTTGAGCTTGATTTGCCTTATAGCCTCGTACACTGCCACGCCCGTTGCGATTGCGATTGAAATAAACAAGAAGGTTGCGCCTCTGTTTCCGCTTGCCCAAACGGTAGGAGATAGTCCGAGGGCTATTTTTGTCGCCGAGCCTACGCCAAGCGCATAGAACAAAAGAATATATTCCCTTGTGCTTTCTATTACCTCTCCCAAGGAGAAAAGCACGCAAAACAGCAAAAATACAGCCACAAGGTCGCACAAAGCGCCACCGAGGGTTATTTTAGGGGCTTGCAGAGCCACAAGAATTTTGCTCTTTATAGCCGACACAAATTGCAGCTTGGTTAAGATTGGCGAAAGCATGCCAAAAATTGCCGAGATAGCAAACGGTAGCCACGCAAGAGCGATTTTTAAAGGCTTTTTTGTCTTTAATGTTACAACAATAGTTATCGCAAGGCACATTAGGACAAAAACAATATTTTTGTCATACATAAACAGTGAAAATATCATGGCTCTGAGTCCCAGCTCTGCCTTTTCGATAAGGTTAAGGCTTGAGTGCTCGGGTAGCCACGTAAGAGCCTCCTGCTCCGCTCTTGCGTCGTTTCCTTCGCATGTTAGATGATACACAACATATGCTATCGCAATCACAACGCACGCAATCTCCGCATACGGAACGCCCGTCCTCGAAACAAGCTTCCACACAATACAGCCGAGTGCGACAAGTAGCACGAGCGCGCAAATAATCTCACTAAAGCAAGCAAAAAGCAAAAATGGTAACGCAACAGCATATTCAAGCGCTAAGACATCTCTTCCTATGATTCTTCTGTATAAAATCGAAATTGTGGGTAGCGCGCACGCAAAGGGGATTATATAGTTTATCGAGGTGGCAACAAAGCCAACCTCGTAAAGAATACTTAACGGAAACGTGAGTGGGATTACTGCTATTATTATATTTTTCAGAAGGCTCTTTTCAGGGTTTAAAAGCCTTGAAAGCTCAAAAATTATATAGATTATCGCCACAGAGTCAAGTATTTTCCAAGCAAGCGGTGCACGCACGAGCAAGATGAGCGCGCCCTCAATGAGCGTTCTCGATGACCACACCTCGTATCGGTATTTCAAAAACGCTCTCCACGCCTCCCACATATCGTCCTTGCCCTCAAGGATATTATAGAACCACGCATCGTCCGCAAAATCGGTTGGCATATCTATATGCGAAAGCGCAACGATAATCGCAAGGACATATAGTGGCATACTTGGCGAATGTATCGTTCTTGAAAGCGCATTTTTAATTTTTCCCACAGTGTCCTCCCCTCCGACCACACAGGTCAAAATTATTATGCTGTTATCTTATCATAACATAACCAAAAAGTCAATCTAAAATACCTATTATTTTAAAAGTACTATTGATTTTACTCCCTCTTAATGCTAAAATATAATCAACACTTATAATTAAGGAGAGCTTACATGAGCAACGTTTTAGTTGATTTTTCAAGCATTGTCGGCAAAATTAAGCCAATGCACGCAGTAAACAACGGTCCTAATGTTTCAAGAGGCGACCAGACAAGGGGCAATCAGGAGCTTTTCCGTGAGGCGCGCATTCCCTATGCAAGAAATCACGATGCATCCTTCCACGCATCTTACGGCGGAGAGCACACAGTTGATGTGCATCTTATTTTCCCCGACTTTGATGCAGATGTAAACGATCCCGCAAGCTACGATTTTGCGTGCACGGACAAATATTTGGCGGAATGTATAGAATTTGGCGCAGAGCCCTTCTACCGTCTGGGCTCAAAGATTGAGCACGGAATAAAGAAATACGGCACATTGCCCCCTAAGGATTTCAAAAAATGGGCGCAGATTTGCGAGCATATTATCGCTCACTACACAGAGGGCTGGGCAAATGGCTTTTTCTATAACATTGAGTATTGGGAAATCTGGAACGAGCCCGACCTCGACCCCGACGATAGCACAAATAAAAGAACCTGGGGCGGAACTGAGGCGGAGTTTACCGAGCTTTACATTATCGCATCGGAGCATCTTAAGGCACGCTTCCCCAATCTTAAAATAGGCGGTCCTGCTCTTGCGTGGAACGAGGATTGGCTTGAAAGATTTTTTGAGCGCATCGAAAAAACGCACGGCAAAAAAGTACCCCTTGATTTCCTATCGTGGCACTGGTACGGCACAGAGCCAAGACAAATGAGCGAAAAGGGCACAAGAATTTATGACATAGCCCGTCGCTTCGGCTACGAGGGCTTTGAGAGCATTCTCAACGAATGGAACTACGTGCGTGGCTGGGGTGACGAATGGATTTACTCCATTGAGCAAATGATTTCAATGAAGGGTGCGGCATTTATTTGCGCTTGTATGTGTCAGGCACAGCACAATCCCAAAATTGATATGCTTATGTACTACGATGCACGCCCCTGTGCGATGAACGGTCTGTTTGATTTCTACACTCTGCGTGCGCTCAAGGGCTATTATTGCTTTAAGAGCTACTCCGAGCTTTATGAGCTTGGCTCTCAGGTAAAGAGCGAGAGTGATGACGGCAGCATTTACGCAGTCGGCGCAACCGACGGCGAGCGCTTCTCCGCCATTGTTTGCTACTATACCGATGACGACAACGAAATCAAGAAAACCGTAACCGTTGATTTTAAGGGTGCGTCCCTTGACGGTGCAAAAATCTATCTTGTCGATAAAAACAACACCATGACGCAATGCGATACGTACAAAATCGAGGGCAATTCTCTTAAGATAACCCTGCTTCGCAACAGCTTTATTCTTATTCAAAAATAATTACTCAAGGAAAAAATTATTCAAAGGAGAACTCTTATGAAAATAACAAAGATAATAATCGCGCTTGCCTTGGCGCTTGCCACTCTGCTTTGCTTTGCGGGCTGTGATAACGGTGGTGATAAGAGCGGTGGCGATGGCGAGGTAACAACCCGTTATTTCATTGATTTTCACTACTTTACAGGAACAGGTGACGAGGTAATTTCGATGACCTGTAATGCAGGTGACATACTAACCGCACCTACCGCACCCGAGGTAGCAGGAATTAAATACCTTAATTGGGAATTTGCCGAGGGCGGAATCAGTGTCGCTCCGGGTGAGCAGTTCCCCTTTACCGAGGCAATCTTCCGCAAGGGTAGCGAGGGTATGGACGAAAATGGCAAATTCACAGAATATTATGCGTCCTGCACTCTTGATTGGCAATACTCAAGCTCAAGCATAGCCGTTCACGGCTTTGATGGAATCGTGGTTGGAAATGTTGATTGGTCCCTTGAGGTATCTGCTATTGATTTTTACAGATATGTATGCCAGGCGCTCATTAGTGGCGAGGAAATCAAGACAGGTCTTATGCCAAATGACCTTACAAGCCTTGACAACCTATATCACAACGGATACAAGCTTGACGGCCTCTTCTGCGACGAGGCATTTACCACTCCGCTTACATCAAGCACCAAGCTTGACGGCAGAGTTACCGATATTTTCGCAAAATGGACCTATGTCGGACTTTTCTTCAAAACAGAGGACTATGAGGATTTTACTACACTCATTCAAATAAAGGTGGACGAGGA
Organism: Eubacteriales bacterium; assembly: GCA_045636605.1. GTDB lineage: Bacteria > Bacillota > Clostridia > Oscillospirales > CAG-272 > RGIG2000. Next base: position 96,450 of record JAZTXV010000017.1, on the reverse strand, counting down.
TATAGACTCCGTTGAAATCCCCGCTATGTGCAATTTCAAGCCCGTTACACAAATAAAGCGAGAGCTCGTATCGGGCAACGGCACAATTGGCACTCTTACACTTCCAAGCTCCATTATAGCAATTCCGCAAGACACATTTGTTGGCGAAAATGTTGACGAGGTTGTAATTTTAGGCAAGGACACCGTAATTGCGATGGGCGCATTTGACGGTACGCCAAGCACCCTTACGCTCCCGAGCGACAGCGAAAAATATTCGTTTGCAAACGGTATTCTTTATGACCTTACCGCTAAAGCAATTCATAGCGTGCTAAGCGTGCAGCAAAGCGTTGTTGTCCCCGAGGGCATTGTGTCAATCGGCACTGCGCTTGCAGGCACGGATATTCAAACCCTCACCCTTCCGTCATCTGTTATCGCGCTTGACGCAGGTGCGCTAAAGGGCTGCTCCGCACTTTGCGAAATATCTCTTAAGGGCGTTAAGACAATCGGTGACGAGGTGTTTGATGGCTGTACCTCGCTTGAGGAAATCATTATTCCGTCAACCGTTTCGAGCATATCGGAGAGCGCATTTGACGGCTGTGAGCTTCAATATGTTTTCTACGAGGACGGTGAGAGCCGTTGGAACACGCTCAATGCCGTAATTTCAGGCAAGGTGTTCTTCTATTCAAGACACGAGCAAAAGATTTCCGAATATCTCTATTCAAGGGAGCTTCTGTGGCACTATGACGAAAACGGCGAGGTTGCCTTCTGGATAAGCGTAAATGACAATTTCCGTGGCAAAACAGTTGTTGTGACAGATGCCAAGGTCGTTTCCACAGAATGGCTCTGGAGCATGCTCTCCAATCTCAAATCACAGGGCTACCTTGACCAAATCACCGACGAGAATTGGAAAAATGCTATCGGCAACGCAGAAACAAAGGCCGATTTCGACTCCGCCTTGACTGCTCTTAACGCAACCGCCGAGGCAACAATTGTCTTTGGCGAGGACGGCACGGCTACCATTTATAACGAGCAAACTCCCGACGGCTACACCTATAACTATATCGAAATTAACGACCGTGTTATTTTCGAGGATCCGCTTCAAGCTGTTGTGACAAAGGGCGAGTTCTACGTTGACGAAAACGGAGCGCTTTACGAAATCCAACAGGGCGAAAAGTTCCAAGGCAGTGAAACAATGACCGTGACCTTCTATTACGCAGAAAATTAAATACCACACAAAAAATAGCGGACCTGTGTCCGCTATTTTTGTTTTTGATTGGATTTTTCGGTTAGTCTAAATTTATCAGAGCTACTACTGCGTTGTGGTCGGAATAGTAAAGCCCGTTTGGCGCTTCGTCGTCTATCTTATACGCTCCCTCACACACTGCGCTTGTAAAGATGTAGTCGATTTTCAACTGCTTATCGGAAGTGCGTCTGCCAAAATCGTGGAATGTTGGGCCAAGACCTGCCGTACAATCTATTGCGTTTTTATGAGAAAGCGACTCGGTGATGTGCAAGATCTCGGGATCGTCGGGATTTGCGTTGAAATCACCCGTTAGCACGAAATGGCCGTCAAGCTTCGCTATCGCACGGCAGAGCTGCTCCGATTCAAGCATACGTCCTCCCTCGTGGTCAAGATGCGTATTTATAAAGGTGAAGGGGCTTTCAATATCGTTGTGCTTCAAAAGAAGCTGTGTGTACATTCTTGGGCATCCGCTATGGCCCCCGCCGTATTTTGAGCCGGGCACATTTGGCGTTTCCGATAGCCACACGTTTTCGCATTTTATAAGCTCAATCACGTCATACCTATACGCAATAAGCATCGCCTCGCCGTTATGGTAATCCCTATCTCTGCCGCATCCGCAGAACAGGTATCCGTCAAGCGCCCCGTAAAGCGTTTTTCTCATAGGCTCGGTTACCTCCTGAAAGCCTATGATGTCGGGGGACTCGTTTTTTATTAGCTCGATAACCCTCGGAAGCCTTTTGGTGAAACGATTTTCGCCGTCCCATTCGTTGTCGTATCTTAAGTTAAAGCTCATTACCTTGATGCTCATTTTTATTCTCCTTTGTTGTATTTATCCTCTTTTTGAAATGTAGTCCCTTAGCATAAGAAGCCAGTCGGTCTGAATTATGTCTATGTTCCTGTCTATAAGCCAGCCCCAGCCCTTTTCCGGTGAATCATACAGGGAAATATCGTCGGTATGATGTGCCGAAATTACATCGGCCTCGTTGTAAATTATAGAGTTTACCCACACAAGCATACCCTTTTTGTGCATTTCATTTATGTAAGCATCGCTTATGCAATCGTCGCTCTCTTTTCCGAAAAGCACCTCTGCGCCGATTACGTTTACTCCTCTTGCGACAAGAGAATCCGTTACCGTGTCCTTGCCCCAAACCATTGACATATACATAAAATCAGACGCAAATTCAGCCACTTGGTCGAGAATTTCGCTCTGTCCGTAGGTTTTGACAATGACCTGCTTCTCAACGCCACACTCTCTTATAACTCTCGAGATGCCCTCAACGTCTGTCCAAAACTTGTCAACATTGATATAGACTCTGTCCTTCAAAAGAAGCAAAACCTCCTTGAGCGTGGGAACCTTGTAGCTTGTTTTTACTCTGTCCTGGTTCAGCAGATACATAGAGTCAAGCTCGGCCGAGGTCATAGCGCTGATCGGTCTTTCACTGCCAAGGAAGGGGAACTCCATTCCCGGATGGAAAACGTAGTGTACGCCGTCTGCGGTTTTTGCAACGTCGATTTCAACGATATCCGCATCCTGCGCCATTGCAATTTTATATGCGGCTATGGTATTACACGGAACGTTTGCTCCGCACACGCCACGGTGCGCCACCAAAAGCGGTCTGCCGAGCGCCTTCACGTTTTCAAAAATGGGCTTATTGAAATCAAATTTGTTGAAATTAAGATTATTTCGGGTTGTAATCATGGATTTTTCCTCTTATTTTGTTATTTCTAAGCGCAAGCATCATAGAGTCGATTTTTTCGTCGCTTATAAAGCACACGCTTGATAAATTTCTCATATCGCCTTATTGTAAATTATTGATTATGTCGTTATTTTTCTTGATTTCCGACAAAAGATACATTGAAAGCCCGACACACGGCATATCGTATTCGCTCTCGACGCCCGTGTCAAAATCAAACGAGCCGTAGCCAACGCCCACGGCGCCGACAATAAACGGCGTTGAGGGGAAAAACTGTCCGTATGATGCGTGAGCAGGGTTGTTGTAGCCTATTCCGCGAATTCTACTTGAATCAAGCGCATCCGCACCCATAAGCAAGTCTGCTATCGCCTGTGCATAGGGCATATATTTTTGCTCGCCCAGCAGTGTTGCTCCCCTTGCAAGCACGGTGCCGATATAGCAGGCGTAGGTCGGCTCGATTATTTCCCTTTTGTTATAATAATATTCATTGTATGAGCCGAGAGTACCCGACATATAGTCCCTTTTGGTCTTGCCCTCGTGTCCGCATACACGGTCAAGCTCAATATCGGTATATATCATTTGAACGCATCTCCAAACCGATTTATCGGCAAAGGCGCAAATTTCGTCGAGCGCTGATATAAGATGCTCCTTAAGACTCAGGTGGTCGCCCAAAAGCTCGTATGCGTCAAGCAGAGCAAAAAGTCCGCCCATAAGCCACGTGTACGTGCAGGAGCCGCTGACAATTCCGCCGTTGTCGTCACGTCGCAGAGCATAGCCTGTAAGCGCAGACAGAACGCTGGGAAGCGCTTGCCTCATTGACTCGGTAAATTGCGCCTCGCCCGTTGCCCGATACAGCTCGGCGGCGCACACAATCCGACACGCAAGGTCGGCAACACAGTCACGCTTGCATTGGTCATAGAAGAAATCCGGATCCATTCCCAAGGGGTATTTGCTCGGGTGGGAATATTCGCCGTATGGGCGCTCGCCCGTCATATATTTCCAGGAGCGCAAGGCGGCATCGAGATATTTTTTTGCGCGCTCTGTATCCCTTTTTTCAAAATAGCGATAGCCGAGAGCAAGCGAGGTAGTAGCATTCCACTGTGTGCTTGACGGTGCGGCAGATTTGTAAAATGTACGTCCCTGCCAGCCAAACGGCTCGTTCAGAGTGTTATACATAGCGCCGCTTTGCTGAATTGTCTTTGTAAAATAGTCGCAAGCCCAGCCAACCTCGTCACAGGTAAGAATTTCGCCCCATTCGCTTTTATCGTCCAATGCAAAGCGAAGCATTGCGCTAACGCCGATTGACACACCACCGGGGGATTTTCTGAGGTCGCACGATTGGTGATAACCACCACTTAGGTCAACCCTTTCGCCCGTTTCGCTTATGTAGCCGTCATCAAGATGACATCTGCCTGCCCAGCCGAGAGGATGTCCGCATCTTTGGTATGTAAAATACTGAAGGAGCATTCTTTGGCATATATCGTATGCTCCGTCATAGATTACTATCTGACGGCTTCGAGCTCCGCCCGCCTCGATAAAATAATCGCCCTGACGGGTAATGCCCGAGAAATCTCCCACATAATAGGTGTGTCCGTCCTCGCACACGGATGTCATTTGTCCGTCAAGCACCTTGATGTGTTTAACATCATCTATCAAAAACACGGAAAACGACATATCGTTCGTAGAATTTTCGACCAACACAAATCGCTTGGAGCTATGAGGCAGAAAGCCTCTGTGGTTTACTCTTATTTTGCTTTGATATCCCATTTCCGCCTCCTCTTGTATGTTCTACATACAGTATATCATTTTTAACGCCCCGTTTCAATAGAAAAAGCTCAAAAACGGCGTCCCTGTCACATTAAATTTGCAAAAATTATTCTTTGGCTTGAAATGGTGTATGTTGTGTGCTATAATATCGGTAATTTATTTGAAATCAACAGGCCCTTGTGTACAAGCGAGCCTGAAGGACGTGAGGATTTTATGGATTTTGTAGCTCAGGCGTTCGGAATTATCGGAATGATTTTTAATATATTCGTCTTTCAGCAAAGAAAGCAAAGCGGCGTTTTGGTTTGTCAGTTTATGGCGGCAATAACCTTTGCGCTTAATTATTTGCTTCTCGGCGCAATGGTAGGCGGTATTCTCAACCTCGTTGGCGCTCTGCGTGCCGTAATTTTCTATTTTGAAGAAAAAACGAGAGCAAGAACGCTCCCGTGGCTTATTGCATTTGCGGTGCTTTTCGCCGTATCGTACCCGCTCACATTTTTGGTTTTCAAAACACCCATATCGACAAGAAGCCTGATAATAGAGGCTCTGCCCGTGCTTGCTATGATAATTGCGACGGTTGCCCTGCGTGCAGGTAAGGCAAGGGTGGTAAGGTCACTCGGACTTATCAGCTCGCCAATGTGGCTTATCTATAACTGCTTCAGTGGCTCTATCGGCGCTATCGCAAGCGAGATTTTGAACCTCATTTCCATAATCGTCGGCATAATCCGCATTGACATTAAGGGCAAGCAAAAGGACTAAACAAAAGGACACTCTCGGTCGAGAGTGCCCTTTTTACTATGCTTTCTTGCGATTTTTGAGCCAAGGAATAAAATAAAACGCATTTATGTAAATCGTATTAAAGATTAGATAAAGCGGTAGGTACAGGCTATAGCCTATGGGGATTATTTGCTGTACATCGTTATTGTCACGGAAATAGAAGGGGTCCGGGTCGATTTTGAGCACAAAAATTTCAAGGAAGGTATAGGCAAGCATTACCGCAAGGCAAATGCCCTCCCTCCAAATTGAACGATACTGAAAATCGGTGTATCCATAGGTGATAAAGCAAATTGACATAACGAACGCAAGCGCATGAGTTACTATTGAGTAAAGATTTTCAAACAAAATCAACTCGTTTGTAAAGCCTGCACTTGGGTATGCAAAGAAAACCACCGTGCAAAGAATACATACAACCGATGCGAAATTGTAAAAGAATTTCTTTTTTATAAAGACTGCAATCGCAACAAGCCAACAGGCAATAGCACAGCCCGGCCTTGGCAGTAAAATCCTTAAAATTCTATTAAGAGAATACTCGGGCGCGGTCATAAAGCCGTTAAATCTTCGTACCACTCCAAAAGCGATAATGGTAATAGCCATTCCCAAAAGGATATAGTATTGGATTTTCTTGTGCTTTTTCAAAAAAATCGTGGAAAGCACAATAAACGCAATGCTCAAAAGCAAAACCGTTATGTGCAAAGCCCCCCATGCACCGTCAACCCTCGGGTTTGGATAGGTGCTGTAAAGCCATTCTAAAAAGCTCATATTTATTGCTCCTTTCCACATTTGTTGCAAAATCTGGAGTCTGCGTCAATTTGTGCACCACAGTGCTTGCAGAATATAGTGTCCTCAAGCCCTCTTGCAACGGCGCGCACGGTCATTTCAACTCCCTCGCTTGCAATTTCTGCGGTGGTTGTCGCTATGTCGCTTAGCTCCTCTTTATTTTCCTCAAGAATGTATCTTGTACCTTGAGCGGTCATTTTTGAAATTTGAGGCTTAAAGCCTATAACAAAGCCCGTAACTGTTGCAAAGATAGCGAGCGGAAGTAAAAATCCGCCTATCATAAAATTGTTGCTTTCAAAATCTCCAAAGCCCGTAAAAATGAGCGCAAGCGCAATTATCGCTAAAATTGCACCGGCTACGCCAACGATTTTGAAAATAAGAAAATGAATCGGCTTTTTCATATCATATCTCCCTTAGCTTACTACCCTCATTATATACCAATCCACACAACGTGTCAAGAGAAAAAGAGAATAGCACAGATGTAAGGGAGCAAGCGAGATTAAAATCAAAATGAAAACACAGAAAATTATAGACTTTTTTGTGATTTTGTGTTAGAATGGTTTTGAATAATCAATTAAAGGAGAGCTATTATGAAAATACGATACGGTGCGTGGGTGGATTTGCCCGGCACAAGCACAATGGAGGTAGCGCAAATAAGAGAGGTAAGGGCCGACTCGAGCTCGCTCTATCTTTTCACAGTAAGCTATAACAAGGATAAAAGAGCCCTCGAGGACGCTATGATAGAAATTTTTATCTCCGCTCCAAGCAAGGACTCCTTCAGAATAGAGGCTCGTCATTTTTCGGGCAGTCGCAAGAAAATGCCGAAATTTGAGCTTAATATAGAGGACAACCCGATAGATGTATGCGACAAGGGCGACTCCTTAACCGTTACCAACGGAAAAATGCGCCTTGAAATCGGCAAGAACCCCGCAACATTTGATTTTTACTACAATGACAGATATTTGACATCCTTTGCGAAAAAGTGGGAAAGAAGCTACATTTCATATGTTACAAAGGACGGTAGTCCCTATATGGACGCACACCTGAGCGTTGACATAGGGGAGAAAATTTATGGCTTAGGAGAGCGATTTACCTCGCTTGTGAAAAACGGACAAAGCGTTGACATCTGGAACGAGGACGGCGGAACCTGTACGGAAATCGCCTATAAAAACATTCCGTTTTATCTGTCAAGCAAGGGCTACGGAGTTTTTGTAAACGATAGCGGTCCTGTTTCGTTTGAGGTTTGCTCCGAGCAGGTTTCAAGAGTCCAAATGTGCGTGCCCGGCGAGAAAATTGACCTTATGATAATAGGCGCAGATGATATGAAGGGCGCACTCTCTAACTATTGCGCTATAACGGGCTACCCTGCTCTGCCACCTGCGTGGAGCTTCGGACTTTGGCTCACCTCGTCCTTTACAACCTCATACGACGAGGGCACCGTAACAAGCTTCGTTGACGGAATGAGGGAGAGGGAGATTCCTCTTAGCGTTTTCCACTATGACTGCTTTTGGATGAAGGAAAACGAATGGTGCAATTTTGAATGGGATAAGTCGATGTTCCCCGAGCCCAAGTCAATGCTTAAGCGTATGAAGGAGAAAAATCTCCACATTTGCGTATGGATTAACCCCTATATCGGTCAAAAATCTCCTCTTTTTGCCGAGGCTATGGACAAAAATTATCTTTTGAACAGACCTAACGGCGATGTGTGGCAATGGGACAGATGGCAATCGGGAATGGGACTTGTGGACTTTACAAATCCCGATGCATATAAGTGGTATCAGGGCAAGCTTCGCGCTCTTGTCGATATGGGTGTCGATTGCTTCAAGACCGACTTCGGAGAAAGAATCCCCACAGATGTGTCGTATTTTGACGGCTCCGACCCGGTGAGAATGCACAATTTCTATACATATCTTTACAACAAATGCGTGTTTGAGGTGCTCGAGGAGAGCAAGGGCAGGGGCAAGGCTATCCTCTTTGCAAGAAGCGCAACGGTGGGCGGTCAGAAATTTCCCGTTCATTGGGGTGGCGACTGTACTGCCGACTATCCGTCTATGGCGGAATCGCTACGCGGTGGACTTTCTCTTTGTATGTCAGGATTTGGCTTCTGGAGCCACGATATAAGCGGATTTGCCAACACTGCCCCTCACCATTTGTTTAAGCGCTGGGTTGCTTTCGGTCTTTTATCCACGCATTCAAGACTTCACGGAGATACATCTTACAGAGTTCCGTGGCTCTTTAGCAAGGAGGGAGAGACGAACGGCGAGGAGGCGTGTGCTGTTACCAAGCACTTTGCAGAGCTCAAATGCTCTCTTATGCCATATATTTTCGGAAAAGCCGTTGAGGCGAGCAAAACGGGCGTTCCCGTTATGAGAGCTATGGCGCTGGAGTTTGAAAATGATAAAAATGCTCTTTCGCTTGATACACAGTATATGCTTGGCGAGAGCCTGCTTGTTTGCCCCGTGTTTACCGAAAACGGAGATGCGGACTACTATCTACCCGAGGGAAAATGGACTCACCTTTTAACAAACGAGGTCCTTGACGGTGGAAAATGGCATAGTGACAACTATGATTTCTTCTCGCTACCTCTTTATGTACGAGAGAACACTATTCTTCCCGTGGGCTTTAATAACTGCGTGCCCGATTACGATTACGGACAAAACACAACCCTTCATGTGTTCAATCTTACAAAAAATGCAAAATGCACCGTTTATGATGCAGATGGCGAGCATGCGTTCACCGTAATCGGCGAGAAAAACGGTGATACAATAAGATTTTCGTTTGACAAATTGCCAAATGGCGCAAGAATACTTTTACGCACCATAAGCGAGGTGACAAGCGTTACGGGCGCAAAAATCGAGATGTGCGAGCTCGGCACACTCCTTATCCCCAACGATAGCGAAATTTCTGTAAAGATTTAAAAAAAGACAGGCATTTGCCTGTCTTTTTTATCAAGTGAAAAAGGTGCGCCCCGAAAGCACCGTGTGCTTTGAAGGAGAGTCGAATCGAACCAAGGGCGTGATAAACAGAAAAGACACCCGATTGGGTGCATTTTTTGAAAAACAAACTCAAATAAACATTTGAATAAACAAGATAGTAAGACTTACCATGAAATTTAATGTATGTAACGTCGGTAACAATCTTTTGTAAAGGCTTGTCTGAATTAAATTGTCTGTTTAATATATTTGGAAATATTGTGTGCTCCTTACCAGTAGGTTGAGGGGCTTTTTGTATATACAAAAATGGTAGACACTGCTTTTTTAGTGTCTACCATCATTATATCATCTTACTTGCTTTTTGCTTGTCTGCATATTTTTTATTGCTTATTGTCCGTCCACAAATCATCGTTTGCACCGTTGTCGTTATCCTCAGGGGAATTATCGTTGTTTCCGCCGTTATTATCGCTATTATCTGAGTCCATGTTTAAATCGGAATTTTCAGTATCGGTAGATGTGTCAACGGTTGTGTCGGTGCTTGTATCAATGATTATATCGGTATCTGCACCGTTACCGCCACAGGACATAAGTCCTATGACGATAATCATGGTTAAAAATAATATGAGTTTTTTCATCGTTTATTTTAGTATTATAACCAAAAACTTACATTGAAAATTGCGGACTTGCTATTTTCATCATCAACGCCCTCAAGAGCGCCGTAGGTAACTGCCGCTTCATTTGATGCCATAATTACGTCGTCACTATGAACGTTTAGTATTTCTATTTCAGGGGATACGTATTTATTCATTTTCTGCCTCCGTAAATAATAAATTATCAATGCAGTTCCAATATTCTTGGGCTACCTGCTCATCGGTTAAGGCTACGTTATAAATTTTAGCCTCGTAAAGCTCGTAATCTGCGTACTTGCTTATAGCTTCAACATTGTTTTCGTTATACTGTGGATTATAGCCTATACCGATTACGGTATCATCGCCTGCGCCACCATTATAGCTTCCGCTACCAAAGTCTGCCTGTGAAACAAGCATACCGTTTATGTAAAGCTTCATCATATTTGTTTTACTGTCATAACTACCAACGATATGTAGCAGTTTATCTGCCTCTGCAATAGGATATGAGCCGTCCATATCTACTGTCGCAGAATATCTATTGCCACTGTCAACGTTTTCATTAGGTTTCGTTGAGCCGATTTGGAAGTTAAGCTGACCACCTGCCGGTTTACGCAAGTAAAGTGTTACGCCACCACCGTTACAGGATGTAATAAGTCCTACGGTGCTACCCGGGAGCTTATCAAGCTTTAAAAAGATTTCAAAGGTTGTTGAGCCCATTATGAAATTCTTCATTTGCTCCTCGGTTGTAATTTCGTTGAACTTAACATTCATATAGTAATAACCGTCATCGCCCTTAGTAAATGCGGTTGTGGTCTTTTCCTCGCCGTTATGTGTTACTGTTGTTTCCTTAACTGCGCCGTTTGTAACATTTATTGTTGCATTGCCTGCTTTATCTGTTATTACACCGTTTGTCATATCTAAATCAAAATATGCATCTGGTACTTCAACAGTATTTGCAGGTCTATCTACCTCAGTTTTAACGATTGGCTTTGGAACTCTTTCGCCATCGTAAAGCATACCGTCATATGGAAGATAAAGCTTTACCGTTTGCAAGCCTGAAACGAAAATTTGCTTAATGCTTTCGTTGTTGTTTATATATGCATTGGCATCGTTATTTATATTGTTTCTGTACCATTCGTTTGGCGCAGGATATAAAACATATGTTGCATTTGCATTCATATACATTTGCTTGATTGTGCCTGAGCTATTTAAGCCGTGGTGAGCTATTTGAACGAAGTCGGATTTTAAAGCATTACCGAATGTCTTATTAAGGCGTGATGCGCCAACATCGGACACGTCGCCCACAAATAGCATCTTTTGTCCTTCAATTTTAACTGTAAATATAGTAGATGAGGAATTGAAGTCATAATTCGCTACTGTGCTTGGATATAAATCCTCAAAGGTTTGAAGAATTTCAATTTCTGCATTTGCATAGTAGAATTTATAACCGCTATGAACCTTAACGATTTCTGTATCTGTTAAGTACGTAGCTATCATTTCTCTAAAATAGTTATATCTTTGCTTAGTGTCATTAAGCATATAATTTGATTCGCTTGCTCTAATGTCATCATCTGATGGGAAGTTATAAAGAAGCTCCTTAATCGTTACGCTATCGTGGTATTTTTCAACAAAGTAGTTAAACGTACCGATATGGTCGCCGTGGCAATGTGTGAAAATCCAGCCTGCGATTACAATTTCGTTATCCTTGCCTGCAAGCTCCTTTAAAATATCGTAGAGCTTATCTGCTTCAAGGTAGTCATCGTAGCACCAGCCGCCATCGATAATGAAGAATGTGCCATCAGCTAAATGAATAACATAGGACATGCCTTCCTTAATTGTCACATTGTCAGCAAGTTGAATTTGTGTAATTGAGGAATTATTCTTCTTTTCGTAGCTTGGCTGAGCTAAATTATCAGGTAAATTATTTAATGTTTCACTTGCTACATTAACCTCATTTGCTAATGGATAATATGAAATGTGAATTAACGCATTATCCTTCTTGTATGTATAGAAGTAATTTCCGTTAATTTGATTTTCCATAATAAGAGCATAGCCGTTTGCTACAAGGTCATTTTGATATTCCTGAAGCTCATCGCTATATGTATTGTTAATTTCAAATACTACTGTATCGCCGCTGCTAATATGTGATGTAAAGGTAGCGTTTGCATGACCGTAGCTTGTAATACCGTCAATTTCAATTTTATTGCCGTATTCCTTTTTGCTAACGATGTAATCAAGCTTACCAAGCATTTCCTCATTATCCTTATAATCGCCGTCTGATATTGTAATCTCAGCAACACGAACAATATTTACAGAATTATATGGAGTGCCGTCAACGCTTGCAGCAAGCTTATCGGATTTTACTGTGTTTATGCATAGTAGCAAATCATTGCCGTTTTTATCAGTCATCTTAACATAGCCAAGAATTACAAATTCAAGGTTATAGGATTGCTTTGTGTCAGGGAAGCCTGTTAAAGCAAATCTGTATGAATGGTAATCTTCGCCTTTTGCTGGGTCAGCATAAAAATATTGCTTTTCGCCATTCTTCATAGCAGGGGCAAATATAACCATGCCGCTTTCTTCAGCTTCCTTTGAAAGAATGTTGCCACCTAACGCTGCAACAACATCTTTTGTTGATACTACCGCGCCATATTCAGCATTTTTACCGCCTACAAGAGTTAAAAATGCTTCGTAAACCTCTTGGTTTAAGTGGAACTCGCCACGAATACCTGAGCCTGAGCCAAGATAAATTGCAACGCCTGTTGATTCAATCATGTTACCGCTTGATGTGATAGTTCCTGATTTTGCGCCTACAAGCTCTAAATTTGTGCCGTTAAAGTAGCCCTTAATATCGTGAGTATAATTACCGTCGGTAGCGCCAATAATTGAGCCAAGTCCCCTTGTAGCACTTGCCGTGCCAATATTAAAGCAATTTACAAAATATTTTGCTTGCGAAAAGCCTACAATACCGCCACAGTTTTCGCCCGCTGCGGTAATAGTACCTGCATTATAGCAGTTTGCAAGAGTAACAATAGATGTATCCGTTTCCCAAATACAACCTACAATACCGCCAATGTCAAGTCCCGTCTTTATAGGATTTGCGCCATTTATTGAGCCGTAATTGACACAGTTTGTAATTGTAGCTTTTTTGCCTGAATTACTGTAATAAATCAAGCCTGCAATACCGCCGATATTTTTTCTGCCGGAAACCTTGGCATAGTTTACGCAGTTATCTACATTTGCGTTTCCTGCAAGCTTGCCTACAACGCCTGCAACCTTATCTGAGCCGGTAATTTCGCCTGTTACAGTAAGATTTTTGATTTTGCCGTTTCCATCAACCACGCCAAATAGTGCATCATATGTGTTGGTGCCACTTGTTGCGCCCACGATATTTACATTAACAGTATGTCCGTTACCGTCAAAAACGCCTGTAAATGGCCCCTCAACGATTGCGCCTTCGTTTGATGAAACAGAGATATCTGCATCTAACCTGTAATAAGCCGAAAGGCTATTCTTAATAGAAACGAAATCCTCTGCATTTTCAACCACATAAGGGTCAGCCTCTGTTCCTGAGCCTGACATAGCGCTGACAGAAAGCGCAAGCAAGCACACGAAAATGAAGGCTGTTACAAAAAACAGTAAAATTTTTCTTTTCATATTTCCTCCAAAACAATTTATTCGTTTTTAGTTTATAGATAGGAATGGAGTTTTCAATTCACTTGACATCTCTCCAATTTTATTGTACAATATATTTAGTCCCGTGGCAATGGATTATCTTATTTTAAAAAATGGATTTTTATACTATTGAGAGGTAAAAATGGCAAAAATTATACGATATATTGATGACGAATTATTGTATTTTAACAGCAAGGTCTCAAACGATTATCCCCTGCTTATAAATACAGCCGGACATTATGATGTTAGAACACCATTCGAGACATATAGCTCCATCGGCAGAGACGATTATTTTTTGGCATTCGTTACTAATGGAGAATTATCTATTGTAATTGACGGAAATACCTATATTGCAAAAAAAGGAAATTTTGTTATTTTTCCGCCAAAATATCATTACCAATTTGCCGGAAATCCGCCTACTTATTATTTATCTATACACTTTACAGGCTCATATGCTGATAGATTTTTAACGGAATGTGGATTTAATAATTTGCCCTGCATTATTGATAGTGAGTTTAGTGTTGAAATGCACAATAAGTGCAAAAAGCTAATTGACACATTTTTATCAAATGAACCACTTGCTATTCAATTGTGTGCGTCTATTTTACAGGAAATCATTCTTTATATTGCTAAAATCGAATTAGATAAAGTCAACACTTCTCCATTAAAAGCTTCACTCAAATATATACATAGCTTTTATACAAACAAAATTGATATTCCCTATCTTGCAAAAATTGAAAAACTAAGTTGTTCAAGGTATTTTACAAAATTCAAAAATCAAATGGGAAAATCACCTAACGAATATATTATCGAGCTAAGGCTTCGGCTTGCAAAAAATATGCTTGACAGCACCAATATGTCAATAAAGCAAATCAGCGAGCACGTTGGGTACAGTGACCAATACTTTTTCAGCAGACTCTTTAAGAAGCATCTTGGAGTCTCACCGCAAAAATACAGAAGCAGAAAATTGCCTCAATAAAATTATTATAGCACAAAATAAAAAAGGACAGAGTTGAAAAACTCTGTCCTGTGTGTATAATTCGGTATAATAAAATAAAAAAGACTCAGCGAACCTTAGGTGTTCAACTGAGTCTCTCTTGGCGCGCCCCGACAGTGCGATGCACTGTATAGGAGATGCGTTGCCTGTGGCAACGAGTCACGCCGAGCCTTATGCTTGCAAGCAGACAACGGCTTTCGGCGGACTTGCGAACTCTATTCAAGGCAAAGCCTTGAAGGAGAGTCGAATCGAACCAAGGGCGAGATAAACAAAAAAGACAGGAGCAAGTCCTGCGCGCCCCGAAAGCACTGCGTGCTTTATAGGAGATGCATTACCTGACGGTAATGTGCTTCGCACGGCTTATGAGAATAAATTCTCAACGCCTTTTGCTCGCATCCGAACTCTATTCAAAAACGTGTTGCGTTTTTGAAGGAGGTTCGAAGCGACAGGGTGCGACATAAAAAGATAAAGGACAGGTAAAAACCTGTCCTTTTATCTTTATGGCGCGCCCCGGGAGATTCGAACTCTCGACCTACCGGTTCGTAGCCGGGCACTCTATCCGCTGAGCTAGGGGCGCATTTGCTTGTTGCGAAAGATATAATATCACAATATTTTTCAAAAGTCAAGAGTATTTTCAAAAAATCTTGTTAAAAATAAAACAAATAAAAAATAAAAAAGAAAAAAGGTATTGACAAGGGCATAAAAATTGTGTATAATTGAAAAGCAAACTACCAAACGACGGTTTGCGCTGTGCGCCAAGTAAGTAGCGCATCAGCATTCGCTTGAAGGTGTACTCAAGTCGGTCGAAGAGGCGGCCCTGCTAAGGCTGTAGGTCATCTTGTATGGCGCGGTGGTTCGAATCCACTCACCTTCGCCAAAAACTCGGTTGATTTTCAACCGAGTTTTTTTGTTGTCATAAATTTAAAGCTTTGTCAAAAAGCGGGCCTTTGAGCGAGGTTTTTATAAAGGTATTGAAAAATCTGTGCGTTCAATGTATAATTAAATTAGAAAAGCGCAGGAGGGCGAAAAATGGAAAGATGGAGCAAGGAGCGTGCGTGGGAATGGTACAATGCGCGAAAATGGATAAGAGGCTGTAACTATATGAGCGCAGATTGCGTCAACCGTGTTGACCAATGGCAATCGCTACACTTCGAGGAGCGATACGAGAGCACCAAGGCGGAGCTTGAGGTGATGCGTGAGCTTGGATTTAATAGTGTGCGCTTGATTTTAGAGTATGTTGTGTGGGAAAAGGAGCACGATAGCTTTCTTGAGCGATTTGAAAGATATATTTCTCTTTTTGATAGCTATGAGATTTCGTGTATGATAGTCCTCGCAAACGACTGTATGCCACCTAAAACGGAGCTTTGGAAAATGCCCGATATCGGCGAGCAGAGCTACGACTTAGGCTATCACGGCGGGCGCAAGCACTCTCAACACGGCACACATAACGGTCCTGCGCCCCATTTTTATCTTGATGACGAAAAAAGCGCCGATATGTATTTCGAAATGGTAAAGGAGATTGTCACACTCTATAAGGACGACTCCCGTATTCTTATGTGGGATTTGTTTAACGAGCCCGGCAATAGCAGGCGTGAGAGCATCACTATGCCTCACCTGAAAAGAATGTTTGAGGTAGTCAGAGAAATCAATCCCTCGCAGCCCTTGACAGTTGGCGCATGGTGGTTTGATAAGGACGATTTTCACACGAGCGAGCTAAACGAATACGCGCTTGAGCACTCGGATATTATATCCTATCATTGTTACAGCTCATTTGAGGAGCACGCACGACTTATCAAGCACCTAAAGAGCCTCGGCCGTCCTATTATCAACACAGAGTGGCTTGCAAGGTGCACGGGCAACACGGTTTTTGAGAACTTTCCGCTTTTCTATGTGGAAAATATCGGTTGCTATAATTGGGGCTTTGTCGCAGGAAAATATCAAACCTACGAGCCTTACGAGGCGCATTGGAGCTGGTATAACGAGGACAAGAGCGCACCTATTGACTTTACAAAATGGTTTCACGACCTGTACAGACCGAGCCTGCGCCCATACGATCCTAAGGAAACGGAGCTTATTCGTCGCTTTTGCGATTTTGCCGATAGGGACTTCGAGAGTAAAAAGTAAGGCTATGTCACAGCTAAGAGTTGAATAACAAAGTGCTTTTGACGAGGAAAGAACGAAGAAATACAAGGCGAAGCGAGGGCGCATACTCTTTAGTTGTCTGTAACCGAGCTTTAACACGGTATTTCGAGGTTGTTTTCCGTCAAAAATCAATCTCGTGTTGGGACAGAGCCTGAAGTAAAAAAAGCGGAGCAAATGCTCCGCTTTTTTAGATACAGGGTGACTTATTTCAGAATTTTGTCAAGATATTCTCTTAATCCTTGTGCGTTTCCGTCAAAGTGGTAGGTGTGAATACCAAAGGCGGACGCACCCTTTATGTTATTTTCGTTATCGTCAATAAAAATTGTTTCGTCGGGGTTAAGGTCGAATTTCTCGCACAGGTATGCAAAAATCTCCCTTGTCGGCTTTACAATGCCGATAGGGCCCGTGAGCACAAGCCCATCAAAGTGGGAAAGAATTGGAATTTCACCTTGGTGCTCGGCAAAGTATTTTGAAATATTTGAAAGGAGAAAAAGCCCTACCCTGTGGTCGTTTTTGAGGTGTAAAACGAGGTCGTTCATTCCGTCAAGCTCGGGAATGTTGTAAATCCAATTATAGTAAATTTTGCTCGCAACCTCGTGCAGACGCTCAGGCAAGCGTGCCCTTACGGCATCCATAACCTCCTCGTTCTCTATTGTGCCTGCATCAAGCTTATCCCAATAAAGACGGTCAAAGACAACCTCGCAAAGCAATTTTGCGTCCTCGGGATTTTTTTCGTAAACGCCAACCATATATTCGGGAACAAAGTGAACGAGCACCTGTCCAAAATCAAAAACTACATTCTTTATCATTTTTTGCTCCTTTTGTGTATTGGTTGTATTTTAACACAATTGACGCTCTAAGTCAAGTATGTCAAGGGCTTTTTCAAGAGTGGCAATTCTTTTGTGCAATTTTAACAAAAATCAAGCCCCCCCCCCCCATTTTTGTGCAATTTGTCTTGACATACTATTTTTTATGTGGTATTATATCATTACATAATTATATTTTATATGCCCGCAGGGGCTACCCTGCAAGGAGAGATTTATGAAAAAGCTACTACTTTTTGTTACGGTGCTTTTCGCTGTTTGCCTTTTGGCTGTCAGTGTAAGTGCGGTTGAGGTTGACGGCATTTATTACTCGTTCACCAAAACCGACGCTTATCCCGGCTTTGACGGAACTGCAACGGTAAACACCGAAAACAGAACAAGCGGTACTCTTACCAATGTCGTTATCCCCGAAATCGTTAATTACGATAAGGACGGCGACGGCACAACCGACGAAAAATATGTTGTAACCGCAGTTGCCGACAGTGCCTTTGGCGCAAACGGAGGCTCTAACTCCCCTGTTGTATCGGTATTCATTCCAAAGACGGTCAAAAGCATCGGAAACCATGTATTCAGACAGCTCAAGTGCCTTGAAACGGTTGAAATTGAGGCTCGTGGCTACAACCCTTCAACAGGCGAGGATTACACTGCCGAGATAAGCTTTTCCAATGCGGAGTTTTACAATACAAAGACACTTTTGAGTGTTGATATGTCAAAATCCAATGTTGTCCAGCTCGGTCAATACTGCTTCGAGTATGACTCTAATCTCCACACCGTTCTTTTCTCTAAGAACATCAAGAGAATTTACGCCGCATTCAACGGCTGCTCGTCACTTGCAACAATAAACAGCATTGAATCCATTGAAGAAATCGGCAGAGGCTTCTACAATACAAAAATTTCAGGCGACATTAAGCTACCAAACATCAAATCTCTTGGCGAAAACGCATTCCGTGATACGCTTATCACAAGCGTTGATATGTCGGGTGCTCCGCTAAAGAATGTTGGACCTCGTGCGTTCCAGAACTGTAAAAACCTTACAAGCGTCATTCTCCCCGAGAATGTCGAGATGATTTCCGAATACGCATTCAACAGCGTTTCAAAAAATGTTGTATTTAACGGTCTTCCCCGTACAATAACATACATTGGCAGTTCTGCATTCTGGGGACCGAATATTATAGGCGACCTTGTGTTTGATACAATCACATACATAGGAAACAACTCCCTTCGTGACACAGACATCACAAGCCTTGTAATTCTCAACGGTACAATCAAGGGTGAAAACGGTGCGGCTGACAAGGTGCTTACCAACATCGGTACAGACGGTGCCTTTTATAGCTGTAACAATCTCGAATACATCGTATTCCCCGACACAATGGTAAGCTCCGGCAACAACACATTCGTGGATTGCGGCTCACTTAAGTATATTATTTCCTCAAGCAACTGGACATCTGTTACATCAAAGCCCTCAAAGGCTGACCTTATCATAAAGGGAACCGAGGCAGATGCCAATGCTATGGCAAGCGCTTGGAGCGGCTGGAGTGTTGCTCCGTTTAGCGACTTTAACCCCGAGAACGCAGGCACAAAGACAATTTACTATGGCGCAACAGCCACAAGCGTGCCCGCAACCTTTATCTCCTTTAACGGCTTTGACAAGGAATTTAGCGTTTGGAATGCTGCAACTAACCAAAAGACATCCTACTCTGCTATCTTTACCGCATCAGGCTACTCAGCAGGCCCCGATAACAACGGAATTGCAACAGGCTACCAGGTAAGCCACGATAGCCTTGCTACCTACGAGACACTCACAGGCAAGAGCGTTGGCTTCGGCGTTGTAATCTTCAATCCTAAGTACCTTGGCTCTGATGGTATATTTAATGCAGACGGCACATTGAACGCAACAAAGGGTGCGCTTCAGGTTGCTCTTGACATCACTTACAAGAATTGTAATGTGTCCGTTAACGGTATGACAGGTCACGAATCGCTTGAGCTTGTATTTGCAGGCTATGCTTACACAGATGACGATATGAGCACCGCCCAGCTTCTCCAAAAGGAGTATGTCGGCGCAGAGGACTCCGCAATCTCGTCTCCTATGGCAAGCAAGGTAACAAGAGGCGACACAGTTCTCTACACGGTTAAGCTTCAAAGCATTCTTACCCCTGCACAAATCACATCAGGCAAGGAAGGCCTTGGTGAATACACAGTAGCATAACACAAAAAGACGGTCGCTTGACCGTCTTTTTTCGTACATACAAACAAAATTTTTCGTGGCTAATTTTCAAATTACGCCAAGCTAACGCAAAATTTCAATCTCGAGGCTCTCGATAAATAAAAAGAAAACTGCTTCGTGCTATGCAGAAGCAGTTACTTTTTTATAAACGAGGAATTCGCCTCTCGACGCTTGTCGGGTTATTCTGTGGTGTAGTTGTCGAAATAGCCCTGAATAAACACGATAGGTGTGCCCTTGTCGCCTGAGCCTGATGTCAGGTCACAGAGTGAGCCGATAAGGTCGGTTAGGCGTCTTGGCGTTGTGCCCTCAGATGCCATATTTCCAACAAGGTTGCCGTCCTTTTTAACGATTTCTCTCTTTATCGCTTCCTTGACCGCCTCGCCCGAAAGCTCTGCAAAATCGTTGTCTGCAAGATACTTGAGCTTAAGCTCGTTCGGAGTTCCCTCAAGACCTGCGGTGTATGCGGGGGAAACGATAGGGTCTGCAAGCTCCCAAATCTTTCCAACAGGGTCCTTGAACGCACCATCACCGTAAACCATAACCTCAACGAGCTTGCCCGTTGCGTCAAGAAGCCTTGCCTGAATTGCCTCAACGAGTGCTTGGCAATCTCTTGGGAAGAGCTTTACTTGGTTCTCGGTTGCCTTATTTGAGCCAAGAAGACCGTAATTTTCGTTATATCCGCTACCGTTTATGCTTGTATTGAGAATCTCGTCAAGACCGAACACAACCTCGGCGCCTGCGCTCTTAAGTAAGCGCTTTGTGCGGAAGCGTGAGTGAATGTCACATGCGAGAACGTTCTTTGTGTACTTAAGAATTGCACGGGGATCGTTTGCAAAAATGATTTCGGCCTCTGCGCCGCTTTCGGTGATAAGCTTCTCGTAGTATTCAACGTAGTCAATACCTGTGAATGGGTGCTTTTCGTAGCCAAAAAGCTCTCTGTATTTTTTGAGATCCAAAACGTCGGTGTAGGGATTGATTCCCTTTTCATCAAGCATATCAAGACTGATAAGGTGATTTCCCACCTCGTCAGATGGATATGAAAGCTGAAGAACTACCTTCTTTGCTCCCTTTGCGATACCACGAAGACAGATAGCAAAGCGGTTACGGCTCAAAATCGGGAGAATAACGCCTATTGTTTCTCCACCGAGCTTAGCCTTAACGTCGGCTGCGATATCGTCAACGCTTGCGTAGTTGCCCTGCGCTCTTGCAACGATAGCCTCCGTCATAGCAACGATGTCACGGTTGCGGATTTCAAAGCCATCCTCTCTTGATGCTTCAAGAATTGAATTTGTAACAATCTCAACAAGGTCGTCGCCCTGACGAATAATGGGGGCTCTTATACCTCTTGATACTGTACCGACCATACGACTCATAATTTATACCTTCCTTTTTATGTCTTTTTCAGGCATATAGATTATTTAACACAAATAATATACCACAAAAATATCTAAATGTAAAGAAAAATTTTCAAAAAAATTTAATTTTTTATATATTTACAAATATTCCGCCCAAGGCAACGGCGTTTTTGAAGTATAAGACGATTATTTTTTGCGAAAATACTTGATTTTTATATCGGTGATGTGATAAAAATTAAGATATAGTGTTGATTTTTACGGAGGATTTTATGAAAATCGGTATTTTTTCGGATTTGCACTACTGCTCGCAGGAAAGTCTGGGGCTTGGCAGAGAGCCGAGGCGGGGCTTTGAGCGCCTTAAAAAAATGCTCTTGCTTTTTGCGGAAAACGGCGTTGACGCTTGCGTTTGCCTCGGCGATATGATTGACCACGCACAAGGCGACACAAAAGCGCAGGCTTTGGAGTATTTGGCGGAGTGTGTATCGCAATTTAAGGCCCTTTCGCTTCCGATTTATCTTGTCCCCGGAAATCACGATTTCCTCGATTTAAGCCGTGAGGATTTCAAAAATGCGGGTGTGAGCCTCGCTCCCTTTGTCCTTGACGGCGAGCAGACAAGACTTGTCGCTCTTGATGCAAATTATCGCTCCGATATGCGCCATTTTGATATCTCGGGCGAGAAATGGGACGACGCCAACGTACCTCCCGAGCAGCTTCGCTTGCTTGATGATGCTCTTTCAAGCTCGAGCATGCCTTGCGTGGTGCTAATCCACGAAAATCTCGATATGTGTGTGGATTTCGCGCATCAGGTGCGTAACGCCACCGAGGTAAACGACATAATTTCAAGACACGCCGACAGGATAAGAGCAGTAATTCAAGGGCATTTCCACTACGGTGCGGACAATACCCATTTTGGCATTCCGTATCACACCGTAAAATCCATCTGCGTCTTTGATGCGGATTTTTATGAGATTATCGAAATCTGACAATACATCAAAAAACCGCCGAGCAGGCGGTTTTTTCTTTTGCTGGTGCGCTTTTTTGTTGTGCAAATTGCACAAATTGTCAGGTGCAATTTCGTATATTTTAACAAAATTACACAAAAAGGGTTGATATGTAATTTTTTTAGTGATACAATTATGATATGAGGTTTATTTGGGCAAGCGCCCGATTTACTTTAAATAAAGGCTATGTCACGAAATCAATCTCGTGTTTGGCAGAGCCGAAATAAAGAAAAGAGGAAAGAACAATGGCAAAATTCTTAACAAACGACATCAGAAACGTGTGTCTTGTCGGACATAGCGGAAGCGGTAAGACAGCAACTATCGAGTCTATGCTCTGGCGTGCAGGCGCAACAGACCGTCTTGGCAGAGTTTGTGACGGAAACACGGTATCCGACTACGATCCCGAGGAAATCAAAAGACAAATCTCTATCGGTCTTTCGGTTTGTAACCTTGAATGGAACAACGTTAAGATAAATATACTTGACTGCCCGGGCTTCCTTGGCTTTGCAGGTGAGGTTGCGAGCGCACTTCGTGTTTCAGATGCGTGCCTTATCAATGTAGATGCAAAATCGGGAATGCAGGTTGGAACGGAGCTTTCCTGGTACAACGCAGTTGACGCAGGTCTTCCCAGAGCCTTCTTTATCAACAAGTGCGACGATCCCGATGCGGACTTTGACAAAGTTTTCAATCAGCTTCGTGAGGAGTTCGGAAATGCTCTTTGTCCCGTATTTATTCCCATAAAGGAAGCAAACGGCGTTATGATGGTTGACCTCATGACAATGAAATGCTTCCGTTACCTGCCAAACGGCGAGCGTCAAGAGGAGGAAATGACTCCTTCAAGACTTGAAATTGCTCAAAGATATGAGGAAATCTTCATGGAAGCGTGCGCGCAAACCAACGAGGAAATGCTCGAAAAGTTCTTCGAGGGCGAGCGCTTTAGCCCCGAAGAGTGTGCAAATGCGCTTCACGAGGGTATGATTACAGGCTCTATCGTTCCCGTATGGTGTGGCTCATCGGAAAACATGCGTGGCATCTACTCCATTCTTACATCTATTGCCAACTCATTCCCAAGACATACGGCAAAAAAAGTTGAAAAGGCTCCCGACGGCTCCGATATCGCAATCGAGCGTGACGGCGAGTGTCGCCTGTTCGTATTCAAGACCATAGCAGACCCGTTCGTTGGTCGCTTCTCCTTCTTCAAGGTTATGAACGGTGAGCTTAAGAAGGACATGGTTCTTAAGAATGTCAACACCGGCGCCGAGGAGAAATTCTCCAAGATTTACACCATCTGCGGTAAGAAGCAAACAGAGGTTGACTCTCTTGCCTGCGGTGATATCGGTGTTATCGCAAAGCTTCAAAACACTAACACAAACGACACACTGTGCCTTACATCCTCTATCGAATATGCTCCTATCGTATTCCCAGAGGCTAATATGACAATGGCAATCAAGACCGAGGCAAGAGACGAGGACAAGGTTGCTACTGCTATTGCAAAAATTCTTGACGAGGACAAAACCGTCAAGTTTGAAAACTTCGTCGAAACGGGCGAGCTTCTTATCAAGGGTATCGGTGACGTTCACCTTGATACAGTCGTTTGCAAGCTTAAGACGAGATATGGCGTAACAATCAAGCTTCAAACTCCGAAGATTGCATATCGTGAAACAATTAAGAAAACAATCAGCGTTGAGGGCAAGCACAAGAAGCAATCGGGTGGCGCAGGTCAGTACGGTCACGTTAAGATTACCTTCTCACACAGCGAAAATGACGGTCTTACCTTTACTACAAGCGTAGTCGGCGGCGAGGTGCCGAAGGGCTACTTCCCTGCAGTTGAAAAGGGACTTGAGGAGGCTATGAAGGTCGGCGTGCTTCTCGGCTATCCTATGGTAAACCTTGCGGCAGACCTCACGGGTGGCTCGTATCACGACGTTGACTCCAACGAGCTTTCCTTCAAGCTTGCGGCTCGCCTGGCTTACAAGGAGCTGACAGCGGCAAATCCCGTTCTTCTTGAGCCTATCGGTACGCTTAAGGTAAGCATTCCGGAGTCGATGGTCGGTGATGTTATGGGTGACCTTAATAAGCGCCGTGGCAGAGTTCTCGGCATGGAGCCCGACCTCAAGCATCCGAAATATACCGTTGTTGAGGCAGAGGTTCCCAAGGCGGAAATGGTTGACTACGTAATCGCTCTCCGTGCTATGACGCAGGGCCGTGGCAACTTCACCTTCCATTTCGTTCGCTACGAGGAGGTTCCCGCCCAAATCGCCGCCAAGGTTGCTCCAAGAGCTTTAGACTAAGCGACGACTGAAAAATCACTCTCAAAAATGAAAATCGGACAGAGGGCATTTGCTCTCTGTCCTTTTTTGAGCGACTCTTTGTCCTTTTTTGTTAAAAACAGTCAATTTTATGGTTGACTAAATATATATGGTGTAGTATAATTAGTATGTATAAGTATATTTTAGTGCGTGCGGTGCGGTATATTCTGCCTTGTCACAAAGTTGTGACCTGTACACGCATAACACATAGTAAAATACTTACATACCATTTATTTTGGACGCAAATGCGTTCTTGACATAATATTCAAGGGGGAACGGATATGGCAAGCAGCAACAAATCCATCACAACTGACGACGGCTTCTACATGGGTGACTTTAACGACGCAAACGAGCCGCACGGCACAGGAACATTTTATTGGAACAACGGAGACGTTTATGAGGGCGAGTGGCAAATCGGAAAAAGACACGGCCACGGAAAAATGAAATTCGCAAACGGCACCGAGCAGGAGGGCGAATGGTCATACGACTCGTTCAACTCAAACGATTGGTCAAGCGATTTCAGCTCCACGAGCGACGATTGGATGAACGATTTCGGCACGACCGTTGAAAATTTTGACGACGAGGACGACGAGGGCGACGATAGCACGATAAGCGGAAGCGATGATTACGATTGCGATGACTCCGGCGACAGCGGCTACGATTGGACAAACGATTTCGGAACAACAATGGCGGAAAATCCGACAGACGTTGACGACTTCCCTATGGGCAACGACACGTACAACGAGGTTACCGATAATGACGAGGGCGAGGATGACGGCCTTGACTTTACCGACCTTGAGAACGAAATTCTTGATGCGGCAACCGATTTGGTTGACGACGAGGACGAATTTGAGGAGATTTCCGAGGACTCCCTCTCCGACGTTGAGGATTACGAATATGACGGCGGAATCTATGCGGGACAGATAAACTCAGACGGACTTCCGCACGGCTTCGGCTCTATTCGCTGGGACGAATACGAATGCACCTATGAGGGTGATTGGGAAAACGGCGCTATAAACGGCCGTGGTAAAAAGACCTGGGATTCGGGTGACGTCTTCGAGGGCACATTCGTTGACGGTCAGCTCTCAGGAGAGGCGCACTGTAATTTCTCCGACGGCTCAAGCTACGATGGCGAATACGAAAACGACCAAATCAACGGTCACGGAACACTCACTATGGAAAACGGTGACGTTTACGAGGGTGATTTCCGTGAAAATACCTTCTTCGGCAAGGGTAAATACACATATGCTGACGGCAATTTCTTTGATGGCGAATGGGAGGACGGCGCTTGGCGTGGCTCGGGTACATATACAACCTCCGAGAACGGCGAGAGCGTTACCTATTATTCAAGCTATTGGAGCGACTGCGGAGAGTCCGAGATGGTTATAAAGACTATCGGCGGAAGGGAAACAGACGGCTCTATGACGGGCTTTGAGTTTACTCCCGACGAGCAAAGCGACGTTTACGACGGTGAAAAGAACTTCAAGGGACAGCCACACGGCAGAGGAAAGATGTTCTACGCAGACGGCTCAACCTATGACGGTGGCTGGGCTTACGGCGAATGGTACAAGCAGGGCACATATACGTTGCCCGATGGAAAGGTATATAAGGGCTACTTCTCGTCAACAAAGCGCAGCTTGAACGTAACTCTTTTCTTGAACGGAAGAGCTATACACGGAACGATGACTGACGGCGATTTTCGTGCCGATTAAGATAATTTAAGGGGAAAGCTATGGAAACGAATAACAAATCTATCACAACCGACGACGGCTTCTATATGGGCGAGTTTAATGACGCCGATGAGCCTCACGGCAAGGGAACATTTTATTGGAATAACGGCGACGTTTACGAGGGCGAGTGGCAAAACGGAAAAAGACACGGCCACGGCAAAATGAAATTCGCAAACGGCACCGAGCAGGAGGGCGAATGGACAAACGATACGTTCGGCTCGTCACGCACGTCAAGCTCGAGCTATGATTGGACAAACGATTTCAGCTCCGCAAGCGACGATTGGATGAACGATTTCGGCACTACCGTCGAAAACTTTGACGACGATGACGACGATGACGAATTGGTCGAGCCCGAGATTGAAGTCCCCGAGGATGGCGGCTACGACTGGACACAGGATTTCAGCTCAACGGACTCATTTGATATGAGCGGAAATTCCTTTGCGAAGGTTCCGTCAAGGACTGCTCCGCCACCGACAAAGAGAACTCCGCCAAGACACTCATCAAGAGGCTCGTCAAGAACAATTTCCTTTGCGGGCGCTACATATACCGGCCCTGTTGGCTCTAACGGAAGGCCCGAGGGCTACGGCGTGCTTAAATGGAGCGACGGAAAGCGATATGAGGGTGAGTTTGTTGACGGTAACTTCGAGGGCTTCGGTGTTTATTCGTGGCCCGATGGCTCACACTATGAGGGTGAGTGGCGTAATGATAAGCGTCACGGAAGCGGAACATATACCTGGGAGGACGGCTCCTATTACGACGGTGATTTCGTTGACGGACAGCGTACAGGACACGGCTGCTATGCTTGGAATGAGCACAGCTACTATGAGGGCGAGTTTGCCGACGGCAACTTCAACGGCTTCGGTAAGCGTGTCTGGGAAAGCGGAAACTACTATGTCGGCGAATGGAAGGACGACAACCAGCACGGCAGAGGTAGATATACCTGGGCTGACGACGGCTCCTACTACGAGGGCGACTACGTTGAGGGCAAGCGTTGCGGTAAGGGTAAATACGTTTGGAACGAGAACAGCTACTACGAGGGTGATTTCGTTGACGGCGATTTCAACGGTCACGGTAAGCGTGTTTGGGAAAGCGGAAATTACTACATAGGCGAATGGAAAAGCGATAAGCAGCACGGTAAGGGTAAATACGTATGGGTTGAGGACGGCTCCTACTACGAGGGTGAATACTTTGAGGGCAAGCGTCAGGGCTTCGGTAAGTACGTATGGAGCGAAAACAGCTACTACGAGGGCGAATTCGTTGACGGCGACTTCAACGGTCACGGCATACGTGTATATGCAGACGGCGACGTTTACGAGGGCGAGTTCAAAAATGACAACTATCACGGCTTCGGCAAGCTAACATCTGCCGATGGTACGGTTCAAGAGGGCGAATGGATAGAGGGCGAGTTCCAAGGAAGCTCCGCAGCATCCGCTTCGAGCTCGGGTTCATCATTTGCAAGGCCCTCTGTTTCAAGGCCGAGCGCTTCTTCAAGGCCTGCTCCGACCGCTCCTACAAGGCCTGCGGCACCCACAAGACCTGCAAGACCTGCGGGCAGCACGGGAACAAAGACTCCTATGTCAAGACCTGGTGCAATCCACGCACCGTCACGTCCGACTCCGAGCGCAAAGGCTCCCGTAATTTCCGTCGAGGAGATCGACGATGAAATTTTCGACACACCCGTTGACGATGTTGTGATGAACGAGCCCGTCAACACTCCCGTTGAGACAAATGACGATGTATTCACATCAGGCACCGCAGCTTCATCAGAGGCTCCCGTTAAGCGTAACGAGGAGGAATCGGGCAAGGGCTTTATGAGCTTCTTCTCCGATGACGATGATGACGACGATGACGGCTTCGGTATTCTTAGCGGCTTTGGCGACGAGGAATCCGACGATGATGCAGAAATTGAAATTCCCGACTCCTCTCTGCCCCCACCCGCCGAGGACACATACGAGGGCGCAAGAAACAACTACGGACAGCCTCACGGCAAGGGCTTGATGCGCTATGCAAGCGGAGATATATATAACGGCTTCTGGTCATACGGCAAGTGGCTTGGAAAGGGCGTTTACATATCAAGTGACGGTCATACCTACACGGGAATGTTCAGAGATTTCAAGGATAGCGATTCTCTTGAGCTCATTGACGGTGGCACATCTGTTCGTGGCTCTATGCGCTACGGCGCCTTCTATCCATCTGAGGACTAATTGCCGCTAACTTAATTTTGCTTTTTACAGGGGGCTCTGTCACGGCGTATTCCGTGATACAGCCCCACACGAAAGGACAATATATGAAATTTGATTTTAAAAACGGAATCTACGACGGAGCCGTAAACCAAAACAATCTTCCCGAGGGCAGAGGCGTTTTTACAAAGCCTAATGAGCTCGTTTACGAGGGTGGCTTTGTGAACGGTGAGTTTAACGGCTATGGCGTTTTGGCGATTTCCAGGGGCGCTGCCTATGAGGGTAACTTTGTCAACGGCGATTTCAACGGTCTTGGCAAGCTCTCTCTTGAAACGGGTGTGAACTATGAGGGAAGCTTCCTTAACGGTCTTTACGACGGAATGGGCAGGCTCACTCTCGGTGACGGCACAGCCTACGAGGGCGCATTCGTTCAAGGAAGCTTTGACGGAATGGGCAGGCTTTCCTTGCCTGACGGTACAACCTACGAGGGTGGCTTCAGCTGCGGCGTATATCACGGAATAGGCAGACTTATTTTGCCAAGCGGTGAAAGGTTTGAGGGTACCTTCAAGAACGGTGAGTTCGTTGAGGGCGACCACTGTCGTGAGCCGTTTGACAAGCGCTCAAGCCGTGCTGACAATGATATTCGTGCCTTTGGATGTCCGTCTATTGACTCAAGCGATAGCTTAAGTGAGCACGAAAGGGCAAGCTTTACATATGAGGGCGACTCTGACGAAGGCGGAATTCCCAACGGCGTTGGACGAATCACCTTCGACGACGGCTCATACTACGAGGGTGAATTCAGAAACGGCTATGCAAACGGCACCGGCAGAAGCGTTTCCTCTGCCGGCACATATGTCGGTGAGTTCGTTGACGGCGACTTTAACGGCTACGGCGAGCTTTTTCTCGCAAGCGGCGAGGTAAAAAGAGGCATTTGGGAAAACGGCAATCTTATTGAGGAAATTGACGAGGAAGCCGAGGTAAACCCTTCAAATTCGACAGATTTTTCCCGTGATGCCGAGATAATTGCATCTAATTTAAATAAAATTCTTAACGGAGAAACAGTTTGCGGCTGCTGTAACACAACGGACTCCACAGATCCGCAGGAGCCACCTGTCGCAGACGAGGACGATGAGGTTGATGCGTGCGAGCTTGACGGCGACGACAGCAAGCGTGACATTGACGACGAAAATGACGGCTATGACGACCTTGACTACGAGGATTCCGACTACGAGGATTCCGACTACGAGGAGTCTGACTATGAGGAGTCTGACTACGAGGAGTCTGACTATGAGGAGTCTGACCATGAGCCGAACGATAAGGTCAAATACGTTTGGGACGATGGCAGCTACTACGAGGGCGATTCCGTTAATGGAAAGCCGAACGGTAGTGGCAAATACGTTTGGAGCGACGGCTCGTCATACGAGGGCGATTTCGTTGACGGCTGCTTTAACGGTTACGGCAGATATATAAGCTCCGACGGCGACGTTTACGAGGGAGCTTGGAAGGATGATGTACCCTTTGGAATAGGCAGATATACCTTGCACGACGGCACGGTTATTTTGGGAAATTTCATTGAGGATGACAAGGCTATCGGCAGAGTAAAATATCCCTCGGGCGACACATATAAGGGTGAAATTTGCGGCCTTGAGCTACACGGCATGGGTATTATGACATACGCAAGCGGCAGTGTATATTCGGGCAACTGGAAAAACGGAAGCAGACACGGCAAGGGCATTATGATTTATGCAAACGGCAAGGCTTACCGTGGCGAATGGAGAGGCGATGCTTGGCACGGCAAGGGTGTGCTTTGGGTTAACGGCTCAATCTTCTCTGCTTTCTGGCAATCGTGCAACAATTCCTCTAACGTTACATTCTTTGAAAATATGGAAAGGGTTCGCTACGGACAGCTCGTTGACGGTGAATTTATCGAGGGTGACGAGCCGATAAACAGGGCTCCGCTTCCAAGAAAGCGCACTATTCCGACACTTGACGACCTCGACTGCCTTGACGGCATCGAAATTCCCGACGAGGATGCTCCGATATGCTCATCAAATGACGATTACCCATCTTGCGATTCGTTGACGGGTGACGATTCATTTGAAAGTGACGATTGCCCGACATACTCTCCAAGCGAGGATGAGTCCGTGTGTGACTCCGAGAATGACGGTGGCGCACTCGACTCCGATAGCACCTACGTTATGTTCGATACAACCATGAGCGGCTCATACGAGGGAGAAAGAAATAAGCGTAATTTCCCCCACGGTCAAGGTGTGATGAGATACACAAACGGCGATATCTATGAGGGACGCTGGGCTCTTGGAGATTGGAACGGCGAGGGAACTCTTACCTTGCATACGGGCGCTATTATTAAGGGCGTATTCCAATCAACAGGCAACGCAAGAGAGGCAACTCTGACAGCCAATGACACAACCGTCAAGGGCTTCTTTGAAAACGGAGATTTCTTCCCGTATCAATAAACCCAAAACGGAGATAGCGTGGCAACAACGTTATTTTGATTGAGGACGAAAGAAAAACTCCGGGGATTTTAGTTGACGGAAAATTCATTCCTATCAGTTAAATACAAAAAGAGCAGGACACGTGTCCTGCTCTTTTGATTTTAATGTGTATATTTTATCTGTCTATTACGTCGATTTGCTCGAAGCCGTAGCGGACAAGTGTTGATGCAACCGAGGAATCAATTTGCTCGCCTGCCACCACAATCGACACGGCAGGGGGACAAAAGGTGCAAATTGATGCGCAGACCTTGCCTATCGCCTCGCTTACTGGTACTCTTTTTTTAGGTGACATCAGCGCCTCCCTTATTGACATTACTCGCACAGGGGCGCAAATTCCGCACGCATGCTCGTCTACTTTTTCGCCTCTTGGCAGCTTGGATAGCGCAAAATATATTCTTTCAAGCTCGCCGTCGGTGTTCTCGGGTGTGAGCATAAGCACAACATAGCTCAAATCGCACATTTCGTAGATTATGCCGTTTTTTTCAAGATAATCGGCAATCTGCTTGCCCGAATAGCCGTAGGAGGATGCATTTATAACGAGCTTTAACGGCTCACCGTCAAGCACCTCATAGCCAAGGGCGCAAAGGCGCTCCTTCAGGGCGCTCATTTTGCAGGTAAAGGCAAAAAGTCGCTCCCTGTATTCATTTTTGAGGTAATCGTTTAGCCTGTCAAGCGAGGAAAGTATCAAATATGACGGCGACGTGCTACCGAAAAGCGCACGGGCATCAGTGGCATATTTCGAGAGCTCCTCTACCTTTTTTGATATGTGAAGATATGCTCCGCCCGTGAGCGCAGGCAGAGTCTTGTGGGCGCTGTCACAGCACAAATGCGCCCCTTGAGTGATTGGGTGTGTGTCATTCTCCAGGAATTTCAAATACGCTCCGTGTGCGTTATCGACCACAAGAAGCGTTCCGTGTTCCTCGCACACCCTCGCAAGAGCCGATATTTTTGCTGTCCTGCCAAGATAATCGGGGCTTGTAATATACACGCAAAACGGCTTTTTATCACACTCTCCAAGCATTTTTTCAAGATAATCGGGTGTGATTTCGCAGCTCAGATAGCTCTTATCAGCATCGGAATATAGCCATTTTATGTCAAAATCAAGCAATGCCGCCGCAGATATGAGTGACTTATGGGCATTTCTTGATGCCATAATGTAGCCACCCGCCTTGCCCGAATGAAGCATAGCCAAATATAGCATCGCACGAACGCAAAGTGACGAGCCCTCGGTGGAAAAAATGCTTCTTGCTGTACCGTAGATTTCGGTCAGCATATCCTCTGAGCGCTCGGTTGCAAGCTCGATGCTTTTATCGAAATCGAACGGAAAAATTTCGGTTATGTCATATTTTTCCATATCACAAAGCACGCCCTTGCCCTTGTGTCCCGGCATATGCGCTCTTACAGAGTCAGAGTCGGCATACTGCTCTATTATTTCGTAAAGCCTCATCAGCCGTTTCCCTTCAATGCCTTATCTATTGCAAGCATAAGCGCACATTCCATTCTCTTTCTGAAAAGACGGCATCCGTATTCGTAAATCCCCTTTACGCTACCCGTTGCGTGATATGCGTTAGCCGCACAGCCGCCTGAGCAGTAAAGCTTTGCCCAGCAGTCTGCACAATCGGGACGTGCATAAACGTTACACGACGCAAATTCGTCCTGAGCTATCTTGTTTGTAACTCCGTTATAGATGTCGCCGAGCTTGTAGCGCTCCTCTCCGACGAATTGGTGGCAGGGGTACAAATCTCCCCACGGCGTGACCGCCATATATTCCGTTCCCGAGCCACAGCCGGATATTCTTTTATAGATACAGGGGCCACCCTTCAGGTCAATCATATAGTGATAAAAGGTAAAGCCGTTGCCCGCATCACGTCTTTCTCTCATAAGTGTGGCAAGGTCCTCATATTGCTTGCAAACTATCGGAAAATCCTGCTCCGTCAGCTCCTCGCTATCGCCCTTTGCGCAAACAACCGGCTCCATGCTAAGCTCGGTAAAGCCGAGGTCGAGCATCACCTTGATGTCCTCAAGGAAATCGGGATTTGAGTGAGTGAAGGTGCCTCTCATATAGTAGTTTTTGCCACCTCTCGCCTCAACGAGCCTTTGGAACTTGGGTACAATTCTCTCCCAGCTTCCGTTGCCCGCATAGTCAACCCTGTATTTGTCGTGTACGCTTTTTCTGCCGTCAAGCGACAAAACAACGTTGCTCATTTCCTTGTTGCAGAACTCGATTACGTCATCATCTATCAACAGTCCGTTCGTGGTCAGAGTAAAGCGAAAATTCTTGTTGAATTTCTTTTCCTGCTCTCTTGCGTATGCCACGAGCTCCTTTATCATTTCAAAATTCATAAGTGGCTCGCCGCCGAAGAAGTCAACCTCGAGGTTTCTTCTTGTACCCGAGCTTTCTATCAGAAAATCAAGCGCTCTTTTACCCACCTCAAGTGACATAACTGCCCTTTCTCCGTGGTATTTGCCCTGCGATGCAAAGCAATATGAGCAATTCAGATTGCAGGTGTGCGCAACGTGAAGGCAAAGCGCCTTGATTACTCCCGCCGTCTTTTTCTTCAACGTGTCCGCCATTGTCTCAAAGGTGTCGGGAGTGAATAGCTTTCCGCTGTTTTTAAGGGAAAGCACCTGCTCGTAGCATTCACTCGCCTCATCCTGTGTAACGGCGTGGCGCTCACACATTATATTTATTATTTCGTCCCTTGCTTTGCTCTCAAAAAGCTCGATTATATCATACGCAACGTCATCAACAACGTGCAAGCCTCCGGAGCATACGTCAAGAACGATATTGTATCCGCCTAATTTGTATTGATGTACCATAAAATCTCCTACTCGGTCTGTCCCGAGAACTAAAATTTTCCGATTTAGTTAAAAAGCCACCTCGTTAGTTGTCTGCAACCGAGCTCCAACGCAGTAGCTTGAAGCTATTTTTTGCCAAGGCTCAATCTCGTGCCGAGAAATAGCCGTCATATAAAGAGGACTGTTTGCCTTCGACAAACAGTCCTTAATTTATGCGAGAAAATTATTTGTCGCTATTTTCGCATTCCTGGTTTGCTACGCCGCAGCTTGTCTTGCAAGCAGACTGGCAGGATGTTTGGCACTCGCCACATCCACCGTTTCTTGCGCTCTCGCAAAGATTTACAGTTTCGATTGTCTTAATGTGTTCCATTTTATTTTTCCTTTCGTAAAATGTTTTTTTGTCAAGAAAAGTATATCACAATTATGTTGCAAAGTCAATACTTATCGTCAACATTATTTTATAAGTGATTCAACCAAAGCGAGCGCCTCGGGAATTTTGTCAATGTCACGGCCGCCACTCATTGCGCTGTCGGGACGTCCGCCACCCTTACCGCCTGCCACTGCGCTTACCTCACGCAAGATGTTTCCTGCGTGCGCGCCTCTTGCAACGGCCTCCTTACCGCATACTGCGATAAAGTTGAGCTTGTCGCCCGAATGAATTGCGAATACGGCAACGCAAAGCGGGTTTTTATCCTTTATCGTATCGCCTATTGAACGAACTGCGTTTACACTCATATCGCCGAGGTCTGCCGTGATAACATACACGCCGTTTACAAGCTTAGCGCCTGCGATAAGCTCGTCAACTCTTGCGTTTGCAAGCTTTGCGTTAAGAGCCTCCAGCTCTCTCTTAAGAGCCTTTATCTCATCCTGCGCTTGAGCTGCTCTCTTTGCAATATCGTTCTCGTTTTGGCATCTCAGCTCCGATGCGGTTTCGTGAATGAGCTTCTGCTTGCCTGCGAGAAGGTTA
Organism: Eubacteriales bacterium; assembly: GCA_045636605.1. GTDB lineage: Bacteria > Bacillota > Clostridia > Oscillospirales > CAG-272 > RGIG2000. The sequence continues at coordinate 61,932 of JAZTXV010000017.1, read as the reverse complement.
AGAACGCCATAGCCCGTTGTAGCCTCAATTCTGCGTACGCCTGCGGCAACGGAGCTTTCGCTTATAATTTTGAACATACCGGCTCTTGCCGTGTTATCAAGGTGTGTTCCTCCGCAAAGCTCAACGGAGAAATCTCCCATTTTAACCATACGGACAACCTTGCCGTACTTCTCGCCGAACAACGCCATAGCGCCGTTTGCCCTTGCCGTTTCGATATCGGTTTCGGTGGTAACAACCGCCTCGCCTGCGAGAATGTGCATATTTACGAGAGCCTCAACCTTAGCGATTTCCTCGTCGGTGAGCGCCGCAAAGTGTGTAAAGTCAAATCTGCCGACGTTTTCGTCAACATATGAGCCGCTTTGCTCAACGTGATTTCCGAGAACTGCTCTGAGCGCCGCCTGAAGCATATGAACAGAGGAGTGGTTTCTTGCGATTGCCTCTCTGCGTGGAGCATCAATTTCAGCCAAAACGGTATCTCCGACGCTGAGCTTTCCGCCCGTGATTGTGCAAAGATGCAAATATACGCCGTCATTTTTCTTAGTGTCGTGAACCTCAAGCGTGCAGGCATCGTTTGAAAGCGCTCCGCTATCTCCTACCTGTCCGCCGCCCTCTCCGTAGAACGGGGTTTTATCGAGGATTACGGTGCATTCGCCCTCGCTTATGCTGTCAAGGCTTTGTCCGTCCTCGCCGATAATTGCGAGAACCCTGCCCTCTGCACTAAATGCCGTGTAGCCGACAAATTCTGTTTTTTGAACATCGAGCGATGCGTCTGCGTTGTCCCAGCCGCCAATGCTTGCTCTTGCCTCTCTTGCCCTTCTTCTTTGCTCAGCCATAAGAGCGCTGAAGCCGTCCTCGTCGATTGACAGGCCGTTTTCCTCGGCAATCTCACGGGTAAGGTCGATTGGGAAGCCGAAGGTATCGTAGAGCTTGAAGGCATCTGCGCCCGAGATTGAGCCATTGCCCTCGCTCTTAGCGCTTGAAATAAGGGTGTCAAGAATTGAAAGTCCCTGGTCGATGGTCGTATCGAAGCGCTCCTCCTCCAAGGAAATGATTTTCTTAATGTAATCCGCCTTCTGCTCAAGCTCGGGGTATGCGCCGAAGCTCTCGCCGATAGCAACCTCGCACATATCAACGAGGAACGGGTGGTCAATGCCGAGAAGCTTGCCGTGACGGCATGCACGTCTTATAATTCTGCGAAGAACGTAGCCTCTACCCTCGTTTGACGGGATAACGCCGTCGCAAATCATAAAGGTTGCGCTTCTTATATGGTCGGTAACGACACGAATTGAAATATCGTTCTTTGCGTTATCTCCATAGCGCTTGCCCGAAATTTCGCATACACGGTCAATAATTTTACGGATTGAGTCAACCTCGAACATATTGTCAACGCCCTGCAAAACGCACGCAAGACGCTCAAGTCCCATACCGGTATCTATGTTCTTCTGAGCAAGCTCGGTATAGTTGCCGTTGCCGTCGTTGTTGAACTGTGAAAATACGTTGTTCCAGATTTCCATAAATCTGTCGCAATCACAGCCGGGCTTACAGTCGGGAGAGCCACAGCCGTATTTTTCGCCACGGTCAAAGTAAATCTCCGAGCAAGGGCCGCAGGGACCGCTTCCGTGTTCCCAGAAATTGTCTGCCTTTCCAAGACGAACAACACGGTGAGGCTCAACGCCTATCTTGTTCACCCAGATATCGAGAGTTTCCTCGTCGTTTTCGTAGATTGAAAGCCAGAGAAGCTCCTTCGGGATTTCAAGAACCTCGGTCAAGAACTCCCAAGCCCAAGAAATCGCCTCGTTTTTGAAATAATCTCCAAAGCTGAAGTTGCCGAGCATCTCAAAGAATGTGCCGTGACGGGCGGTATGTCCTACTCTTTCGAGGTCAGGTGTACGAATACATTTTTGGCAGGTGGCAACTCTGCTTCTCGGCGGAACCACCTCTCCTGTAAAAAACTTCTTCATCGGCGCCATACCCGAGTTGATAAGCAAAAGCGACTTGTCGTTTATCGGTACAAGCGGAAATGACGGCAGACGAAGATGTCCCTTGCCCTCAAAGAATGAGAGATATTTTTCTCTTAACTCATTAAGTGATGTCCATTTCATAATGAAAACTCCTTGTGGGGACGCCCCCACGGGCATAAATTTTGCTCCTATATGTCATAGGTAAATAATATTAACAATTTTTGTTCGCCTAATATTTTATCACGCATTTTATAACTTGTCAACAATAATTTGAATTTTTATTCGCCAATCGGCGCTTTTAGGAGTCTGCTTTTTGGGAGGGCTCACCAAAAAAGCTCCGTTTTAATCCCCAAAAAAGCGAAAAAAGCATCAAAAAACAGCCACAGGGGTGGCTGTTTTGGGATTTTGTGTGATTTTTCGGAAAAATGGCTCAAAGGCCGAGAAGCTGTCTTTTCTTTTCCTCAAATTCTCTTTTTGTTATGATTTTCCTGTCGTACAGACGCTTCCATTGCTCGAGCTCCTCAATTACGGGCAAAACCAGCTCCTCGTTTTTATGCTTATAGACCTCGAGGACATCGACTATCGCCATAAATGCCTCTCCGAGCTGGAGCTTCGAAAAGTTTAAGCGCACGGTTTCCTTCAGCGTGTCTATACACACCTTTCCGTCAAACAGACCGAAGGTTTCCTTTTGAATATCGTTTACATTGTCAAGGCTTACGATTTTTACGGGCTCGCTGCCGAAAAGTCCCTTTTGTGCATAGATAAGACGCTTATCGGTGAAGGCAACGGCGCATATGCCGTTCATTACAATTGCGCCACCGTTATACACTCCGCAGGGCGCCATCGCAAGCAGAACGTTCTCGTCACGGCGAAGATGCTTTTGAATTACCTCAAAATGCTTCAGTGCGCTTTTGTTGTTATAAACAAAGCCGTGCTCAAGCGCATATTTGTCCATTTGAGCTGCACCTCTCATAATTCAAGCCCTCCTCCCGTTTTTTTGTAAATAGCACATTCTTCTCCATTTTACACCATTATACACCACCCGCCCCCGTTTGTCAAGTCCTTGACGCATCGGCAGAGGTTTGCTTATATTTTTATTCTTTATACTTGACAAAGGCGCTGTCGTATAGTATAATTATTATGTAAAATGCCATAATTGCGCCCTTTCGGCGCTCTTTGATTGGTTAATTTGACTTAATCTAATGCCATAGGCTTTAAAGGAGATATTATGAAAAGGTCTTTTAGAAGGATTTTCTTGTTCACGATTGTATGCGCTCTGTTCGCTGTTATTTGCGCTGCTTTTGTGAGCGCAGAGGAGGTTTTCTCGTTATATTATTATAACGGAGATTATCTTAAATCTCAGATTATCGTCAGCGACGAAGAGGAGGTTACGCTCAGAGACACGAAATATTCGAACAGAGACGGCACCTTCTTCGGTTGGGTATCTGACGACGGTGTGCTTTATGCTCCCGGCGAAAAGGTTATCTTCACCCGTGACACGAAGCTTTATGAGGCGACGGGTAAGGTTGCAAACAACGAGACCCAGCTCCTTCAATACTTTAAGGAAAGCGACTGGACATATATCAAGATGGGCAAGGATATGACCTTGACACAGCGGCTCGCCGCAGATTCGGGCTGGCAGGTACACGTGCTTGACCTTAACGGACACAATCTCACAATCTCAAACTGTCAATACGGAACAGGCGCTACACGTAACGGCGTTATCTTCTTCGGTAAGGGCACTATCAATTTCACCTCGAACAATACCACTGACGGTGCGTTCTACGGCACAGCTGTTCACGGCTACGGAGATATGTATGACAACCTTCCTCTGTCAAAGCAGCGTCTTTGGATCGGTAAGGACGTAAAAATTGTTACAAACGTACCTCTTATGCGTGTGGAAAACGATGCCTCCTGGTTTGCTGACGGAAGCCCAACGCTCAACATTTGGGGTGACGTAACGTGTACATACCTCGTTCGCTCACACGGTCTTAACAGCGCCGACATAAACATTTACCCATCAGCAAAGGTTTCCATCACAAGCGGCGAGTTCCCTCTTATTCGTGATACAAGCTCCTATGACGACATCATGATTGCAGACCTCAACTTCTACGGCGGAAAAATCACTCTCCCCGAGGAATTCGGCGGCTGGGTTCCTGCCGGCAGAGACAGGTGCTTCACCATGGAGATTGCGGGCGGTACGTTTAATATTGATATCGCAAAGTATATCTCCGTTGACTTTAAAACGATTAAAAATGCCGACGGAACCTTCTCCGTCGAGCCTAATATTTGTCCCGACTCACCAAACCAAAAGCACAAATATCTTGCAACCGATATCACCGTTACCTGTACAGAGGACGGTACTGTTACATACAAGTGTGACTACTGTAAAGCCAGTTACGTTTCCGAGCGCTTTGCTCTCGGTCACAACGTAATCACTCTCAAAACGAGCGATATGTCAATAGGCAGTCCGACAAAGGCGGCAACTCCCGGTGTTTACACCAACACCTGCGCAAGATGTAACTCCGTTGAAACGGAATACTTCTATCCGGACCCCTCAACCGTTTACGTTGAGGTCAAGGTAAGATATGAAAGAGACGGGGAAAAGAAGGTTGACAGCTTCAGAGTCGTTGCAAGCAAGCTCTTTGGATTCAGCATTGATGCCGATTCCGACCTTGAAACAAACACCTATCTCACCTCTTACGGCTTCACCAAGCTTGAGCATACCTTCAGCGACGGCAGAAAGGAAACGTTCAAGATAAACGAGGTTGTCGGTGTTGAAATTCCACTTGGAACAACGAAAATCTACGGCGGTAGATTGAACAACGCATATATCGGTCTTTTCTATCGTAACGAGGACATTGAGCAGATTTCAATTCCGTTGTCCGTTGAAACAGTATTGGATGCGGCGTTTGCCGATATGCCAAACCTCACAACCGTAACGGGTGTTGAGAACATTTCAAAGTCCATTGGCGCATATGCCTTCGGTCAGAATAAGGACCACGCACACCTCGTATTTGACACGCTTGAATTGAATGCAAGAACAATTTCTGACAGCGCATTTAAGAACATCTTAGCCAAGAGAATTATTATCGGCACAGATGTAAAAACCCTTCAGAATGCGTTCCAAATGGACTCCAACATTCAACAAATAGAAAAGGATTACGAAAACGGCAAGGGATATCTCAAGGAAATCTTCGTCGAGGACTTCAACGAAAGATTCAACCCCGAGGATAATCCTACCTTCTATAACAGATCTCTTTCTACAATTTGGGCAAGCCTTCCCGCTGCGGTTCAATCGTCAATGTTTGCCACGCTCAACACAGGCTCTGCTCTTTTGACTAAGGCAAATGTATTCTACGACCACAAATACGATACAGTCGTTCACGCCCCCACCTGTCTTGAGCAGGGCTACACGGCATACGAATGTATTCAATGCGGTCTTGCAACAAAATCAGACTTCGTTTCCAACGAGGGAATTACTCACATTTGGGAAAGAAGCCCCAAAAAAGACGTTGCCTCTACCTGTATAAAGGAAGGCTACACAACCGAAACATGTACGATTTGTCAATCCGTTAACGTGCTTCAAACGCTTCCGAGAAACGATAAGCACTCTTGGGGTGAGCCCGAGGCGGATTACGATGCTTGTACAAAGGTTGACTACCACACAAGACGCAGATGCACCGATTGCGGCGCTTGGTCAAAGAATATCGTATCAACACCTCTTCCTCTCGATAAGCCGATGGGACACACCTTCGCATCGGGCGACGATAGCGAGGTTGTAACAATTCCCGCAACCTGTGGCACTCCCGGTCAGTCTATCAAGACCTGCGCTCGCTGCTACGAGCAGGACATCGTTGAAACAGAGCCGACGGGCATTCACCACATGCAAAGAAATGACTCTCAAAGAGTTGCTCCTACCTGTGCGGCTCCCGGCTATAACTACTTCTACTGCAAGAACTGTGATGCAACCGAAACAAAGACCATTTCTCAACTCTCGTTTGAAGAGGCTAAGGAGGCTAATGCTCACGTATGGAAGGATGTAGTTATCGTTGAGCCTACCAAGAAGGCGGAGGGTATGAAGAAGCGTATATGCTCCCTTTGCGCTCAAGGCGACGGAGATATCATCTTTATGCCAAGGCTTCCAAAGGATAGCGGCTTGCCGCTTTGGGCTTGGATTGCAATTATCGGTGGCGGCGCTCTCTTTGTGACCGGTATCGTTTTGACGATTTACTTCACTCTGTTCAAGAAGAACAACGCATCTAAGAATTATAAATACAAATTTAATACTCTTAGAAAATAAACCAAACAGAACACGGCAAGCGACTGCTTGCCGTGTTTTTTGCGGGGAAGCCATGCGCTGCGATTCGTCACCTTGCACTCTGCATTGTAAAGCCACGCCCTATCATTTCCCTTATTTTGTCCTCTCTTGACGAGGGGGCAAGCGGCAGACGCAGGGAGTTCTCACACAGCCCCATGACCGAAAGCGCACACTTGACGGGAATAGGGTTGACCTCGGCGAACATTTCCTTGATAAACGGGCTTATTTTTAAGGCGAGCTCTGCCGCCCTTTTTGTGTCACCCGCCTCAAATAACGCACACAGGGTTGCCATTTCCTTTGGAATTGCGTTCGAAACGGCGCTTATAACCCCCTTGCCGCCGAGCGAATACGTGGGCAAAACAAGCTCGTCGCAGCCCGAATAAAAATCGTATCTGTTGATAAATAATGCCATTTTGCCCTCAAGCTCGCTAATGTCGCCGCTTGCCTCCTTTACTGCCACTATATTATCAACCTCGGCAAGCCCATCAAGCACTCCTGCGGTTATTTTGACTGAGGTGCGGGACGGAACGTTGTATAAAATTATCGGTAGCTCTGTCGCTCTCGCTATCGTTTTATAATGCTCGATAAGCGACCTTTCTGTCGCCTTATTGTAATACGGAGTAACCACCAAAGCCGCATCTGCGCCCAATTTTTGCGCACCCTGTGTCATTTTAATCGCTTTTTCGGTGCAATTTGAGCCTGTACCGACGATAAGCGGTGCTCTGCCGTTTATTTTTTTCTTGGCATATTCTACAATGTCATCTCTTTCCTCGTCCCTTATCGTTGGACTCTCCCCCGTTGTTCCAAGCACGACAAGCGCGCTCACACCGTTATCAATTTGAAAATCTATAAGCGTGCCAAGCGCTCCGTAATCTATTTTACCGTCCTTGAACGGCGTTACAAGCGCTGTTGCGCACCCTGTAAAAATCGGCTTTTCCCGCTTCATACGCTAAAAATCCTCCAAAATTTCAAAAATGAGTTGAAAAAGTTCGGTTTATACTATATAATATAAACAACCAAGGCGCTGACATCTCTTTTGTGACAGAGCCTTAAATTAAAGAAGTATTGCTTCCCTTAAAGCATATGCTGTATTTTGAATTTGGACAATAGGTAATTTGACTATGATAAAAAACACTCTGCCCGAAACAACGCTTCAAACGAGCGATTTCTTCTATGAATTGCCCCCCGAGCGTATTGCACAAACTCCAATCGAGCCTCGTGACCATTCAAGACTTATGGTTTTGCACGATGGCGAAATTACGCACAAGCATTTTTTTGACATTCTCGACTATTTAAGAGAGGGTGACACGCTCGTTATTAACGATTCCCGTGTTATTCCCGCAAGAATTTGGGGCGAAAAGGTGCGTGCCGAGGGCGATTTTGCCTCTGCGCCATCAAGAATTGAGATGCTTCTTTTGAAGCAACGGGAAAATTCACGCTGGGAGGTGCTTTTGCGCCCTGCCAAAAAGATAAAAATCGGCGGAAAAATCCGCTTCGGCGATGCTCTTGAGGCTACCGTTGAGGAGGTTGTCGAGGACGGAAACAGAGTCGTTTCCTTTGAGTACGACACGCAAAAATATTCCAATATTTATGAGGTGCTTGAGCTTATCGGCTCAATGCCGCTTCCTCCCTATATCACCGAAAAGCTTGACGACCAATCCCGATATCAAACGGTTTATGCAAGAGAAAACGGCTCAAGCGCCGCACCGACGGCAGGATTGCACTTCACCCCCGAGCTTCTTGAAAAAATCAAGGCGAAGGGTGTTGCGGTTGTTCCCGTTATGCTCCACGTCGGTCTTGGAACATTCCGTCCTGTCAAGGAAAAAAGCATAACAGACCATATTATGCACGCAGAATACATTTGTGTAAGCGAGGAGGCCGCAAGAACAATCAACGAGCGCAGAGGGCGTGGCGGAAGAACGATTGCCGTCGGCACAACCTCGTTACGCACACTCGAAAGCGCATCAAGCGATAACGGTCAGGTTCTGCCCGTGAGCGACGAAACGGGAATTTTTATCTTCCCCGGCTATAAATTCAAGGCCGTTGATGCCCTGATTACCAATTTCCATCTGCCCGAAAGCACTCTGCTTATGCTTGTCAGCGCTCTTTACGGCAAGGACAGGATTATGAGCGCATACAGGTGCGCTATCGAAAACGAATATCGCTTCTTCTCCTTTGGCGATGCGATGCTTATCCTTCCATAACAGCAGGCAAACCACACTCCGCAGGCAAGCGCCTGAGGCAATCTCCGCTTTTGTTTAGTCCTGATTCAATAATCAGCCACGAAGCAGTTTTATTCGGCTGTCGGTCCGCACGGACGAGCGTCCGAGGCAACTCCCGCCTTCGTTTAGTCCTGATTTAACAACTACCACGAAGCAGTTTTATTCGGCTGTCGGTCCGCACGGACGAGCGTCCGAGGCAACCTCCGCTTTTATTTAGTCCTGATTCAATAATCAGCCACGAAGCAGTTTTATTCGGCATTCCGCATTCCGAATTCCGCATTCCGAATTCCGCATTCACCTTGGGGGTTTTATGATTACAGACACAAAAAAATCAAATACTCTACCCCGTGTGATTGGTGTTGTTGGGCCTACGGCGGTAGGAAAAACAGCTTTGGCAATAGAGCTTGCCTTAGCGCTTGACGGCGAGATTATCTCGTGCGACTCCATGCAAATTTACCGACACATGAGCATCGGCACTGCCAAGGCAACACCCGAGGAGCAGGCTATGGTGCCACATCATTTAATTGATATAATTGAGCCGAGCGAGGATTTTTCCTGCGCCGATTATGCCGTTTTGGCAAGGCAGGTAATTGAAGATATCATATCTCGTGGAAAAACGCCTATTCTTTGTGGCGGAACAGGGCTTTATCTTGACAGTGTTATCGAAATCCCGTCATTTGCCGACACGGTGCGAGATGACGAATACCGTGCCGAAATGGAGCTTTTTGCCATTGAAAACGGCGCCGATGCTCTGCACGCCCTGCTTTTCGAGGTGGACCCCGAGAGTGCGAGGGCAATTCACAAAAACAATATAAAAAGGGTTATTCGAGCCCTTGAAATTTACCATACCACAGGCAAGAAAAAAAGCGAGCTCGATGCGCTTTCTCGCACACAGCCCGCCCCATACGATGCAACCGTATTCTTTTTGTGCTGTGAAGACAGAGATACACTATATTCCCGAATTGACTCCCGTGTTGACGAAATGATTGCGTCGGGGCTTGTTGACGAATGTCGAACGCTCTGGGAAATGGGCGTTTTGAACGGAAAAACAACTGCGTCGGGCGCTATCGGCTACAAGGAGCTTATTCCGTATCTTAAGGGTGAGGCAACGCTTGCCTCTTGTATCTCTCAGCTTAAGCTATCGACAAGACATTATGCCAAAAGGCAAATTACTTATTTCAAGAAAAAGGGCTATCACACCGTATTCGTTGACAGACAAAGCGCTCTCGAATACGCAAAAGAGGTGCTGAAAATATGACACACGAACTCCTGAAGAAAAATTACGAGGCGGTTTTGCAGAAAATCAAGCTATCTCGCCCTGATGGCAAGGTAACTCTGCTTTTGGCGACAAAGATGCAGACGCCCGACGATATAAACTATTTGATTTCGCTCGGCGCTGACACGATTGGCGAAAACCGAGTCAACGAGCTTCTCGAAAAATACGACGCATACGACAAGCGCGCAAGCATTCATTTTATCGGAACGCTTCAAAAAAACAAGGTAAAATACATCTATGACAAGGTTGACCTCATTCACTCCGTCGACAAGCTCTCTCTTTGCGAGGAAATTAACCGTCAATGCGCCAAAATCGGTAAGGTGATGGACATTCTCATTGAGGTGAACAGCGGTCGTGAGGCATCAAAGGGTGGCGTTATGCCCGAGGATGTCCCTGATTTTTACAAATCGGTATCTGCCCTTCCGTTTGTTCGGGTGCGTGGACTTATGACAATGGCGCCCCGTTGTCAAGGCCGTGAGGAGTATCTTACCTATTTTTCCTTGACGAAGAAAATCTTCGACGAGCTTTTTGGAAATGACGAAAGCGCCATTCTCTCAATGGGAATGAGCGAAAGCTATGAATACGCCATCGAGGCAGGGGCAACACTTGTCAGAGTTGGCAGTAAAATTTTTGGCGAAAGGAATTATTGATTATGGGACTTTTTGGATTTGGACGCAGAGCGTATGAGGATGACTACGAGGACGACGAGGACGAAATCGAATACGGCGACGACGGCGCATCCGTTGCCCTGGGTGGCTCTAATATCGAGCTTAAGGTTGTTAAGCCGACTCAATTCGACCACATTCTCTCGGCTACCGATTTCTTGGTTGACGGCAAAACCGTTTTGCTCAACCTCGAGGGCGTTGACAAGGCTATGGCTCGCAGAATGATTGATTTTATCGCAGGCGCCGCCTATGCCCTTAACGCAACTATTAAAAACGCAACAAACAGCTCTTATTTTATCGCACCCCGTGACGTTGATGTCAGCGGAGAAATCTTCGAGGGCACAAGCGGTGACGATACATTCTCCGATTTATGATTTATTTTTTGCTTATCATCTCCTATGCGCTTCATCTTTTTGATTTGGCGCTTTTGGTTCGTGCCATCTGCTCGTGGATTCCGCAGGCCCGTGACACGAGAATTTACTATCTTATCTTCAAGCTGACGGAGCCCATTTTGCGCCCCGTTCGTGACCTTCTTATGCGCTGGGAGTTCGCTCGGCGCTCGCCCATCGACCTCGCATTCATTGCGGTAATCCTTTTGATTTATCTCGCTCAAAGGCTTCTTACCGTGTTGATAATTCTCATTTAACAAAGGAGCTATCATGCCTTTTTTCGCTATCTTAATTTTAATAATTTCGGGCGCCGTCGCACTTGACCAGCTCACCAAATGGTTGATTTTCTTCAATCTGCCGATAGGTGACGATATCGTAATTATCGACAAGGTGCTTGAAATCACCCATATTCGCAACTCCGGAATGGCATTCGGTATGCTCTCTGAGCACAGATGGGTTTTCCTTATCACATCAACAATCGGAATTTGCGTGCTTGGCGTTTATCTGTTCAAGCTAAGCCACGATTCCCGCCTTACCAAAATCGGATTTGCGCTTGTTATGGGTGGAGGAATCGGCAATATGATTGACCGAGTTGCGCTCGGCGAGGTAATTGATATGATACACTTCACCGTATTTAATGACTTTTTCCCGTGGGTTTTCAATATTGCCGACTCCTGCGTTTGTGTCGGTGTCGGTGTTGCAATTTTGGGCATTCTCTTAGACATTATCAAGGAATACAAGGACAAAAAAGCCTCCCGTGTGGCAGAAAACGAAGTGGTAACTGACAATGACGATAACTGAAAACGACATCAAAAAACGGCTTGACGTATTCGTTTCCGAGGTAAGCGGTTGCTCTCGCTCGCATGCACAGGTACTGATTGACAGCGAGCTCGTGAGCGTAAACGGACGCACGCAAGGCAAAAATTATCGTCTGCGCTTGGGTGACGAAATCGAAATCGAGGCTATGCCGTTGAGCGAGCTAAGCGCCGAGGCGGAGGACATTCCTCTTGACATTGTGTACGAGGATGACGATGTTATCGTCATAAACAAGCCGTCGGGAATGGTGGTTCATCCCGCCGTCGGTAACGAAAGCGGAACGCTCGTAAATGCCCTGATGTATCACTGCAAGGGCTCTCTTTCGGGCATAAACGGAGTTATTCGCCCCGGCATCGTTCACCGTATCGACAAGAACACAAGCGGTCTTTTGGTCGTTGCCAAGACCGACGAGGCTCACATTTTTCTCTCCTCTCTGCTCAAGGAGCACGGAATTAAAAGAGTATATTACGCAATCGTCACAGGTCATCTGAGGGACTCTCGTGGCACGGTTGATGCGCCTATTGCACGTCACCCCGTGGACAGAAAGAAAATGGCGGTGGTTGCAGGTGGCCGTTCGGCTATCACGCACTACGAGGTTGTAAGAGAATATCCGTCGTTTTCACTTGTCAAGCTGGAGCTTGAAACGGGCAGAACGCATCAGATAAGGGTTCACATGTCGCACATAGGTCACCCGATTGTCGGTGACGTTACCTATGGTGGCGGAAAAACGCCCTTTGAAAAGGCTCACGCCAAGCACATTGACGGACAGTGCTTGCACGCAAGGGAGCTTTCGTTCCCGCACCCACGCACAAGGGAAATCGTTCGCTTTGAGTGCGAGCTTCCCGAGAATTTCAAGGCTCTTTTGAGCATTCTCGAGAGCTTATAAGGGGATTTTTCTCCCAATTTCCCGAAAATCACATACATACCGAGGTTTTATGTCAGAATTTACACACAAGCTAATTTCCGTGGCAAACCAAAACGATGCCACAAGAGCCTTGATTGACGAGCGCTCAGCAGACACCCTTGAGGCGCTATGTCGCCATATGGTGAGGGTAAACGAGCATCTCAATCTAACGGCAATAACAGATGATGACGGAGTGATTTTAAAGCATTTCGTGGACTCCGTGGCAATCTGTCCGTACATTCCAAGCTCGGCGAGCGTCGTTGATGTGGGCTGTGGCGGTGGCTTTCCCACCCTTCCGCTTGCCATTTTGCGTCCCGACGTGTCTGTTTTAGGGCTTGACAGTGTTACAAAAAAGGTAAATTACGTAAGCGACACATCTTCTTTTTTGGGACTTGAAAACGTTTCCACCTCAAACGCAAGGGCGGAGACGCTCGGTCAAAATCCCGATTTTCGTGAGAAATTCGATGTTGCTTGCGCCCGTGGAGTTGGCGCTCTTAGTCTTTTGTGTGAGCTTTGTTTGCCTCTTGTAAAGGTCGGCGGCTCGTTTATCGCTATGAAATCGCTCTCTGCTCCCGAGGAGCTTGAGGTGGCGCAGAGCGCCATCAAAATTCTTGGTGGCGAGGTCGAAAGGGTTGTCGATTATACTCTGACAAACGGCGAACAGATGCTCTCTCGCACCATTATTGTTATTAAAAAAGAGACACACACCCCACCAAAATACCCAAGAAACAACTCTCAAATATCAAAAAAGCCTCTTTGATAGGGCATCACCCTTGACAGAAGCGGCACAGTAAGGAAAAATGAGTAAAGCAAAGCAATATTTAGCGGGAGTGAGAATATCGCTCCCCGTAATTTTTGGATATCTGCCCGTCGCTATCGCATTTGCGGTAATGGCGGCGGAGGCGGGCTTTTCCCGTCTTGAAATGATAATGATGTCCACTCTCGTTTTTGCGGGAGGAAGTCAGATTATGGCAATAGGTATGGTGAGCGCAGGAGCGTCAATGCTCTCTATCGTTGTTGGAACGCTCGTGTTCAATCTGCGTCATTTTATTATGGGCTCATACATAATGAGAAAGCTGGGGAAAACGAAGCTTGTCCAAAGGCTTATTTCCTCTCACGGAATAACCGACGAGTCGTTTGCGATTATCGGCGCAACGCCCGAGAGCGAATGCACAATGCCCTACTTTTTCGGAATTATAACTGTCACCTACGGCTCGTGGATTTTGGGAACGGCTATCGGCGCATTTGTTAGCATTTTAATTCCGCCCGTGGTCTCCGATGCGCTCGGAATCGCTCTTTATGCGTTGTTCATTTCCTTGCTTGTGCCAAGCATTAAGGGAAGCGTACGGCTTGTGCTTTTGGTCGTTATGACTGCCGTTATCAACTGCGCTCTTACTGCAATTTTACCCGAGAGTGCGTCCTCGTGGGCTATAATCATATCGTGCCTTATCGGCGCTCTTATCGGCGTGTTTTTCGTTGACGATAAGGAGGTGGCGTAGTGAATTACCTTCTTTTATCCGTGCTTATGATGCTCGTAACAATAATTCCACGAGCGCTACCGGGAGCCTTGCTCGACAAAATGACGCTCGGATCGAGGGCAAAAAAATTCCTCAATCTTCTTCCGTTCACGGCTATGAGCGCCTTGATTTTCCCCGGCGTGTTTTTCGTTGATGCAAGCCATTTTTGGATTGGCGCTATCGGAGCTGCCGTGGCAATCGCCCTCTCCCTTGTCAAAAGAATGCCGACCTTCGTTGTCGTAATCGCATCTGTGCTCTCTCTTATGGGAATATATTCAATGTTTGACTACTTGGGCTAATTTGAGGTTAATTTTTATCGAATTTTGCGAATTTTTGCTAATTTGCATTAAATTTTTGCTAATTTGCATTAAAAATACTGCAAAAATTACCTGTTGACAAATTAGCGCATATGTGTTAATATTTAATAGTAATTTAATATTTTAACTTTGGGAGGGAATTTTTATGCAAAAATTCGTTCGTGGAAGAATGCTTGACACAGAAAGTGCAACCCTTGTAAAAAAGGTTACGTTTGGCGCTTGGGGCGACCCTCGTGGATACGAGGAAACGCTCTACGTCACTGACGACGGTACATATTTTCTTTATACAAACGGCGGCTGTGAGTCAAAGTACACCGAGGAAAGCATCACGATGAAATACAAGGCAAGCGCTCAAAAGTGGCTTGAGAAAAACAAATAATTTAAGGGGCGACAGCAATTCGCCCCTTTTATTGTAACCTCAAGGGGTTTTTCTGTCCCTTATAGTAGCACATAATGTGACTTTTGAGAAGGACGAAAAAATATGACCTGGGGCTTTTTTAGTGTGTGCCACATCATTTCACTTGCTTTTGCGATTGGCATCATCGTTTCGCTATATTACATTTTGAAAAGCAAAAGCAGGCATAGCCTGCTTTTAGAATTGATAAGGTACGGACGCTCGTTTCTGTGAGAGCTCGAATCTCTTTTGCAACAAAAAAGGACACCGAACGGCGTCCTGATTTGTTGGCTAATAACCCTAATTTTGATACAATATCCTAAGCCTCTTTAATGAAAGTCAATTCGATAAAGGCAGTCTAAATCCATATTTGCTAAAAAGGAAACAATATCTATGTCGTTTATATGAATGTTCTTTTCGGTCTTATTCTTTCTTCCCGCCCAAGTTTTTGAAATGTAAATACATTTGGAATTTCTTGCATTTTTCAATTCATTTATCAGCATTGCAAGTTCAATAAGTGGCTTCGCACTAACATCCTTCTTTCCGACGGGAAACTCGCAATCGCAAACCCAGTCGCTCACACGGTATTCATACGAATCGTTGACAATACACATTTTTATATCGTGCTTTGTGCCTATGCAAAATTTATAATGAGATTTCTTCAAAGCAGCTTTATAATCATCTTGATCTATTGCCTTGTCTGTTGCTCCGTATAAGATATAACACATATTAGCACCGCCTTTCTAAAATCATTATACCACAATAAAACAAAAACCGCAAGTCATTT
This sequence comes from Eubacteriales bacterium, assembly GCA_045636605.1. Taxonomy (GTDB): domain Bacteria; phylum Bacillota; class Clostridia; order Oscillospirales; family CAG-272; genus RGIG2000. The sequence continues at coordinate 46,363 of JAZTXV010000017.1, read as the reverse complement.
GTATCAGAATTGCGGTTTATGTTTGGCGGAGAAGGAGAGAGGCTTTTTGCGAACAAAAAGAACTTCGCTCGGCTTATGTGAACAAACTCCCAACGCCTTACGCTCGTTTGCGCACTCTATTCGTGCAAGCACGAAGGAGAGTCGAATCTAACCCCTCCACCGCCAAAAAAGATACAGGGACACCAAAATCGATGTCCCTGTATCTTTGGCGGAGAAGGAGAGATTCGAACTCTCGAACCGTGTTACCGGTTACACGATTTCCAATCGTGCGCCCTCGACCAACTAGGCGACTTCTCCAAATATTTTAGAATACGATTTTTCGGTCAACTGTTTTAATCGCTTAGTAAGTATAACATATCTTTTTTCAAAAATCAAGATGTTTTTCTATTTTTATTAAAATTATTCAAATGCGCCCCTTTGGGCCAAGAAGGGCTTGTGTTTGTGCAGGTTTTTGGTACAGAGCATATTGTTTACACGGTGGTAAGCGCCATATTGGGCGCTCTTGTGTTGATTTTTCAAGATCAAATTGACACGGGCGCAAAATGGTGCTATACTATTCTTATACAAAAAATAATTGCTTTTTTTGCGAGGTTTTATGATAAAATCAAAAAAGATGATTGTAATAATTGCATTGTGCATCGGTGCGATTTTAGTGGCGCTCGGATGCTTCTTTGGCATACGCCATTACCTGAAAAACAAAATCTCCTTTGAAATCAAGGACACGCTACCCGACGGAAGCGGGCGCAAGGCAACCGTTATTCTTCTCGGCGGGCAATCCAACGCATCCGGCTGCTCCCTTGACGAATATCTTAAGAAAAACGTTTCCGCCGAAAAGTATGCAGAATATGAAAACGGCTACGATAATGTCTATATTAACTACCTCTCGGGTGCAAATATGTCAAATGAATTTGTAAAATGCGCAACCCTACAAGGAGAGATAGAGGGGGGCTTCGGCCCTGAGCTTGGACTCGCCGAGCGCTTGCACGAGCTATACCCCGACAGAATGTTTTTTATTGTCAAATGCGCTTGGGGCGGTACAAATCTCTTTGAGCAGTGGCTCTCCCCTTCAAGTGACGGAAAAACGGGCAGCCTTTACAAGAAATTTACCGTTTTTGTCGAAACGAGCATAGAATATCTTATCCGCAAGGGCTATGACGTGGAAATTGAGGGAATGTGCTGGATGCAAGGCGAATCGGACTCGTTTATGGTAGAATCGTCAAACGGCTACGGCGAGCATCTTAGCAATTTTATCGGTGACATAAGAAAGAAATTCAAAAATCACGATGCCCCCGACGGAATTGCGTTTGTTGACGCATACATAGCGCCCAATCCCATGTATTGGGTTTACTATGAGGGTGTAAATCAAGGCAAGCGTGAGGTTGCGGAGCTTTCTCCCTTGAATGTGGTGGTCGATACGATATCGGCGGGGCTTGATTGCTCAGGCGAGCCGGAGGGCGCACCGGACATTCCTCACTACGACTCGCTCAGCCAAATCAAATTAGGTCACCTCTTTGCCGAGAGCCTGTCTGAATTTTTGGATTGACGCTCTTTGGCTTGACACAATCGAGGAGCATGCTTCTTGTTTTTATTTTTTGTAAAAAACAACCAAAAATCCCCCTTTGCGCTTTTGTGTGGCGAGGGGGATTTTGTGCAACTCTACAAAAATCCATTAAATTTTCCACATTTGCTTGCTCTTATGATATAATAAAGGTAGGAAAAGGATTTTTGAAAAGGGGGAAACAGTATGAAAAAAATTTTGGTATTAGCATTATTGCTTCTTTTAAGCGTTGGATTTGGTGTTTCCTGCGACGAATCTTCAAATCACTCAGAATCCTCTTATGAGGAGGAAATGGAGCTTAATGCTTCGAAAAACCCAGAGGACAGCTCGTCCTCGGAGCTTGACCTCCATAAGCAAAGCCCCGTAAGCACTACCCTTGGCTCAAAGGTTGATAAGAGTATAATCGACGCCATTCCAACAGTAAATGACACAGAGCGTATTCGGATAGATGTATGGCTTAAATCCGTACCCGCATCCTCGTATGTCGGCGGAACAGGAAGCATCAGCATTGACGGCATCGTCAGCTCCTTTAACGCAAAGCTCCAAAATTATTCAAAAGAACACGGCCCAACCACCGTCACTGATCTTCCGATTGATGTGTTCAGAAGCTTTAGTGGCTTGACCAACGAAGCGATTATGTCGGATTACGAGGTGCGCGCGTGTCTTGAATCGGCGGGTGGCCTGCCTTATACGATTGAGATTTACTATCGAAATCTTGACCTTTACAATTACAGGCAACAGGTAAAAGCATCAAACAACAGCATCTCGGACAGATTTTACTCGCTTCTTGATCTTGACAGATGCTCCGTATTTTATAGAGATCAGATGCTCTGCTTCTTCACCCTGGATTGCGACGTTGACTACATTTACGTTTTGCAGGATTTGGAGTGCGTAAGCTCCCTGTCGCTCTATGAGGAAAACGAGCAATACGACATCGTGCAACAAGAAAACGCGGGCTGACTCGGGCTTGCTCGAAATTCCTTACATTTGAATAAAAAAGTGAATAAAAAAAGGACAAAGAGAAATTTCTCTCTGTCCTTTTTGTTTTAGCCTTTTTGCTTTAGCTTGTAAATTCAACAGTGTTGATTATACCCGTCAAAGTGCAATATGTGATGGTTATATTGTCTATCTCTGTCGTTGCGCAGTTGTAATAATCTGCGCCCTCAGCGCAAAGCTCCTGTGGCTTTTATGACAAATACTGACTTGACAGCTCGTCGATGTATTTTACGAGCTCCTTGTCCTCGATTAAATGCCTATATTTTTCTATGTAACGCTTAAGCGCATCCTTGTTGATTTGCTTCGGCTTGCTTCCAAGCTTGCCGATAAGGTTATCCGAAAGAATTTTTTGCAGAGCCGTATCGGAGAGCGCCAGGCCCTTTATTTGATGGTCGTTAAACGAGGAAATCACCTCGTCGGTTGCCAAAAAGCGATACACTCTGTCGCAGAGCCAAATTCCCGCCTCAAGATGTGGGGTGAAATCCATATCCGTACCGAAAATTATTCTGCTTTGATATTTCTCGAAAAACGCCTTATAGTATTCGTATCTTTTATTGAAGCCGATATACATCTCTCCGCCGGGGGTGATGTCAATCGACAGATTTTCATATTTTTCAAACATACTCTCAAGCTTCTCGGGCTTCTCCGAGCAGAAGAAGAAATGCGCCAAGCACAAATTGAGCCTCGGATGTCTTTGCAAAATGTTGTCAATTTGAGCGTAAAGAGCCTCTGATGTGGGGTATTTGGTGCTATCACCGTAGGTCCAGCCCTTGTTTATAAGCTCCTCGTCGGTTGTTGTCCAGAAGAATTCGGGATCAAGTGCGTGCATAAGCACATATGTGCCCTCTCTTTCGAGCTTTGCAAATGCCCTCTCAAAAAATTCGCTATCAAGCGCACGGCCAACCCTTGCATAAAGATTTGGCTTGCCCTCGAGCATTTTTATTCCGTCAAAGCCGATTTCCGTCAGCTCGTCAAGCTGTACCTCAAGCGACATATCTGTCATATCGTCCTCACACGCAGGGTATGACGGGTAGATAAAGCCGCCGTACGCAAATGTGTTTTCGTTTGCAAGCTTGTAAAATGCACACATAATGTTATTGCTCACATCACGTGGCACAGGGATTGGATTTCCCGACGGAAGCGACGCAAGAGCTATGTATTTGAGTCCGCATACTCGTCTGTATTCCTCAAGACCGTGAATATAGCTTTCTCCCGTTTGTTCATCTCTCCATCTGTGTATATGTATGTGCCCGTCAAAGGGATTTTTCACCCTTGGAAACGGTATATCTAAGTATTTTCCCATTTTTCATTCTCCTTATTGCTATAAAGCAAGAACAAGCGTCAGTGAGGAAGAAGGCTTGCGCTTGTATAATCGAGCCGGTTCATTCCGCATTCCGCAGGCAAGCGCCTGAGGCAATCTCCGCTTTCGTTTAGCCTTGGTTTAATAATTAGCCACGAAGCAGTCGAGAGCCTCGACACGCAAAATCCGTGTTAGTTTAGCCTTAATTTAAAAATCACCTACGAAGCAATTTTATTCGGCTGTCGGTCCGCAGTCGAGAGCCTCGACACGCATATTCCGCGTTAGCTTAGCGTGATTTCCAAATCAGCCACGAAGCAAGTTCATTCCGCACTCCGCACTCCGCATTCCGCATTCCGCACGGACGAGCGTCCGAGGCAATCTCCGCTTTCGTTTAGCCTTGGTTTAATAATTAGCCACGAAGCAGTTTTATTCGGCTGTCGGTCCGCACCGACCATTCCGCATTATTCTCCGACTATCTGTTGGATTTCGGTGACATCAACGTCACGCAGGCGAATACCGTGCTTTATCGAGAGCGCCGCCGCTGTGCCCGCCGCCTCTCCGATTGCGATACACACGGACATTATTCTGAAATTCGAATGCGCCATATGCGAGCCGCTTATGTTTCTGCCGGAAAGCAAAATTCCCTCAATCTCCCTCGGCAAAAGGCATCCGTAGGGGATTGTGTAGTCGTTTTTCTGCTTAAAGTGATGCTGTGAGCCTGTTTTATCAAGGCTTGCGCCCGTGAGATTATGCACATCAAAGTTAAAATGCGCACGGCGGACAACCCAATCCTCGTGGAAGCGAGCCTCCAAAATATCGTCGGCCGAAAGAGATTTTACACCCTCGAAGTGACGGGTTTCTCTTATGCCGATAAGCGATGCGGCGCTCATAAGCCAGCATTTTTCGTAGCCCGGCACATATTCACGCAAAAATTCAATAATAGGTATGATTTGCGAACGGCAGGTAAATACACCCTTGGTTAAGCTTCTTGCATCTGTGCCGTCAATTTCTATGGCGTTTGTCATATTACAGCACACCGTTTGGGGAAGGGGCTGCTTGTAAAGAAGCACGTGTCCTGCGGGGAACGGCAAAATCTCCTTGGCAAGAGCCTGAAGCTCTCCCTTCTCTGTTTCAACGGTGGTCTCGAACGATGGTGGGAAAACCGCCCTGTCAAAATCAACGCCACCGACGTTGAACATAATGGTGCAGGGCTGCATTCTGCCGTCGCTCTCTCTGCCCTTAAAGAACGGAACTCCCGCAGATGCGGCAACATCGCCGTCGCCCGTGGAGTCAATAATTCTTTTCGCGCGGATAAAGGATCTGCCGCTTTTATTCTCAACTATTACGCCGATAACCGTGCCATCCTCAACTATCGCCTTGCACACTCTTGTGTAGTAGAGAACCTCGATACCCTGCTCGGCGATTATTTCCTCGAGGACGATTTTTTGAACGTCGTGATAAATTGCATCCGTTCCGCATCCGTTTTCGTGCGCCCAGCCGATGCTCTGCGCTCTTTCGTATGTGCGGGCAAAGATTTCTTGCATTACCTTACTTGACGAGCGACCGCCCCAGTGTGACATCATTCCCGCCGTGGCAATTCCGCCAAGGCAGTCAAGCGCCTCGCAAATCATAACGGATGCGCCAAGACGTGATGCACGAATAGCTGCGCCGAGTCCCGCAGGCCCTCCGCCACAAACAAGAACATCAACGTCGGCAATCTGCTCTACCTTATTCTGCTCTAAAATATACTGTTCTCCCATTGTGTCTGCCCTCTTTTCAATTTTCGCTGTCAATTTCCGCTACGTGAGGTCTGTGATCTGATGCCACTATGCTCGGAATATCTGCAAATACCACCTCAATGTCGGGGGTGACAAAAATGTAATCTATTTTAATTGTCGGCTTATCGCTCGGAAAGCTCGGCTTATTCTCGCAGAAGCCCGATGCCGTATCCTTCATTCTCTCATAGATGGGGGCTAACACCTCATTGTCAGGGGTGACATTGAAATCGCCCATCAAAATGCATTTATCTTCCTCGAGATTTTCCAAAATCGTCTTAACGGCGCTCTGCTGCTCGTCGGGGTTAAGACCGAAATGAACTACCATAACCGTGTAGCCGTTTTCAAGCGTTGCCTTAAGAATACATCTTGTTTCGTAGTAGCCGTTATATGCTCTGGGATTGGGATCGGGGATTGTTATCACTTTCGCCTCGACGATTTTATATTTTGACAAAAATCCGTTTCCGTATTCGCCCTCGTCACCAAGCTCGCACGCCTTGGCGAAATAATGATTTTTAAGCGATGTAAGCTCGCTTAATTTTTTCGTTTGCTCGCCGAACTCTGAGCCGATATCGAACATTTCGTTAAGACCGACAATGTCCGCGCCCACCGCTTCTATTGCTCTTGCCATTATATCGTAATCCACTCTCTGCTCCAAAAAATTCAAGCAGTGCTGAGTGTTAAAGCTCATTATTTTCATACCCTTCTCCTCATTTCTCGCAACCGTCAGAGCCTGCCTCGCTCTTATTATCAAAGTGGAATTGCTCTAATCTTTCATTTGACGCCGTGCGCTCAATTATCGCCTTGATGAGCGTATCAAGCTCTGAGCCGTCGGTGTAGTCTGCCCTTGCAAAGTATCTTATTCTGTTGTCGCTGAGCATTTTATATACCCTGCTCTTGTCGCAGGTGATGGGGTTATAGACTCCTATGGAGTGTCCGCCGTAGCTGTTGACAAGCTTCATACACGGAATGTCCGTTTGGCTGTCGCCCACGTAGACGATATTTCGGAACGGCACTCGAATGTCCTCGGGCGCAAAGAAATCATTTACCGCAGGATCGTTTACGTCAAGGACTCCCTTTTGAATTCTGAACAAAAACTGTGTTTTGTTGGTATAGTTTACAATCTGTGCGGGCCACTCGGCAACGCCTCTGTCGTTGTAGTAAAAGGAGCTTGCGTAGATGCGCTCAAATGCTCCCGCACGGGCAACGCACGTACCCTCTATCATTTCCTTCAAGCCCGAGGAAATGATATAATGCTCAACTATCACTCCGTGAGTCCTTCCGTATTCACGAATACGCTCAAACCACGTATCAACTCCGTCAAAAAGCGCCACACGTGAGCCGTAATCCTCGAGGGCACGCCTTGTGAAAACGAGGTTGCCCTCCGCCTCCTTTACCATTTTGAGCATGTATGCGGAGTTGCCGTCCATTTCGTTTTTGGTGGCAAGCTCGTTTGTTTCCTGCCAAAAGCGCTCTACGTCGTAGCCTACGCTTTGTATGTAGCCCTGCGCCTGCATATCGTCGGGAGAGAGGGTTTTATCAAAGTCATAGCAGATTGCCAAAACGGGAAGCGCTCCCTTTTTGCGTCTTTCAAATTCCATAGAATTACCTCAATATCTTTCTCAGCCTCTGTGCAAGGCTTACGCCGAGCATATGAGAGCCGAAGGTGCTCGGATGCACTCCGTCAGCAAGACAGGCGCTTACATTGGGCATAAGCGAAAAGCCGTCAAGCACGGTTATCTGAGCGTGTGGAGCGCAAGCGCTCCTTATTGCGTCAATGCACCACGAAAAGCGCTCCGTGTCCATCTCTCTTGTGCGCCAAAGGGGTGTTACGCATACGATTTTCTTATCGGGGTAAAGCTCGCACAGTCTATTGTAAAATTCATTTGCGGACTTGGCGTAATCGTAGCCGTATTTTTCGAGCACACTCGCCTCGTAGTAGTTTGTTCCGAGAAGCACCATTACAGCATCCGGCTCGAAGCCGTCGATATGCATCAAATCCTGTGGCTCGTATCGGTAACCACCGATTCCCTGCGCCAAGACCTCGAGGTCAAGCTCCCGGCACAGAATGTTGGCATACGCCTCGCTGGAAATATCGGGGCCTGCGCCCTGTGTTATCGAATCGCCTATGATAAGAAGGCGCTTCTTTTTGTCGGGCACGGCTCTGTAATGACCGTTTAGAGTAAATTTCTTTATTTTCAAGATGCTCTCACAGGGCATATAGATTGATATTCGCTTTTCGCCCTCACCGACAGAAAAGCTAACCTTGCCCGTAAGGTCATTTTTTATGTAGTAAACGTCACTGAGCACACCGTTTACGTATAAATCTATTGTGTTGCTCCTCTCGTGAGGCTCTGATGCCTTGTATTCAAAGGAGATTTCGGTCGCATCGGTTTTAAGCTCTATTCTCATAGGGCCCGCTATCAAGGCTCTGCCAAGCCAATACGGCTCAAAGGTGTCCCTTGACATATAATCAATTTGAGCTCTGCTGTATCTATGCGGACAAAGGTAGCCCCTTGATATCTCAAAATGTACTGCGCCCTTGAACAATCGGCTCAGAGTAAGCGGAGAAAGTGTCATTTTTATTAACCTCTTAATTTATTCTTTTTGAAGCTATGCTTCAATTCTATCTTACCCCAGAAAGCGAAAAATGTCAAGCACTCAAAGAAAATTGGCCATTTATTTCGTTTTTTATTGCAAAAGCGCTCGGGGTGTGATACAATTTAGATATAACTACTTTTTGGGGGTAAATTATGAAAAAAATACTTGGAATTGAGCTTGGCTCAACGAGAATAAAGTCCGTTTTGATAAACGAGGACGGCGCAGTTATAGCGCAGGGCGCTCACGATTGGGAAAACAAGCTTGAAAACGGTCTTTGGACATATTCACTTGACGATGTATGGGGTGGCATCAGAGCATCATACAAGGCTCTTTGCGACAGCTACGGCACACCTATCGAGCAGCTTGATGCGATAGGAATCTCCGCTATGATGCACGGCTATCTTGCGTTTGATAAAAACGATACGCTTCTCGTTCCCTTCAGAACGTGGAGAAACACCAACACGGCAGAGGCGGCAGAGGCTCTTACTGCGGCGCTCGGCTTCAATATGCCTCAAAGATGGAGCGGCTCTCACTTCTATCAGGCGGTTTTGAACGGCGAGGAGCACGTAAAGGATGTTGAGTTCCTTACCACTCTTGCAGGCTACGTTCATTGGCAGCTGACAGGGGAAAGGGTGCTCGGTATCGGCGATGCGTCGGGTATGTTCCCAATTCTCGATAATGACTACGACAAGAAAAGAATAGAAATCTACAACGAGCTTCTTCGCAAAAACGGAGTTGATAAGGACCTTTTGGCGCTCCTTCCGAGAGTTCTCGTGGCTGGTGAGGACGCAGGACATCTGAGTGATGCCGGAGCTTCCTTGCTCGATGCAAGCGGAACGCTTAAGGGCGGAGCTCTTATGTGTCCGCCGGAGGGTGATGCCGGAACAGGCATGACGGCGACAAATGCGGTAAGAGTGCGTACAGGTAACGTAAGCGCAGGCACAAGCGCCTTTGCTATGGTCGTATTGGAAAGACCTCTTTCCAAGGTAAATTCAATGATTGACGTTGTTGCAACCCCGTCAGGCGCTCCCGTTGCAATGGTACACGCAAATAATTTCACAAGCGAAATCAACTCGTGGACAAATCTCTTTGAGGAGCTTTTGGTGCTTGCGGGTGTGAAAATGAACAAGGGCAAGCTTTACGATATGCTTTATGAGGTATCGGCGCAGAGCGATTTCGACCTTGGCGGCGTTGTCGGCTACAACTTCCTGTCCGGCGAGCCTATTGTCGATATGGAAAGCGGCGTTCCTCTCGTTGCAAGAATGCCCTCGGGCAAGCTCACCCTTGCAAACTTTATGCAAATGCAGCTCTACTCTGCTCTCGGCGCTATGAGCATCGGTATGGAAATTCTCGCCGAGGAGAACGTTCAGATTGTTGACATCTGCGGTCACGGTGGCTTCTTCAAGACTCCGTTTATCGGCGCTAACGCAATGAGCGCAGCGCTCGGCGCACCTATCACCGTTATGAAAAACGCAGGCGAGGGTGGTGCTTGGGGCGTAGCCCTGCTTGCTCTCTTTGCCACACAAAGCGGTATCTCCCTTGACGATTTTCTCGACTCTCTGTTTGCTTCGGCAGAAAAGGAAACAACCGTGGCAAGCGACGAGGAAAGGGCAAAGTTTGCTTCCTTTATGAAGCTATACAAGGCAGGTCTTGCCGTTGAAAAAAGGGCAACCGAGGTCTTCAACTGATTTGCACAAGCGCAGGCTTTTACTAAAAAACAACAAAAACAGCCACATCTGTGGCTGTTTTTTGTTCCTATAAGAGTTCTTTTTGCTTTATTTATTGATTTCACGGAGCATCTCGAGCGCTCTTTTTTCGAGATAGCTCTGTTCGGTGTTGCCAATCTGACGCAAAATCTCAATGGCTTTTTCAAGCGGCTCGATTGCGCTATCGTAGTCAAGCATATCAAAAAATGCGTCGCCAAGGCCGAACAGAGCGCTCGCCCTTGCCTGCTTTATCTCGATTTTCTTTATTTTCGGACGCAGAGCCTCAATTTCCTCGTCGGGAATTGACATCAAAAGCTCAAGCGCCTCCTTGAAATATTCAACTGCGCCCTCATAGTCGCATATGGGGTAATCGTAAAGCTCCGCCAAGAAAATAAGCGCATTCGCTATTTTTACCGTGTCGCCCTTTTCTTTGGCGCTCATAAGGTAATACTTGCGAGATTTTTCCTCGAACGCAAGAGCTCTCGGAGCATCAAAAAGCGCCATATGTGTCGCAAAAAGCTCGTTATACGCCCCTGCTATTCCTCTCATATCGGGAGAGCTTGCGCTTGCCATTTCTCTTATTTTCGAAATAAGGGCATCACGTCTTTTAAGAGAAGGCTCGTTTGCGGGCGCACCCTTGTCCGCCGCCTGCAAAATTCTGCGAGTGAGCATATCAAAGGGAGCAACCTCGATTGGATAATTCTTGAAGGTAAGGTCAGGGCCGAAGCACTCGTCAATCAGTTCTCTTGTCTTGGAAAATGCGCCGACGGAATAAAGACTTAAAAGTCGGTAGTCGTTGAGCGCTTCCTTGAACACCTTTAAGCGCAGTGAGGGGATTACTCCGTTTCCGTACGGATAAACACTGAACGCATCTCCTGCAGGAAATGCCATATCGGCATCGTTTTCGGTGTACGGATCAAGCTCTTGACGCACAGACAGACGTGTGTAGTAGAAGTTATAGCCCCACTGTAAGAAGCCGACTATTCCATGCTTGAACATTTGAACGCCTATCATTCTGCTTCTTGGGCTTGGCATTGCGATAAAGCGATTTACCACCATATGATTTTGCGCACAGCAATAGTAGCACCAAAGCTCGCCTACGCCCTCGTCTATAAAATGCTCGACATGGCTTGTCGAAACGACAGGTGTTTTTACCACTCCCGCCTTGTAAAATTCAAGATTTGAAAGCGCATCAATTTGACGGCAGCCCGAGATAAGCGGCTTCAAAATCGCAGATACACTTGAATATTTTTCAAGCTGCTCGAGCGACGGCTCGTCTGAGACGTGGAAATAGATTTGTCTTTTCTTAATTCCTATTCCCTCAAGGCATTTTATGATTTCGGGAATGAGCGCACCGAGAAATTCCGCATATTCCTCGCACTCGGAGTCTGTGTCCCAGCCGAAGATTTGCCTTTGCTCACCGTCAATCGTGGCGATAACCTTCGGTGCGTGCGCCGCACCCCATTGAGTGAACATATGATTTATCTCGAAAAAGCGAATTCCGCATCCTGTGGCTATTTTTACGTATCTTTCAAGGCGTGAAAGGTCAAAGATGTAGCCACTCTCGGTCTTGGTAATCTGCGCAAGCTGAACCGTCGGGCGCTCTGCACCCACCTCGGTATCAAGCGGCGGCGTCAGCACGGGGGTAAGAAGCATATTCATTCCGTGCGATGCGGCAAGGCGTATATATTTTTCGATAAGCTCCCAGTGCTCCTCGGAGAAGATTTCAACTCCGTGAACACTTGCAATACAGTCGTTGTGGAACCATTGTGTGAAGGTGAGCGAGAGCGGCTCCAGGGCGCAATCGTAAACGGTCACGCTCTCGATGCTTGTTGCGCACCTCTGTCCGTCTTGATAGAAGGAAATCTCGATTTTATGCTCTCCGACGGGCAGACAAAGCTCCTCGCTCGGCTCAATGCACACCCAAAGAGATACGTATTTTCCGCCCTCAAGCGTGATTTTTCCGTCATTTATCGGAAAAAGCGGATCGGGGAACATTCCCTTCTCAAGACGCTCGTATTTTCCGTCGTCGATATCGTCATACGTCGGCATTCTGACAGGAACGTAGCCCACCCTGTATGCATGAACGCCGTCAAGCGACGTTTCTATTTCGAAGGAATACTCTCCCTCTCCGAGCAGGGCGATTTGGTAATTAAGCTCCTGGTTTTTTGCCACGTGAAGCGACGGCGCTGACTCGTAGTATATTTTGTCCTCGTAAACCTTAGATAGCGAGGAAAGAGCAGTTATTTGCAGCTTTTCCATTTTATTATTCTCCGTCAAGCGCTCTGTCGCTCAATTTTTGTTGGAACAGCCACGATACGATTCGTACGCTGTTGCCTGCGTATGTCCATACGTTGTGGTTAAGCGATTTTGTTTCAAACGTGATTTTCGGATCAACTCCCGCAAGCTCGCAGGCGTTCTTGATAGCCGCTACCATATCTCTTGTGCCGCCGTAGGGAACGGTGCCGTCATTTGAGGAGTGAACTGTCCAGATTGGGAAATCAATCAGCTTGTCTGCCATTGACGTATCTGCTCCGCCACAAAGAGGAACTGCCGCCGCAAACATATCGGTGTGACGAGCAATGAGATCCCACGTGCCGAAGCCGCCCATGGAAATTCCCATAACGTAGTAGCGGTCCTCGTCTGTTACAAGCTCCGCCTTTGTCTTTTCGATAAGCTCAACAACCGCCTTAAGCTCGTTTGACTCCTCAACCTCCGAGGTAAGATAATTTCCCTCTCCCCACGGTGTGTCAACCCATTGGTTAGGGTAAGACGGGCATTGCGGAGCTATTACGATTGCTCTTGTAATCAATCCGTTGGTCTGAGAGAACAGCTCGGGCACCATATTGACAAGCTGCCTTGCGTTGTCCGATCCTCTTTCGCCCGCACCGTGCAAAATGGTAACAACGGGAAGCTTTTCCTTTTCGTTGTAGCACGACGGAATGTATATTCTGTAAGGAAGCTTAGTGCCGTCCTCGGCAACAAACTCACGTGCCTCGAAGATATCAAGAATAGTCGTTGCGTTAAAGGGCTTTCCGTCAGCTATGTATTGAGCATATGTCATATCCTTGTACTTGGATTTGTGGTAGATTATGCTGTCATCGGGTGTAAAATCCGTTTTTTCGCCGTCAAAGGTCTTTTTCAAAATATCAAGCACATAGGGGTAAAGAGGCTCGCCGGTTGCGTAGATTACAAGGTCGTTTCCGCACACACTGATTGCGAAATCGTTCACCTCGTAAAGCTTTTTCACAACAAACTCCGCCGTATCGGCGCTCGAGCCGAAGATTATCTTGCGCTCCGAGGGGGCATCCTCAATATCAATCTCCTCAAGGGTGATGCCGTACGCCTCCTTTATGTGCGCCGAAAAGGCTTGGGCGTATTTTGATGCAAGCTCGTCGCTCATATCGTAGCAAAGCACGTAGTCGCTTGACGTTCCCTCAAAGAGTGTGATTTCCTCGTCTGCGGGTGCGTTTGGATCTATTATGTCTGCAGGATCCTTCGGCTCCTCACTCTCGGATTCGCTCTCCGATTCGGTCTTTGATTCGCTTTGGCTCTGTGACGATTCGCTCTTACTCTCGCTTTCGCTCTCGCTCGTTTGGAGCTCGCCCCTGTCACACGCAACAAGCGCCACGCATGCCAAAAGCATTAAAGTGGCAAGCAAAAGGCTCATTATTTTTCTCATATTTCCTCTTTTCCGCATACGTCACCGTATGCAATTTCTGTTTTTCGGTTTATTTAAAGGGCTTTATGTCCTTTTCTTGAATTGTAATCTCTCTTACGGCGCTCTCACCCTCGGCGGTCACTACCTCGATTTTTACCATGTCGCCTGCTTTTGCGCCGATTATCGAATCTATGAGCTGATGCTGACGCTCTATTGTGATTTTCTCGCCGTTGCCTATCGTTATTGATTTTATCGTATCACCGAGTTGCATCACTCCGTCTGCAAGAGAGCCCTTGGTAACGAGAACAACCTCGCTTCTCTCAAGCTTGTCAATCATTCCCGTTTCGGTGTTGTATTTTGTCCATTTTTCCATAATCTGAATACTGATGCCTATTGTCGCTCTCATAACCGTTTCGCAATCGCTGTCAAGGCAGTAGTGGATTATGTTGTCGCTTACGGGCTTCGCTACTCCCACGGGGATTGCGTAGCCGATATTTTCAACATCGGTGCTCATAATCTTGGCATTGACAATTCCCACAAGCTCGCCCTTGGCATTGAAAAGTCCTCCGCCGGAGTTGCCCGAGTTGATTGCCGTGTCGGTTCTTATCACTCTGAACTCAACAGAGGTCACACCGTCTGCACCGACCATTTTTATATGCTCGCTATCTACGCTTATAACGCCTGTCGTTGCCGAAATTCCGTTCGCCTCGGGGTTACCGATTGCGATAACCGTGTCGCCTGCGTAGATTTTGTCGCTCGACACCTTAGCCGCCGCTGCGCTTCCGTTGTTTACGGCATCGGTAAAGGTCTTGCACGGCTTTATTTTAAGAATTGCAATATCGTAGCTCATTGAGCCGCCAACGTATTCCGCCTCCATTTTGCTCGTGTCGATTTCTCTACCGTACAGGCAAAGGGAAATGTTGTCGCTTATGTTGTTTTCCGTGTTACATTCGCTATCGTAAACAACGTGATAGTTCGTTATTACAAGGGCGCTCTTTTCGCCGTTTGCCTCATCAATAATTTTATAAATGACTCCCGAGCCGGCGGAGTTGTAGTCCTTTCCGTAGGAGCTTGGCGAAAACGAGCAGATTATGCTCACAGCGGAGCGAAATCCCTCGTTTATTGCGTACGATATGTCAAGTGCCTCGCCGTTTATCGTTATTTCGTTTTTGGTAACGTCCTGGTTTATCGTTTGGTTTTCAACAACCGTGTCGCCGCCCTCTCCGACAAGAGAGTCGAGCCATTCGCTCTCTGTACCGACGAAGCCGTTCTTTACCGCTATATCGTATGCGCTAAGTCCCGGCGTGCCCTTGACGACAATGCACGAGCTGAAGCACATACACACGACAAGCGCAAGCAACGCAAGTGAAATCAGTTTTGTTTTCTTCATTTTTACCCCCTATAAGCTAAAGGCCGTGTCATATCTGAGCTGTATTGCGACAGACAAATTAAAAAGGCACGCCGATGCGTGCCGTAATTCTCAAAAATAGAGTAGCCCGTTTGCTAGCACAAATTAAATTTCCAAGGAGTTGGATTTTATTTGTTCGTTCTACTCTACGCTTGAAATTATAACACACCTTTTCTGTTTTTGCAATAGATTTTTAATTTTTTGTGAAAATTTCGTTCGACAAAATTCGACAAATATCAACAGCGAAGCTAGTCAAGAAGCCCAAACGCTCCTATATCATATCTCATACCCTCGTCAAGATAATAGGTGCAAAGAGAGCGTATTTTCTCCTTTGACTCATAGACGTTTCTGTCATAAATGCCGATTACATTGAAGCCCGCATTATGCGCAGTGACAATGGCATAGTGCGCATCCTCAAAGACGTAGGTCGTTTCCTTGTCCGTTCCGAGATATTCGAGCGCCTTTTCATAGATAAGCGGCTTTCTTTTGCCTTCGCCAACCTCGCCCGAGGTGAATATTCTCGAAAAATAGCCGTCTATTCCCAATCGGCGAAGAATTTTTTCAACCGAGGCTCTGTCCGTTGCGGTCGCAAGGCACATTTTAACTCCTCTGTCCCTCAACGTATCAAGAAGCTCTCTTGCTCCGTCCTTCAGGTCGACCTCCGTTTCGTATTTTGTGTCCATCGCAGCATATATTTTCGCCTTCGTTATCTCTAACGGCTCGCTAAGAGCATATTTTTCAACACACATCTTATGCCACGATGCCATTCCCTGCTCCAAAAAGAATTGACACGTGTCGCTCTCGGGAAATATTCCCAAGCCCTTCAAATATTCATCGGCAACCAATCCCCAATAGTCCATTGAGTTCAGCAGTGTTCCATCCATATCAAAAATTGCGCCTGTGATTTTCATTTTTATACCTCTTTGTTCAACATACATTTATTTTACACTATTTTATTATAAAAGTCAATAGTCGAGCATGTGTTTGGAGCAAAATACTCGCTTCCACAGTAGATTGTTCGCTTTGCCGATACAAAAAGGACTCTTTCGAGTCCTTTTAAATTTATTCAGTCGGAAGCTCCGCTGTTTTGTAATCCTCAACGAGCAGAATATTGTCAAAATAAATCGGCTTATTGAGATAAGCATCGCCCCACCAGAGCGAGCCGTAGAAGTAGAAGCCCCATACTACCGAATCCTCGCTCATTTTATTTGAGCCCTGCTGTAAATCCTCAATAGGAAATGCGAAATAGCCCTTCTTTCCGAGGAATGATGCGCCCTGGTCACGTCCGAAGCAGCCATCGTCACCGTGAGAGAGCTGTGACCACGTGCTCGAGCCGTCTGCCTTAAAGTAGAACTTCGGTGATGTGCCATCGTTATCGTCTGTTCTGTACGGGCTCTTAACACCCTCGCTTGACACGAGTCCAACGCATGCCTTTCTGAAGTCAACCTTTGTGAAATCCATCCACACCACCAGGTATTTGTTGCTTCCGACCTTACCCTTGGTTTCAAATTCAACAACAAATTCAAAGTTGCTTACATCGTCTCTTGACACGGAAAGCGCAGGCGAGCCACCCTTACCCTTGTCTGTTGCCTGATCGAAGCTTACCGTACCCGTAAGTCCATTGCTTGCATAGCCCGACGCCTGAGGATCCGAGTAATTTGCATTAAAGTCCTCGAGCAAAATGTCGCCCTCAAAAGCCTCGAAATCGTTGGGATTTACTCTTTCAATGATGTATTCCACATATGTCGGAACGTTGTCCATTGTGTTTTTGTTCAAATCAAGCACACGTGAGCCCTGGAAGCTCGCATCAAAATAAGCAAACTCCGTTATATTCGGAGAGGACGCAAGCTTAACGCCCTTGTAATTATACATATAATCGTTCTTGTGGTCGTGACCTGTAACGATAGCCTTTACATCTCCAAGCTCCCAAACCGTCTCAAGAAGGGTTGTATCCTTGCTTGACGGACACATATCCTCGTTTCTTCCGCCGGAATACTCGTAAACAAGCTCGGTGTTATCTCTGTTGGCGTGCGCCTCCTCGTTTTCAATAAGAGGAATATGGAACGCCATCAATCCCTTTACAAGAGTATCGTCGTTATATTCTGCGATAAGCTGAGTCGTTTCGGCATACCAGTCGATTTGCCCCTGCTTTATGTAGTCATAGCCGTTTGAGTAGTTTCCGCCTATGTAGTCACCCGAATCAAGAAGCCAAACAAGCGAGCCGAGTCTGCCGTTTTTGTCATAAACTCCGTGAACATAGTTGCCCGAGCCGGGAACATCCGCCTCATCCTTGGAGATACAGTATTCAAACGATTTATAAACCTCGAGCTGAGCCATCTTGTTGAGCGCACCCTCGTGGTCGTGATTTCCGTACACGTGGCACCACGGAATTTGCTTTTCCTCAATATATTCAACGATTGCCGAGATATTGGTTCTGAGCTGCTCCTCGCTGTTTGAGCCTATGGTGTTATCTCCCGTCATAATAACGAGATTAGGCTGAACCTTGTCAACGAGCATTTTTATTCTTTGCTTCATCACGCTCGTTTTTTCGGCGTTTTCGGAGGTCGCCTTAACGTGAAGGTCAGCCAAAATAAGAACTCTGAACGAGCCGTCCTCGTTGTATTCAAGACGGTGCTTGCTTTGAAGAAGCGCCTCTGCTTTTTCAATTACATCTGCGGTTGCTCCGCTTTCCCATTTTTCCATTGGCTCTGCCTCACCTTGTGATTCGCTTTCTTTTTCACTCTCTGACTCACTCTGTGACCCCGATTCGCTGTCATTTTTGCTCTGTGACTCGGATTGTGACTGCGATTGCGACTCTGATTGCTCGCTTGACGAGCTTTCCGTATCATCGCCACAGGCTACCATCGCAAGCGTACTCAAAAGCATCGCTGCGCAGAGCAAAATACTAATCAATTTTTTCATAAAATTCTCCTTTGGGAAATCCCCATTTGCTTTATAATGCAATTTTACCATACTTGCCCGTGCGTGTCAAGAGGTATTCCGCACGGACGAGCGTCCGAGGCAACGGTGAAGCCACCGTAGGCAAATTCCGTGTTTATTTTACATAGCCTTTTCATTCCGCACTACGACTCCCTGCGGTCGCATGCATGGCTTCCACCAGCCAATCGCGCTTCACTACGCTCCCGTTCTTGGGGTGTGCGCGCATCCGCATTCCGCATTCCGCACTGTGCGAAGCACCACGCACTCCGCACGGACGAGCGTCCGAGGCAACCTCCGCTTTCGTTTAGCCTTAATTTAAAAATCACCTACGAAGCAGTTTTATTCGGCTGTCGGTCCGCACCGACCATTCCGCATTTGCGAAGCACCGACCATTCCGCATTAAAAAAGGACTTCCTTCGAAGTCCTTTTTCATCCAATGTTATTTTTGAATAACATACTCAACGTGGGTTGGAATGTTATCAAGAGTGCTTTCCGCCAGGTCAAAAATTCTTGCCCCCTGAGTTGTCTCGTCATGATATCCTATATCGCTCAGGGTAGGCGAAGCGCAAAGCTTAACACCCTTGTAGTTGAACATATAATCGTTTTTATGATCGTGTCCCGTAACGATGGCCTTTACATCTGCCAGCTCCCAAATCGTTTCAAGAAGATTTGTGTCAACCAAGGACGTATGCATCGGCTCATTTACTCCGCCCGCAGCCTCGAAAACAAACGCTTCGTTATCCTTGCTGGCATTTGCCGCATCATTCTCGAGAAGCGGAATATGGAACGCCATCATTCCCTTAACCGTTTCACCATTGTTATATTCCTTAACAAGAAGCGAGGTTTCCTTATACCAATCAATCTGGTCCTGCTTTATGTAGTCATAATAGCCCGGCTCTCCGTTTTGAACGTACGCACCGGAGTCCATAAGCCATATAAGCGAGCCAAGGCTTCCGTCTTTATTGTAAACACCGTGTACGTAATTACCCGTACCGCTCAGCTCCTCAACATCCTTGGAAATACACCACTCATAAGATTCGTAAATCAGCTGCTGCTCTTCTCTGGTGAGCGCATTCTCGTGGTCGTGATTTCCATATACATGGCACCACGGAATCTTTGCCTCCTCAATAGCACCGACAATGGTTGTGATGTTTCTGCGTAAAATACCCTCTTGGGCTGAGCCACGAGTGTTATCGCCCGTCAAAATCACAAGATTTGGTTGGATTTTTTCAATAATTTTTTGAATTCTTCCCTTAATTTCGCCCTTGTCAAGCGCAGAGGCGGTCATAACAACGTGTGCATCGGCAACTATCATTACCCTGAAGGAGCCGTCATCGTTATATGTAAGGCGATGCTTGCTCTCAAGGAGCTTTTCCACCTTGGCAACCGTTTCTTCACTCGCATCGCTCTGCCAGGTAGGCTCTGCCGACTCATTCTCGCTCTCGGAGCTTGACAGGCTATCGCTCTGCAGGACGCTTGACGAGCTTTCCGTGTCATCGCCACAAGCGACAATCCCAAGCATCATCGAAAACACCAAAGCAAGCGCAAGTAATGCCTTTAAAACTCTCATAAAATTCTCCTTGCGGGATAAAATCCCTATAATGATTTGTTATGCTTTTATTATATATCATTTGTCAAGTCGTGTCAAGAAAAATGAGCCCTTATCGTCTTAAAAATTTCAAATTCGAATATCATATATTATACTTATTTTTAAAACATTCTAAAAAAATTTTCAAAAATTCTATTGACACGCAAAAAAAAGAGTGATATACTACGTGTGTAAAAATAAGACTGTGACGGAAAGAGTATTGTGGCTCACTTGTCTTTTAGAGAGTCGTGTAAGGTGAAAGTGCGACAGGCAAGCCCGCAAGAAGAACACTCCCGAGTCGGCGGAAGAACGCATATGCTATTAGAACCGCCCGTTAATTCACGAAACGATGTTTGAGAGGACCGAGAGGTCAATTTGGGTGGTATCGCGGAGATGTGGTCTTCGTCCCATGCGTGTGGGGCGAGGACCTTTTGTTTTTGCCCGAATTAAATTTGAAAAAATATGAAAACTACTAAAAAGAGAGGTATTTTTTATGCTTAGAACTCACAACTGCAACGAGCTGACAATCGAAAGCATCGGTCAAAGAGTAACCCTTACCGGTTGGATTGACACGGTTCGTGACCACGGAGGCGTTTTGTTCGTTGACCTTCGTGACCATTACGGAAAGACACAGGTCGTAATTCACGACGATAAGATGATTGCCGGTATGCCAAAGGAAACGGTTATTTTGGTTGAGGGCGAGGTAACAAAAAGAGATGAGGACACGGTAAACCCCAAGCTTGCAACGGGACTTATTGAGGTTGTTGCAAGCAAAATCGAGGTGCTTGGCCCCTGCCAAAACGGTCTTCCCTTTGAAATTGACGCATCGCACCTCACAAGAGAGGATGTAAGACTCAAATACCGTTATCTTGACCTGAGAAATCCGAAGCTCCACGACAATATCGTGCTTCGCTCAAGAATTTTGTCATACCTTCGTTCACAGATGGAGGAGCTTGGCTTCCTTGAAATTCAAACGCCAATCCTCACTGCTTCTTCTCCCGAGGGCGCTCGTGACTATCTCGTTCCGAGCCGTAAGCACAAGGGCAAGTTCTATGCTCTGCCCCAAGCGCCTCAGCAGTTCAAGCAGCTCCTTATGACATCGGGCTTTGACCGTTATTTCCAAATTGCTCCCTGCTTCCGTGACGAGGACGCAAGACAGGACAGAAGCCCGGGAGAGTTCTATCAGCTTGACTTTGAAATGGCATTCGCAACACAAGAGGACGTTTTCGAGGTTGCGGAAACGGTTGTATATAACACCTTCACAAAATTCTCCGACAAAAAGGTTTCTAAGCCCCCGTTCAAGAGAATTACCTTTGCCGAGTCTATGCTCAAGTACGGCACAGATAAGCCCGACCTTCGTAACCCGCTTGAAATTCAAGACCTTACGGGCTTCTTCTCGGAGAACGAATTCCTTTCCTTCAACGGCAGAACCATTCCGTTTAAGAACAAGCTCGTTCGCGGTATCGTTGCGAACTATCTCGTAAGACGTGATGGCGACGGCGAGGGCAAAAAGGCATTTGAGCGCGCAATCGACGCATACGCAAGGTCTATCGGTATGGCATACGGTATCGGCTATATCAATCTCGAGGGCGGCGAATACAAGGGCCCGATTGCCAAGTTCCTCACTCCCGAGCAGCAAAAGGCTCTTACCGAGCTTGTTGGAATTAAAGAGGGTGAAACGCTGTTCTTTATCTGCGATACACCTAAGGTTATCGACTCCTTGGCAGGTCAAATCAGAACCTGGCTCGGCACAGAGCTCGGTCTTATCAAGAATGACAGCTTTGAGTTCTGCTTTATCGTTGATTTCCCAATGTATGAGCTTAACCCCGAAACAAACAAAATCGACTTTACCCACAACCCATTCTCTATGCCTCAGGGCGGAATGGATGCGCTTCTTAACAAGAACCCTCTTGAAATCTTCGCATATCAGTACGACATCGTATGTAACGGCGTTGAGCTTTCAAGCGGAGCCGTTCGTAACCACAACCCCGACATCATGAGAAAGGCGTTCGAGATTGCAGGCTACGGCGAGGACGACCTTAAGGCAAAATTCGGCGCACTTTACAATGCATTTGCATTCGGCGCTCCGCCACACGCAGGTATGGCTCCGGGCGTTGACAGAATGATAATGCTTATCGCAGGCGAGGAAACAATCCGTGATGTAATCGCCTTCCCGCTTAACGGAAACGCACAGGATCTTATGATGGGCGCTCCGGGCGAGGTAACAGAGCTTCAGCTCAGAGAGGTACACATTAAGGTGCGTGACTAATCAAGGCACACCTTGATTAGTCGATATGCTCCGTGCCATCGCGCGATATGTCCTGACGGACGCGATATTTGCCTATGGCAAGCGATATGCCTCGCGTTAGCGAAGCGAGAGATTAGATATTGGAGCAATCATAAATATAACAAAGGAGTTTTGAAATGGATTACAAGGAATTAAGACTTCTCGAAATGCTAAATCAGCTATCACTTACCGACTCTCAAAAGGCTGAGGTGCTTGAATTCTTTGCAAAAAGAGAGAGCGACCTCGAAATTTTGAGTGCTGTCGATACGGAAAATACCGAAAGAATGGTTCACGTTATGCCGATTTTGACGGTTGTGCGTGAGGACGTGTCCTCTCAGCCCTTTGACCGTGACGACCTTCAGGCAGGAGCGCCCAACGCCGAGCTTGGCTATTGGTGTGTTCCACGTGTTGTAGATTAAGGAGGTAGCTATGGAAGAAAAAAGAAGCATCGTCCTTGACGATATGATATTGACAAAAAATATGCCCACGTCTGCGGGCTCTAAAATGCTTGACGGCTTTATGAGCCTTTTTGATGCAGAGGCGGTTACCCGTCTTACATCGGCAGGCTATACGATTGCGGGCAAGGCGAAATGCGGAGAGTTTGCAATCGACCTTCTCGGCGAAACATCATATTTCGGCGCAGATTTCGAAAACGGCGCTCTTACAAATGACCTGTGCAAGCAGGTAAAGGGAGGCGCTATCGGCATTGGTCTTGATGTAAACGGTTACATTCGCCGTGCAAGCGCACAGGCAGGGCTCGTTTCGATAAAGCCCACATACGGCACTGTTTCCCGCTTTGGCACGGTTGCTGTTGCCTGCTCGGGCGAAACGGTCAGCGTTGTAGCGCAGGACGTTTCCGACATAGAGAGCGTTCTCGGCGTTATCGCAGGACACGACTCAAAGGACGGAACAAGCCTAAGCGACGAGCTTTGCGCCAAAATCACCACACCCGCAGGACAACCGAAAAGAATTGCCGTTCTTTCGTCATCTCTTGACGGAATTGACAGTGATGTAATGGCAAAAATAGATACACTCCGTGCCATTTTGGAGAAAAACAACATTGAGGTATGCGTAATTGAGAGCGATATTTTCAAGCTTGCACGTCCCGCCTGGAACATTTTGATGTGCTCCGAGCTTTGCAACAACGTTTCCCGCTATGACGGAGTTAAATACGGCTATCGCTCAAGCACCTTTACAACGATTGACGAGCTTTATACGAACAGTCGTACCGAGGCCTTCGGCGAGCTTCTTAAGAGCGCAATTCTCTTTGGCTCGGATAACCTCTCCGACGACAACTATGACAGAGCCTACGACAAGGCGCTCCGTATTCGCCGTATAATAGTTGACACATTTAACAGAATTTTCGCTGATTTTGATGCAATTCTCGCTCCCGTATGCTCAAAAATGGCATACACCGCCGAGGATATCGCACAAAACAAGCACATATGCTTTGAGGAAAACGCCTATACTGCTCCCGCCTCGATTTCGGGCTTACCCTGTGTCGTTTGCGGCGGCGCTTCGTTTATCGGTAAGGCGTTCAGCGACGGTATGCTTCTGTCGCTTGCAAGGCTTTGCGAGGAGGGCGTACAATGAATTACGAGGTAGTTATCGGTCTTGAGGTGCATGTAGAGCTCTCGACCAAATCAAAAATCTTCTGCTCCTGCTCTGCCGAGTTCGGCGCAGGCCCCAACGAGCACGTTTGCCCTGCCTGCTGCGGCATGCCGGGTATGCTTCCCGTTGTAAACAAAAGAGT
The DNA here is from genome assembly GCA_045636605.1 of Eubacteriales bacterium. Lineage (GTDB taxonomy): Bacteria > Bacillota > Clostridia > Oscillospirales > CAG-272 > RGIG2000. Next base: position 22,790 of record JAZTXV010000017.1, on the reverse strand, counting down.
TGTTGACCTCGGAATGACTGCGGGTATGATGCTCAACTGTCATATCAATCGCACAACAACCTTTGACAAGAAAAGCTACTACTATCCTGACCTTCCCTGTGCATACCAGACAACACAATGGTTCTCCCCTGTGGCTGTGAACGGCTATGTGGAGATTGAAACATCAAAGGGCAAAAAGCAGGTAAGAATTAAGCAAATTCATATGGAGGAGGACGCAGGCAAGCTCGTTCACGATATTGCCCCCGATACAACGCACGTTGATTTCAACCGTACGAGTGTTCCTCTTATCGAAATCGTATCTCAGCCCGACCTTTCAAGCGCCGAGGAGGTTATTGCTTACCTCGAAAGGCTTCACTCACTGCTTCGCTTTGCAAGAGTAAGCGACTGCCGTTGGGAGCAGGGCTCTATGAGATGTGACGTAAACCTCTCCGTTCGTCCTGTCGGCTCAACGAAGCTCGGTGTTCGTACGGAGATTAAGAATATGAACTCTCTTACGGCTATTGCAAGGGCTATCGAATACGAAACATCAAGACATATTGATGCTCTTGAAAACGGCACAGAGGTGCTTGTTCAGGAAACACGCCGTTGGGACGATGCCAAGGGCAAGAGCTTCGCTATGAGAACGAAGGAAACGGCGGGCGATTACAGATATTTCCCCGATCCTAACATTATGCCTATCGTCATTGACGACGAATGGTTTGACCAAATCAAGTCCTCGCTTCCCGAATTTCCCGAGGTTAAGCGTGAGAAATATATAGGCGAGCTCGGCCTTAGCGAATACGATGCCGACCAGCTTATCTCGTCAAGAGCCCTCTGCGATTGCTTTGAGGACGCTTACGGCGTTTGCGGCAAGGCTAAGGATGCGGCTAACTGGATTATCTCGGAGATTATGAGTATTCTCAACTCCAAAAAGATGACCTTCGATATGCTCACCCTTGACGGCAAGGCGCTCGGTAAGCTTATCAACCTCGTGTCCGAGGGAACCGTCGGCCGTGCAAACGCAAGAAAGGTTCTTAGCGCTATGTTTGACGACGACTCGATTGATCCTCAAAAATATGCCGAGGAAAACGGCTTTATCGTATCTAACGACACATCGCTCGTTGAAGGCGTGGTTAAAAAGGTTTGTGACAGCGATCCTCAAACCGTTGCCGATATCAGAGGCGGACGTGACAAGGCGATTATGGCTCTGTTCGGCAGATGCATGAAGGAGCTTAAGGGTAACTGCGATCCGCAGGTGCTTCGCAAGGCGCTCATGGACTATATCAACGGCTAAAGCGTGTTATCCTTAACGGAGAACACGCAGCGATATAAATCCCTTGCGGGATTTGCGATATTTCCTAACGGGAGCGATATTTGCTACGCAAACGATATGCCCTGCGGGGCGTGAAGGGATTTATATCATATCGCATTGGAGCGAAGCGACAATATATCGCACGAGCAAAGCGAGTATATCGCGTTTGCATAGCAAACATATCGCCAAGCAGAAAAAAGAGATAACATTTCGGCTACGAACCGATTTGTTATCTCTTTTTGTCGTTATAAGGGTTTGGGCTTAGCGAAGATTCGCCAAATTGGCGACAGAGGTGTCGCGTGCGACACGCCTTGGGTGGCACATTTGAGCATCGCCTGATATTTTTTTGTTGCTAATTCTTGATTTTGCACACGGTATGTGATAAAATTTCAGTATAAGACTTTTATTTTTGGAGAACGATATGAAAATTACAAATCCGATTTTGCCGGGATTTCATCCTGATCCTGCAATCATAAGGGTTGGCGAGGATTATTTTATCGCCACATCTACATTTCAATGGTTTGGCGGAGTTCAGCTTTATCACTCAAGGGATCTTAAAAATTGGCAGGAGCTTCCCTGCCCACTTACCCGTGTTTCTCAGCTCGATATGCAGGGCAATCCCAATTCGGGCGGAATTTGGGGGCCGTGTCTTTCCTATTGCGACGGAATTTTCTACCTAATTTATACAAACACCAGAAATTTCCACGGCATTTTCAAGGACACGCACAACTATCTCGTTACAACCGACGATATTTTCTCGGGGGATTGGAGCGAGCCCGTGTATCTTAATTCAAGCGGCTTCGATCCGTCGCTTTTCCACGACGATGACGGTCGCAAGTACCTTCTTAATATGCGTTGGGATCACAGAATGGAGAAAAACGATTTCTCGGGAATTCTAATGCAGGAATACTCGCCCGAGCAGAAAAGGCTCGTCGGCGATATCGTTCAAATCTTTGACGGAACGCCCGTGGGAGCAACGGAAGCCCCCCACCTGTATAAGAAAAACGGCTATTATTATCTTATGCTTGCCGAGGGCGGAACGATGTATAATCACGGTGTACAAATGGCTCGCTCCAAGACTCTTTGGGGGCCGTATGAGGCTGATCCTATGCCCTTGCTCACGGTGCGTAACAATCCCGAAAGCTATCTGCAAAGAACGGGACACGCATCTCTTATCGACACGCCTGCGGGAGATATGTATGTGGCGTATCTTTGTACCCGTCCGCTCGGAGAGAAAAGCCGTTCGATTTTGGGCAGAGAAAGCGCTATTGCCCCTGTTGTATGGGATGAAAACGGCTGGCTCAGGCTAAAGGGTGGCGGAGTTGTTCCGCCTGTTGAGGTAGAGGTCGATTTGCCCGAGCATAAAATGCCCGAAATCCCCTGTCACGAGGAGTTTGTCATGGACACGCTTCCGCCTCATTTCAAGACGCTTCGTATTCCGCTAACGGAAAAGAGAGGCTCGCTTAAGGCAAGAAAGGGCTATTTAAGGCTCTTTGGTCACGAGGCGATTACCTCGTGGAACGAGCAGGTTATGGTTGGCCGTCGCCTCCAGCATTTCCACACGCAAAGCACAACTTACGTTGAATTCGAGCCGAAAACCTTCCAGCAAATGGCAGGACTCAGTGTAATTTACGATACATATAACCTCTTTTATCTGTATATGTCACGTGACGAGGAAAGCGGACAAAACGCTCTGCGCATTATCGTTCGTGATTCCTTGAAATTCTATAACCCAATCCCCGAGGGACGTGTTCTTATAGGAGATGCCACGGGCGTTTATCTCAGAGCTAAGATTGACGAGCTTACTCTCAAATTCTATTACTCTCTTGACGGAGAGGAATATTTCGAGATAGGCGGAGCGCTTGATTGCTCTAATTTGAGCGACGAGGCGTATTGCGATATCGACCACGAGGGACACACGGGCACGTTCGTTTGCATGTGCGCCCAGGATTTGACGGGAAATCATACGTACGCAGACTTTAAATTCTTCGAATATAAGGAGCTTTAAAATGGAAATTTCATACACATCCCTTAAAATTTGTCCCGAAACGCTCGACTCATATGCCTTTCTCAATGCAAAGCACATAGAGGGCAAGCCCAAAGCAATCGTTCTTGATTTTCACGGTCTTGGCTCAAGAGATTTGCGTCACGAGGCAAGCGAATTTGAGCTTTTGCTCGCTTCAAGAGGAATTCTCACGATTTTCCCATATTACGGCCCTTGGAGCTGGATGAATAGCTCGTCGGTGAAATACGTTGACGAAATCGTTCGTGTTGCATGCGAAAAATACGGCCTTGACTACCAATCCGTGACGATAATTTCAAGCGGAGGCTCAATGGGCGGACACAGTGCGCTTATATATTCAAAATACGCCACCCGCACCCCTAATGCGTGCGTTACGAACTGCCCTGTGTGCGATTTCAAGTTCCACGCAACAGAGCGTGAGGATTTGCCGAGAACGATTTATACCGCATTTTTTGATTCTCCCAAGGGGATTGACGCCGAAATCGAGGCGCACTCTGCGTACCACCTCGCTCCCGAAATGCCCGACATTCCGTATGTTGTCCTTCACGGAACAGATGACGGTGCTGTAAACAAGAAAATCCACTCCGACCGCTTCGTTGCGAAAATGAGAGAGTGTGGCAAAAAGGTCACCTACATCGAGGTTGAGGGTATGGACCACTGCTGGTTTGAGCCGTTCCCCGAGGTAAAGGCGAATTACTACAATACCATAATCGACCTCGCCCTCTCCGAATAAGCCCCGTAAAAGTAAGTGAAAAATGTAAAATAAAAAAGCCCCTTGATTTAGGGGCTTTTTCTTTTTTGCTTAGTTTTCGTCGGGGGTGTTTCTTCTTTTCCACGCCTCAAATTCGGCAATTTTTTGTCTCCATCTTTGAACGAGAAGCGTGCTGAGCATTCCTGCGGCGATGCTGATTTCACGGCCGATATCGCTTCCCTCGTCCGCTCTTTGCTCAAGGCTGTCTCCGTCAATTTCCGCAAATGCGAAGATAATCATATATGTAGCGTCGGTCAGCTCCTTAAGATAATCTCTTTCGATTACCGCATCAACGGGCGCAAAGAAGCCGATAAGCGTATTGGAATAATCCCACGCAATCGACGAGAAGATAGAAACGAGCTTTACACGTCTTTCGTCGTCTGCGCCGATAATAAGCTCGGCAAGTCCGTCCCAATCAAGCACCTCAAGGCCGAGGTTCTCCTCCTGCGCTCTTTGGTTGAACGCAAGGGTAATATCTCCGTAATCGGTAATTTGCTTGATAAAGCTGTTTTCTATTGCGAGATATTTGCCGTCAGCTATTGCCTCGGCAAGTAAAATTGATTGCAAAATGAGGTCGTATTGGAGCATTGCCCACTCGTGACCAAAGGCGGGATTAAAGGATGCAACCGATGATGCCATTTCCCTTATAAGCGCCTCTGCCTCGGCGTAGCCCTGTCTTGCTACATTGAATTTTGTCTGTGCGTCTGCCATTTTTCTCTCTCCTTTAGTCCTTATTCGTCATCGCTCGGCGCATCGCCGTCATCTGTATCGGACTCGCCGTCGGGTGTGCCTTGGTCGCCTGTCTGTGAGCGTCTGTACTCCTCAAAGTCCTCGATGCGCGCAAGCCATTTGTCAGAGAAAATCCTTTTGAGAAGCGCAACGCCCGCATCAACCTCACACTCAATGGTGGTGGTAACACCGTCATCGGCGTTATAGTCCTGCATAGAATCTCCGTCACACTCGCAGAATGCCATAATTACGCAAAGCGTTTCGTTGTATATCTCCTCAAGGAAATCTCTTTGATGGATTGCATCAAGCACTGCGAAATAGTCGATAAACGACTCTGAAAACTCCTCGGCAAGCGCCGCAAGGAATGCAACCAATCTGTTGCAATACTCCTCGGGTGCGGTTTTTATGATCTCGGCAAGTCCCTCAAGGGTAATTTCCTCAAAATCAAGCCCCTCATCTGCGATTTTGTTATTAAGTCCGCAAAGAAGGTCGCCCTTATCGGTGATTTGAGTGATAAATCTGATTTCCTCATCCAAAAGGTCGCCGTCGGCAACTGCGCTTGAAATGAGAGCCGCTTGGACTATTACGTCGTACTGCGCTATTGCACTGTCAACGGTCAAGCCCTCAACCCTTTCCATCAAAATCTCTGCCATTTCGGTGACTGTGCCGACTGCTTTTTTATAATGCTCCTCGGCGACGTTATATTTTTCAAACAATGAATCTGACATTTTATACCTCTTTTTTATGTTGGCTCTCGAGCCTTATTTTTTCATATAATCATTCTATCACACTTTTTTTGAGTTGTCTATATTTTTTTCGCATTTTTTCAAGTGTGCTTTTCTATGAATGAAATGAGCGCCGAGAAATCTCCTCTCGGATATTTTGAAATGTCCGAGCCGTCCTTGTTTATCAGGCAATCGGTGAGCAGAAATACGCTCATTCCAAGTGTACTCGCCACCATATCCTCTCTTACGTCATTTCCGACCATCAAGCACTCCGTCGCATCTGCGCCAAGGTGAGCCAAAATATCCTCATAGTACGCCAAGCTCGGCTTACAATGCCTTGAATTTTCGTAATGGGTAAAGAACGCAAAATCGCTCGGAGCCAAGCCTGCCCAGCCCATTCGCTTCTCGGTTGCAAGCGGAGGAAACACGGGATTTGTGGCAAGCACGGCAGTAAGCCCCCTCTCCTTTACCAAATCAAGCACAGCCCTCGCCCCTTTGTCAAATCCGCAGACTGCCCTTATTGCGTCAAAATCACGCTCATAGAACTCGTCAAGCACCCATTTATCCGCACGGGCTCTGTCGCCGTATATCTCATCAAAGACACCCCAAAAGCGCTCCTCGTTTGTTAATGCGCCGTCGTTTTGAATCATCGCACCCATTCCCTGCCATATAGCCTTAATCAGCCCCTCGCTCTCATAGCCGTACGGAGCAAGCTTTTTGGCAAGAGCGCCAAAGTAAGCGCGCACAAAGACATCCTGATCCATCGGCAACAGAGTGCCGTCAAGGTCAAATAATACATATTTTATCATAAGCTTCTCTCCCAATCTATGCCCGACGGGCGTTAATTTCACACTATGTACAATTTTATCACACATCACGCAAAAATTCAATATTTTATTAAGAATACCCCATTTCACTTGATTTTTACGCACACGTGTGATAACATTGAGTTAGCAAAAGAAATTTCATGCCCATAAGGAGTATTTTATGATATTTTTAGACAAAAAAGAGGGTGCGCCCTTTAAAATTCTAAACCTGACAGATGTTCAGGCAACCGTGCAGGAGCTAAACGGTGAAAATGCCAAGCACACCGCCATAATCAGAGGAACTGTAAGGGAGCTTATCGAGCGCACCCGTCCGTCGCTTATCACCCTTAGCGGTGACCAATCGTGGTGCGGAGCGGTTGAGGCAAATCACCTTATCGCCTCTCTGCTTGACGAATACGGTGTTCCCTATGCGTGCGCGTGGGGCAACCACGACCAGGACGGCGGTCTTGACAAGCTTGATAGCGTAATTGAGGAATACGCACGCCACCCGCTTTTCACCTATGAAAACGGCCCGTGCGAGCTTGGCAGGGGCAACTATGTTATCGCAATTCGTGAGGGTGATAGGGTTGTCAGCGCGCTTATCGTTATGGATACACACGACAGAGTGCCCTATGGCGAAAGCGGAAGCGAGCGCATGGTGTGGGCACGTCCAACCGAGGCACAATATGAGTGGTATGCCGAGCAAATTACGGCTCTTAAGGCTCTTGGCTGTGAGGATGCAACAATTTTGACTCACATTCCAATTCACGCATACAGGCTCGCATGGAACGAGGCATATTGCGGAGCGGACGATTACCGTACCGTCACCACCGAGCAAAGCGCAAGCGGAGAATGCTGGCGCAAGGGATACAAATCGTCCTTTGGCGTGCGTGGCGAGGATATTTGCGCTTACCCCGAGGATGAGCATTTCTTTGATGTCATAAGGGCAAACGGCATAGTTAAAAATTATCTGTGTGGACACGACCATGTATCGTCATTTTCAATAGAATATCAGGGTGTGCGCCTTAGCTACTGTCTCAAAACGGGTCCCGGATGCTATTGGAAGCCCGAGCTAAACGGTGGTACTCTCATCACCGTTGGCGAGAGTGGCGTGTGCGATGTTCACCACGAATATGTTGACCCTTCAAAATTCATTCAAGGAGAGGACAAATGATAGTAAACGATATAAGAGATTTATTCACCGTCTACGGTAATTTTGACGAGGTAGAGGGTGCTGTCACCAAGATTGCCGACGGCTACACCTATCAAAACGGCACACTTCGCCTTGATTCAACATACAAAAAGCACCCCTCGGGTGTAACGGAGCGCTCCGACACGGTAAAAAACATATCGGATTCACCCGTGACGCTTACCACCCTGCTCTCAAAATTCACAATAAACGGCGGGGAGTATGAGGTTTACACGCAGTACAACGAGCATATAAGCGAGGGACAGGGCGCCTGGGCTCCGCTTGTAAGCGGTATTTTCGGCAAAAGCGACGAGATACGCACAAATCAAGACGTAAACCCGTTTGTTGCCATATATAACACTCAAAACGGACGTGGCACGGCATATCACCTGATGTGCGAGTCAATGTTTGAATATCGCATCAGCCGTGACGCAGAGTTTTTGGGGCCACGTGTCGTTTCGGTGGAAATGGGAATAAAGAGCGAGAATTTTTCATATACGCTTGCGCCCGGACAGGAGCTTCAGCTTCCGAGGATTTTGTTCTACACCTTTAAAAGCAAGCTCGACCTTGACGCATACAAGCTTCATCGCTACGCAAACGACCTTTATAAAAAGCCCTTGCCAATCATATATAATTCGTGGATGAGCCACTTTGATTTGATGTCCTATGATTCTCTTATGCTTCAGCTTGAGAGGGCTAAGCGACTCGGATGTGAGTATTTCACCGTTGATGCCGGATGGTTCGGAGAAACGCAAAAATGGTGGGACGTGGTTGGAGATTGGGAGGAGCCGAGCGATTGCGGAATGTGTGGCAGGCTCTCGGATTTTGCAGATAAGGTAAGAGAGGCGGGGCTTAAGTTCGGACTTTGGTTTGAAATCGAGCGCTCCTCAAAGCTCTCAAAATCCATAGCCGAGCATCCCGAATACTACATCTGCCCCACGGGACAGCACGCATACATAAACTTTGCGATGCCCGAGGCGGTTGATTTTATCTACTCCCGTCTAAAAGAAAACATTGACAAATACGGAATTGAATTTATTAAATTCGACCTCAACGCCCCCCTTCGCTTTGATAGCACCCGTGGCGCATTTATCGATTTCTATCGTGGCTTTATAGCCTTCCTTCGCCGAATCAAGGGCGAATACCCGGAGCTTCACCTTGAATGCTGTGCGAGTGGTGGCGGACGAATGTCAATGTCTAATGTGCCGTACTTTGACAGCTTCTGGCCGAGTGACAATCACGGCATTTACGAGCAGCTTGATATCTTCAAAAGCACGCTCATTCGTATGCCCGCAAGCATTTTGGAAACGTGGGCGACAATTCGCTCCCTTGAGGGCTTTACCCCGTCTTACCCTGTCGGCAACACAGAGGAGCGAATTTTGCTCAGCGCCGATTGCAGCTGGTTCAGATTGGAGGAGGCAAACCTCGAATTTATCAAAAATGCGCTCTCTCACGGCCCTATCGGCATAAGCTGCGATTTGACGCAGGTGTCCGAGGCTACTCTCGATGCTCTTGCCGACTTTATTTGCCAATACAAGAGCGAAAGAGAGTTTTGGCAGAGTGCGGAATGCCGTATTCTTTGCAGCACGCCGACGCTCACCGTTCTTCAGTTCAATGACATAGAATTTAATGAGATTAAAATTTACGCCTTCACCGATAAATATCACCAGGACTGCACCACCGTGTACCCCGTAACAAGCGAGGGCGGAGTGTGGAGTGTGACAAAAACGGAGCGTGACGGCGTTATGTGCGCAAGCGAGGTCGTTATGACCGAGAGCGAAATAGACGAAAACGGCATTGAGCTTTGCACCTGGGGATTAAGACGCTCATACAGGCTAACTCTTTCACGAATAAAATAACCGCCTTGCAAGAAAATTCGCAAAGGAAGCAATCACGCACCAAGGTGCATCAGGAGGATTTATGATTACTGTAAACGAAAATGTTTTTACAATCAAGACAAAAAGCACAATGTATCAAATGAAGGCAAATGAGTACGGGATTTTGCTTCATACGTACTACGGCAGAGTAATGGATGACGAGGACCTTTCGTATCTTGTCAACAACGATATAATGGGAGATTACACTCCTTACAATCCAAAAATTCAGGGCGACGACCGTTGGTGTCATATCGACCATTTGCCACAGGAGCTTGCTCTCTACGGATGCGGAGATTATCGTGAAAGCTCCGTTAATTTGCGTAACGCAGACGGAACCCTCGGCGCTCAACCCGTGTTTGCCTATGCGAAAATTGAAAAGGGGAAAAATTCAATCCCCGGGCTTCCCGCCTTTTACGGTGAAGATGGCGAAACGCTGATTATCACTCTAAAGGACCGTGTTTACGACATATATTTTCACCTCTACTACGGTGTTTTGCCCGAGTATGATATTATCTGTCGCTCACTCAGAATAGAAAACAGAACAGAAAGCACCGTAATTCTTGAAAAGGCGCTTTCGCTTTGCATGGATTTCGAGTACGGAAGCTACGATATGGTTTCCTTCTTCGGAAAGTGGGCAAACGAGCGCAATTTCCAAAGAACCGAAATTATGCACGGAAAAAATCAGGTGTTCAGCACCCGTGGCGCATCGGGGCATATTATGAACCCCGCCTGCATCATATGCGATAAGAGCGCAAGCGAAACACAGGGTGACGCATACGGCTTTGCTCTCGTTTACAGCGGAAGCTTTCTCGTTTCCGCATCCCTTGGCTACAACGACTCGACAAGAATAGTTATGGGCATCAATCCCGAAAACTTTTCGTGGGAGCTTAAGGCGGGCGAGGTGTTCTGTACTCCCGAGGTTGCTATGACGTACAGCGACGAGGGCTTCGGCAAAATGTCAAGAAGCCTCCACAGCGCCGCAAGAGGCAACCTTTGCCGTGGAAAATTCAAAAATGCACGCCGTCCTATTCTTATCAACAACTGGGAGGGCACGTATTTCGATTTCAATGCAGATAAGCTTGTTTCTATGGCACAGGATGCCGCAAAGCTCGGAGTTGAGCTTTTCGTTATGGATGACGGTTGGTTTGGCGAGCGCCGTGACGATTGGCGCGGGCTTGGAGACTGGGTTCCCAACGAGGAAAAGCTCGGCTGTACGCTGAATGAGCTTGCAAGGCGCATAAACGAGGCGGGACTTGCCTTCGGTATTTGGTTTGAGCCTGAATGTGTAAATGAGGATAGCGAGCTTTTCCGAGCTCATCCCGATTATGCCTTCAGAATGCCCTCCCGTAAGCCTACGCTCGGCAGACATCAGCTCATTCTCGACTTTTCAAGAGCCGAGGTGCGTGAAAATATCTACAATCAAATAAAAGCAGTGCTTGACAGTGCAAGCATTTCATATGTAAAATGGGATTTCAATCGTAATATCACCGACCTATACAGTGCAGAAATTCCTGCACACAGGCAGGGCGAGGTGCTTCACCGTTATATGCTCGGTCTTTATGAGCTTCTTGAAAGATTGACATCCGAATACCCCGATATTCTCTTTGAGAGCTGCTCGGGCGGTGGCGGACGCTTCGATTTCGGTATGCATCACTATATGCCTCAGGCGTGGACAAGTGACGATACAGACCCCATTGAAAGACTGAAAATTCAATACGGAACGTCGTTTATGTACCCCGTGTCAACTATGGGGGCGCACGTTTCCGCTTGTCCCAATCACCAAACAGGCAGAATCACACCTCTCAAAACTCGTGGCGTTGTTGCGTACTTCGGCACATACGGCCTTGAGCTTGACGTAAATAAGATGACCGATGACGAAAAGGCGGAAATCAAGCGTCAAATCGAGGAATTTAAGAGCCATTATGAGTTGATTCAGCGCGGTGACTACTATCGTCTTATCTCACCATTTGACACAAAGAGCCTACACTGTGTATGGCAGGTCGTTTCTCCCGACAAGAGCGAGGCTCTCGTTGCGGTTGTAAAGAATAAAAATTCGGCTAACTCCTCTCCCGAGATAGTGAAGCTTCAAGGCCTTGAGCCAACGAAGCGCTATACCGTAAACGGCTCGCAGAGGACATATCTCGGCTCTGCGCTCATGAACGGCGGTTTCCCACTTCCGCAGGCCTTTGGCGACTATGAGTCAGCTCTGTTTTATCTAAAGGCAGAATAAGACGCCACTCCCGGCAAGGAATGAAATCAAAGACCGAGATTGCACATATGTCACCGAAAATGCGACGTTTTTTTCGACTGCGTGTGATAAAATTCCAACATATAAGTACAGCTGGCTCTCTCAAAGCCGAGAGCCCGATAAAAACCTATTCGACAAAGGAGATTGGCGCTTAACTCAACCGTGAGCTGAGAGCCTTGAGAGTGAAATGACTTTAAAAACAAAAGAATACACCTATGAGGGAGCAACCAATGCCCAAGGACTCCCGCACGGCAAAGGAAAAATGGTCTTTTCCAACGGTCGAATATGGGAGGGCTCGTTTAAAAACGGCTCGCTCAACGGCGAGGGCAAAATAACGCATCCCGACGGCACGATTGACGAAGGTAGCTTTGTAAACGGAAGGCTACACGGCAACGGCAGACGCACCTTCCCCGACGGAATGATAAGAAGCGGAAGCTTCTGTGAAAATGAGCTTGTTCGTGGCTTTCTTATCTACCCGCTCACCTCTGTTCATGCCCTTTCGCATAATTCCGAGCTTGATGGGGTTATATTTCACGAGGGATTTTCGGGCGGTGAGCCGACGGGCGAGGGCAGAATCGAATACCCCGACGGAATGGTTGACGAGGGAGAAATCTCCTTCTACAAGCTCCACGGAAGTGGAAGAAGAACATACCCCGACGGAGCTCTTGCAATCGGCGAGTTTACCGAGGGAGTGTTTGTAAACGGAAAAATAACATACCCGTCAGGCGAGCTTTGCGAGGGCGAGTTCAAGGACAAGTTCCTTCACGGAAGGGGCATACGCACCCTCTCCGACGGCACAATCATTCGTGGCGATTTCTCTCTTAACGAGCTGACAAAGGGCTCTATTTCCCGTCCTAACGGCATAACGCTCAGAGGCTCGCTATCTCTCGGAAAGGGACGGCTTGTATCCGAGGACGGCTTTGCCGAGGAGGGAGCATTCAAGGGCGGATATCTTCACGGCAAGGGCAAAAAAACCAAAAACGGCGCCGTTGTCGAGGAGGGCGAATTCGTCGAGGGCGTTATCGTAAAGGGTAAAAGAATTCTTCCCGACGGAACGACTGAGATGGGCAAGTTCGAAAACGGACTCCTTCACGGCGAGGGCTTGGCTCTCTGCCCCGACAAAAAGCGTGTCGAGGGATTTTTTGAAGCAGGTGAGCTTGTTTTTGAAAAGCCTCACAAAATAACGGGTAAGGACACATACATAGGCTCAAAAAGCGCAAAGGGCGAGCCACACGGAGCAGGTACTATGTACTACGCAAACGGAACAATTTACAAGGGGAATTGGTGCCTCGGCTCGTGGCACGGACGTGGCATCTATTTTGAGGGCGACATTTCCTACCAAGGCGTTTGGAGCGACACAAAAGTGTCTATAACGGTTATCAAAACAGACGAAAACGGTCTGCGTACCCTCGGTGGCTTCAAAAACGGAGCATTTGTTCCCGATCACAAATAATAAAGCTTAACAACAAAAAACGCAACCCCGTGGTTGCGTTTTTCTTTGATTTTAGAGGTTTTCGCCATTATGCTCTATTCTTCCTCAAGATAATTAAAATATTCTCTGTCGAAGAATTCGGACAAGGTAATTCCCGCCCCCTCGCAAAAGCGCTTTATGGTAATCACCTTTGAGCATTTCGTTCTTCCCTTAATAATATCATAAATTGCGGAGGGCGACATTCCGCCGTTTAGCGAAATATCGCATACATTACTGCCCTTTTGTTCACAAATTTCAACTATTCTCTTTACAATAGCATCATTTAAGTTCATAATTTTTCCTGCCTGTATTTGTGGAATTCCACAATTATTATAGGCAAATACAAATTTTTTATCTCGTGGAATTCCACGATATTGACAAAGTTTTTGATTTGTTGTATAATAATCTTATCAAATAGTGGAATTCCACGAAACTCAAGAGGTGTTTTTATGATAATTGCTTTCTGCGGGCACTCTGTAATTTTCTCCTCTGATAAAATCAAGGAAACGGTAAAGGAGCAAATACGAAAAAATACGTCATTTGTCAAAACTGTTACCTGTTATCTTGGCGGATACGGAGATTTTGACAAAATCTGTGCTCATGCTTGCAAAGAGTTAAAGAAAGAAATTCTTTCTATTGAGCTTGTCTATGTTACTCCTTACATCAGCTTGTCCGAGCAAGCAAAAATCAAGGAAATGCAAAGTCTCGGGCTATGCGATGCTTCTGTTTATCCTCCTATCGAAAGAGTTCCCCTAAAATTCGCAATTTCAAAGAGAAACGAATGGATGATGACAAACGCAGATCTAATCATAGCATATGTGGATCACGATTACGGAGGAGCTTATAAATCACTGCAAGTGGCAAAAAGGAAGAAGAAGCGCATAATAAACATTTATAATCTTATTTGAAAAAGCAGAGAGGCACCAGCTTCTCTGCTTTTTGTTTTTTAAGAAATGAGCTTGCTTTGGTGGCACAGCAAATTGGCTTTACCGTTTTTTGCCTTGGTATGAGCCTCGCTTATACATTTCCTTGTCGATTTCGTTTATAACAGCTGTCTTTTTAAGGCTCCAAAGAGGCGCTATCAGCATTTCCCTGAGTCCGTCGCCCGTGACTCTTTCCACAACCATTTCGGGCGGAAGAAGCTCGAGCTGGTCGCACACGATTTCGACATACTCATTAAGTGAAAGAGGTGTGTACTGTCCTGCCTCATACATTTTGGCAAGAGGCGTGCCCTTTATTACGTGGAGAAGGTGAATTTTAATAGCATCTGCGCCCAAACGAGCCACCGTGTGTGCGGTTTTGAGCATTTTTGCCTTGTCCTCGCTCGGCAAGCCATTGATTATATGAACGGCGATTTTTACCCTCGGCGCTCGCTCCCTTATTCGCTTTACGGCATCCTCAAATACCGAAAAACTGTGACCTCTGTTTATCAGGCATGCCGTTTCGTCGTCACTGCTTTGAAGCCCAAGCTCAACGGTTATCGGCTTCGCTTGCGAATACTCGGCGATTATATCTATTTTTTCATTTTCAAGGCAATCTGCCCTTGTCGCAATAGCAATCTCAATGGCTCCATCAAGCGATATCACCTCGTCAAGAATTTCCCTCAGGCGCTCGGGCGTGGTATGCGTATTTGTGTACGCCTGAAGATACGGTATGTAGCCCGCAAGGCGTTTCCACTTGCCAAGCCCCGCTATTTGAGTCTTGTATTGCTCCGTCAGGCTAAGAAGCCTGTTGGCATCTCTTGATGCGCTTCCGCCCGAGCAATATATACAGCCCCCGTAGCCCACCGTTCCGTCTATGTTTGGGCAGGTAAGCCCTGCATCAAGCGTTATTTTCGCACACTTCCCCCCATATTTTTTCCTTAGGTGGTAATCGTAGGTGTGATATCGCTTATTTGTATCACTGTATTCAAAGGGATTTTCGTTTACCTGTGACATAATTCTCCTTCCGTCGCCGACGGCAAAATGTTTCTTTTTTTGTCCTTCTCTTTGTTTTTTATTTTGTCTTACTTTTCTTTTCAGCAAAGAAAAGTAAGAAAACCTCTTGACAAAGCAAAAAAGTTATGATAAAATAGCATACGCAAACAAAATGCTACTATGGCTCAGATGGTAGAGCACATCCTTGGTAAGGATGAGGTCATCGGTTCGATTCCGATTAGTAGCTCCACAAAAACGACAAGCGAAGGCTTGTCGTTTTTTGTTATATTAAGTCGCCACCGAGCGATTTTGTCATTTCGGTATCGCATCTACCCTCGCTTACGATAAGCCAGAGCTTGATGTATGCGGCAATCGGGGACATTGAAAAGAGGTGCCCGATATTGTATTTTCGGAAAAGCGTTGCACTCTCGTATTCGGGGCCGTCAAGGGTTCCTGTTATGAAAAGCTTAACACCCTTTTCGTTTGCACTCTCAAGGAAGGCGATTGCCTCGGGGCTTTCGGTATTTATCGTACCCGAATGGTATGAGTTCAAAATCACGCACTTGATGCCGTCAAGGGAGGGGTATTTCATACCAACGTATGGGCTTACAACCAAAATCTGCTCACACACTCTGACAAGAGCCGATGCCGAAAGGGGCTCAAGCAGGTCGCTTTGCTCCGTGTAAGAGGGGCATTTTTTTATTTCATAGCCACAACCGAGTGTTGCAAATTCGCCCCCGATTGTCCTTACCTCGTCGGTGAAGGCGTTTGATGCAAGAAGCCTTGTTGCCCTGTACGCCCTTGTGATGCCGTCGGGGTTACGATAGGTGACGAACGCACCACGAGCACCGAGGATTGCTCTGCTCTTAATGAGAGCTATGGCGCATCTGAGGTTGTCAATAGCATTTGAGCGCTCATCCTCAATGGGATAGTTTGAGGAAACGACGCACACGGGGGTATCGCAAAGACCGATTGCGTAGCCGATAGCGCACGAGCTGTATTGAAGCGTGTCTGTGCCGTGTGTGACAACTATTCCGTCATAGCCTGCGCCGATTTTCTCCCTTACGCACTCGCAAAGAAGCCTCAGGCTTTCGCCTGTGCTGTTCTCGCTCAGCACCGTATATGGCTCGCAGGTGTCGTATTCAAAATCAATACCACATACCTGCGCATATTTATCAATTATTTTGTAGGGCTTTGAGCTGTCAGTCGAGATTGTATGTCCCGTTCTGGTCGAGCCTATTGTTCCGCCCGTAAAAACGAAAAGTATTTTCATCTGTTAATCCTTCTTTTAAGCTACCTTTATAAGTATTTGTCAGGTGAGCTATATTATTCAGCTATGAGAATTTCAAGCTCGCAAACACTGCTGAATCTGTTCTTAAGCGGACATTTCACGCACTTAAGCTCGACCTGAACGCCGAGAAGCGTTTCGATAACGCCGTCGCAATATCCACGAACAAACTCGCACACGGGGCGCTTTCCTCGACGGTCAACGATAAAGCTCTCGTTGATTTTGAGCGTGCCCTTGAACTCGCCCGTTTCCTCATTGATTTCGATGTCGCTTTCAAAGCGCCCCCAACCCACGTCGGAGTCGAAATCGCACCACTTTTTGAGCTTTGCGGCGTAATCGGGAGCGTCAGAGAGCATATCCCATTGGGAGTTTAGCCTTTGCGCAAACGATTTTCCGCTTGCGTAGCCCGAGCTGTAAAAAATCTCACGGGCGCTTGCGTCGTCGTTGAGCGAAACGACCTTGTCGTAAATTCCGCCGAGAAGATTTATAAATGTATCGGTACGGAAGGAAACGTTTCTTTCTCTGTCCTCGGGGTTAATCATAATTCCACGGGCAGGAATGTAGTCGAACACCTTTTTGGTGTTTGCTGCAAGCTCCTCCGGCTGTGCAACGGGAGCAACCCTTGTTTCAATATTGAGCGCTCTTGCAAGCCTTTCAAATGCGTCGCTCGGCTCACCCGGGTATGCGATAATTCTCTGCGCTCTGCCAAGGTAGAAGCGGAAATCGTCATCCATTTCAAAATCCTCGATAAAGAACGGCACAAGATGCTTGCCCTTTTCGACAATGATATCAAGCTCGTTGAGCATATAGCTCGAGCCGTTTATAGCGCCCGATGCGATAAGCACCACGTGGTCGCAATCGTTTATCGCTCTTGTAAGCTGAGATGCGTAGTTCTGTCCCGGCACGATGTTA
The DNA here is from genome assembly GCA_045636605.1 of Eubacteriales bacterium. Classification (GTDB taxonomy): domain Bacteria; phylum Bacillota; class Clostridia; order Oscillospirales; family CAG-272; genus RGIG2000. The sequence continues at coordinate 5,564 of JAZTXV010000017.1, read as the reverse complement.
CGATAGTCTATGTAGCAGGTGCTTCCCTTGCTCTCGAGATATTCAACAATAGCTCTTGCTACCGCATCGTTTTTGTGCGAATAGCTAATAAAAATTTTGCTCATTTTTCTCTCCCTTAATTTGACTAAAATCTCTTTATGGAATCCAAAATGCTGTTAATTTCCTCGTCGCTTGCCATAGGCTGCGGCTTATCGGTTGTATGAACGGGACAGCCCGCTCCGCCGACGCATCCGCCGACACACGCCATACCCTCAACAAAGTTGAAATCGAGCTTTCCGTATTTCATTTTGATAAGCGCGCTGACGCACTGCTCAATTCCGTTGCAGGAAATACTGCGAAGCTCAAAGAATTCGTTCTCACCGTGCTCGCAAATTCCCTCACGCACCGCATCGGCAAGACCTCCGCAACGTGCAAAATTGCGTCCGAAATGGCTTGCGCCTACCGTTGACTCCTCATTGAACACGGAAATGTCTATGCTACGGCTTCCGAACAGAGCCTGAAGCTCCTCAAAGGTGATTACGCTGTCAACGTATTCACGAACGCCGTCCTTTTGAAATTCGAGCTTTTTCGCAGTGCACGGGCCGATAAATACGAATTTTGCCGTCGGCTCACGCAGCTTGAAGAATTTACAAATCGCCGCCATAGGCGAAAGAGTTGTCGATACAAGCGGCAAAAGCTCGGGGAATTGCTTCTCAACATGCGACACAAATGCGGGACAGCACGAGCTGATAAGCGAGCCCTTTTCAACAAGCTCCCTTGACTCCTCGTCCGCAACCATATCTGCACCGAGAGCCGCCTCGATAACATCGGAAAAGCCGAGCGCCTTAATTCCCGCTACGACCTGTCCCGGCTTTGCATATGCGAATTGAGAAAGCATCGACGGAGCAACGACTGCGTAAACCTTGTAGTTTTTGCCACCGTCAGAGCCCAAAAGCATATCAATTACGTCACATATGTAGGATTTGTCGGAAATAGCACCCCACGGGCAGTGGTAAACACAGTTTCCGCACGCAATACAGGTGGTGTTGTCAATCTTTGCTTCCTTCGTTTCGCCACCTGCGTAAATTGCCTTGATTTTACACGCCTTTTCGCACGGACGTGTACGGTGAGTGATAGCGCCGTATGGGCAAACCCTTGAGCACTGTCCGCACTCGACGCATTTTGATTTGTCAATGTGCGCAACATGGTCCTCGTCAAAGGTGAGCGCACCGAACTTGCATACATATTCACAGTTGTGGGCAAGACAGCCACGGCAGGCGCTTCCTACCTCGTATCCGCCCGCAGGACATTCGTCACACGCAATTCCGATAACCTCGATAACGTTGGGGTTGTTTTTGTCGCCACCCATCGCCATCTTGATTCGCTCCTCAACTATCGCCCTCTCCTTGTAAACACAGCATCTTGCAGAGGGTGTGTTGCCCGAAACAATCTTCTTCGGAATGTCCAAAATGGTTTCAAGGAGCGTGCCGTTCCACTTTCTGCGTGCCACTTCCTTTAAAACCTTGTATTTTACATACTGAACCTCAGTATCAAATCTTCTCTTTTCTCTCATGTGTACTCTCTTTCAAAAAACAGTCTAAGTCATTTTATATTTTATCACATAACAAGCAAAAAGTAAATATAAATTATAAATTTTATCCTCACCTGCCGTTTTTTCTTCTCTAAACAGAGCGCACATCGCAAAAAAGGACAAAAAAGGACTTCGTGTGAAGTCCTTTTTAATGCTTATCCGTTCTCTTTGCCTGTGTAGGCTACGGGAGCTGCCACAGGGCAGGCTCTGTCGATGCTTACAGTGTTGAGAGTGTAGGTGCCGAAGGTGTCGGGAGCATTATCTCTTTCGGGCATTGTGTACTGAACGAATTCAATCGCCTCGCCGTTTGGCGCAATGACATATGCGCTGATTACGAGGTTGAGAGCCTTAAGCTCGTCGGTGTTGAAGCCCGTGATGCTGAGATTGAAGCTTGAATATTCCCTTGATGTAAGCTCAACCTGGAGTGCCTTTGTGCCGATTACCTCGAATTTATCGTTGAACAAGCCGTTTAGCTTAGCAACAGATGCGTTTGCGATAACAATTCCGACTCTTACCTTGCCGTTCAGCTCCTCGTAGAGCTTAAGAAGCTCGGTGTTAATGGAATAACCTCCGTCAAGACCGTTCCTTGCGCCCTTCTCATCTCTTACCGAATAGCCGAGAGCAACGATAATGGGCTCGGTCACTGATGTTTCCTTTACATTAAGGCAAATTGTGCATTTGCTTCCCATTTCGCCCTCGCATCTGAAGCCGTTTGCGTAAGCGAGATAAAGCTTATAGCTGTGCGCTGAGTAGTCACGGAAGATGGAATATTCCTTCTGCTCACCACAGAGAACACAGGAGTAAACGATACTGCCAAGGTCCTTGCAGTTAGGTGCTACTGTGATAACTCCGCCATCATATGAGTGCTCTGCGCCCTCTGTTTCCTCATAGCTTGTTACCGTGTTACAAATGAAGCACTTTTCCGTTTTTGTGCCTACCTGTGTGCAGGAAGCCTCTGTTTCAACGGAAATTACCGCATGTGTAAACGCTACGCTGTGCTCCTTACGGGCAGCTGTGTTTGTTATCAACCAGGTCTTGCCCGTTGAGCAGTCAATGAAGGCTGCATAGTTGATTCTGTTTGAGTAGCCTTGGCTCTTTATTGCGTTAGCAAACACATCAATGGCATCGGTGCTTTCCATGAAAATTCTCGTATTATTAATTCCGGCGATAACCGCTTGACCGCTGATCGTTACATATCCCTTAATGTAGTAATATTTCGTTGCGGTATTACTTGTAAATTCCTGTCCTAAGTCAAGCGCGGTCTCGGAGGTGTCGCCACCCTCAATATACACGCTAATAAGTCCGTTTGCGTTGTTGAAGGCAAATTTCTCGTGAAGGTCACAGCCCTTTGCAATGTGTGCCTCTCTTATAATTGTACCGTTCAGGTTTACCTGAGAGCCGACATAGGAAAGATATGTGTTGAACTCGTACGGAATGCCGTCCGCATATGAGCTTATTGCGTGAAGTGCCTTCTGGTGAATTTCGGTAATTGTAGCCTTGAAGATAAACTCCTCAACCTTAATACCGCTGCCCATGCAGAATACCTCCTGCTCGAGCTTAGTAACGCCCTTGCCGACTACGATATTTCTAAGGTCATAGCAGTCGCCAAAGCAGCCCTTACCGCCGCCGCCCGCAATTCTTGTAACTGTATCGGGAATGTAGATTTTCTTGATTGATTTTGCCTTGAAGCCCGAAATTGTCTTTACCTCGATAATCTCATCTCCGACCTTAACAAAGGACGGGAAGTAAATTTCCGCCTTATCAAAGGTCGCACCCGATGGGGTGAGCGTGCCGTCTGCGCTAACGCTTACATAGCCAAGGGTTGCGTCGAACAAACCGTAGCCCTCAATGTAGCATTTGCCAACGAGCGAAATGCCCGCTGTCCCTTCAACGGTGTTACAGTACTCGCATGAGGTTGTCACCATAAGAGTTGAACCCGTTACCTCGCCGTATTTAACTACCGTGTTTGAGTGGCTTGTCTTTTCAACAAAGTCCTTAACCTCGCCAAATCCGCATACCGTGCAAAGATATTCTGTGTATCCGACAGACTGGCAGGAGGGTTCCTTGGTTGCGGTAGTGAATACATGTCCGCCAAACTCTGTGCCCTGTTTGATTACATTCTTGTATCCGCAGGCGTAGCAAACATATGCCTCCTGTCTTGTATAGGTACAGTTTGCATCCTGTACTATAAGCTCCTGAGTATATGCGTGCTCGTCTGTTGCAACAGGTGTGCCAAGAACGCCCCCGCTTGTGCAGGAGTACTTTTCGCCATCCTCGCAGGAGTAGAAGGTAACCTTTGTAAGTCTTGATGCGTTTGACTGTCCTGCAATAGCGGTTGCAAGAGTCTGGATTTGCTCCTTTGTAGGCATAAAAATCTTCATATCGTTATTAGAGAGAAGATGTGGCTTGCTTGTAGTTGCGGCGCCGTTGAATACAACAGTCAGTCCACCGCTTGCACCCGAGAAAAGCTCCTGAGGGAGATCTCTTGTTGTGCCCGGAGTAACATTGATTACAACAAGGTCAAAGGACGAGCCGTTAAGACAACGGTGGCCCAAAACGCAATCCTCGGGAACAATCATAGTTCCGCTAAGACCGCTACTGATAAATGCGGTTTCACCGATAAACTCAAGGTCGCCGGTGAATTCAAAGTCAACTCCGCTAAAGAGAGTTGCACTGTTGAAGGCAACCGTTTCAATATAGGTAACCTGCGAGAAATCAATTTCAAGTGCCTTAAGCTCGCTTCCCTTTGTAAGACTGTTAAAGGCGTACTTGCCGATTTTCTTAAGCTTCGACTTGCAAACGAACGAGGTAACTCCGCTTGAGCCACTGAAAATTTCCTGCTCAAGCTCGGTAAGTCCACATCCGATATAAACATCTCTTAAGTTAGAGTTTCCAAAGCAGCCTGCTCTGCCACCGCCACCCAAGCGTGTAACGCTATCGGGTATATAAAGGTTGTAGGTCATTCTTCCGCCGTCGCCGTTAAAGCACGCAGGGGCAATCGTCTTGACCTCGTAGGTGTGTCCGTCATAGGTAACGGTAGATGGGATAACAAGATCTCCGCCCGCAAATGTACCTCTGCCCGATACGGTCGCTATCTTTGTTTCAAATTCAAGGTCGTACTTAAGACCTCTTGTAGGTGACGGAATTGTAACTCCGTCAAGATTTGCTATCGTGCAGTTGCCGAGCGTCATATTGCTTCCGTTGTCAGTAACGGTTGTAGCCGCACTAACCGAAAAAGCAAGCATAAGACACATTACTGTGCATATAGCAAGCATTAAGAATAATTTTTTCATTATTTTTCTCCTACTATCAAAAGTTATATATTTATATTATACACCCCACCCCCTCTGATGTCAAGACATATTACGCATAATAGAAGCAAAAACCCAAAGCAAAAGCTCTCGCAAATAAAAAAGACCTCAAAGCGAGGTCTTTTTTGTTTTGTGCTATGTCATTCCGTGTCACGCTATCAACGCTCTGCGGGTATTAAGCGTTCAGAGCAAGCAAGGCAAGGCGCACCGCACATTACGGGCGATAATGTACTTAATCGTACATTGAGGTCGTAATGCAGGAGCAACGCAGAATTGCGCCGCTATCAACACTCCGTGAGTATTAAGCGTTCAGAGCAAGCAATCCTGCGAACCCCCAAACCTCGCTTTGCTCGCTTCGGGGAACCCCGGAGCATGGCGCACCGCACATTACGGGCGATAATGTACTTAATCGTACATTGAGGTCGTAATGCAGGAGCAACGCAGTATCACGAAGCCATAAATGTTCAAGGGTATTAAGCATTTAGGGCAAGTCAGACAAGGCGCACCTCAGCGCGAACCCCCTAAAATTCTACGAATTTTCGGGGAACCCCTACGCCAACAGACGAAGGCTATCTTAAATGATAGTCGAGGTTGTCTGCGAGGAGCAACGCAGAATTGCGCCGCTATCAACACTCCGTGAGTATTAAGCGTTCAGAGCAAGCAAGACAAGGCGCACCGCACAT
>JAZTXV010000016.1:0-7057 GCA_045636605.1 Eubacteriales bacterium | reverse complement strand
TACGCTCATATCACCGTTGAATATCTTGTTTGATGCAAGATGCTTTGGATTTGCCATCAAAACGCCAAACTTAATGTCGTTCTCATTGTAGAGGTTGTAGAGGTTAAAGTTTGTAGCATTGAAGGTCCAACCGCCTGCAAGGCCGCCGTCTGCGCTTATTGCGTAGCCGCCTGTTGTGCCGAAGATTGCATCAAGCGTGATTTCCTTATCAAGCGCCTTACACTCTGCGTTGTCACACCAAATTGTGTGAAGTCCGCCCTTTGCAAAGCCGTCTGCATATGCTACTGCGTGCTTTTCATTATGTGCGCCGGCTGCAGCCTCGAGGAATGCGCCACAGTTGGCAAATTCCTTACACTTGTTTTGTGTTGTGCAGTCGAAATCGTCAACATATGAGTGGTCAATCTTGGTGTTTTCGATCTCACCGCTTGAAAGAATCGCTTTACAGAAGCATCTTGTCACTGCGCTCTTATTTGAATAGCAGGTTGCATCAACAACCTCGGCAAGCCTTGGATTTTCAAGGTGCTTTGAAAGGTCCGCCTCGCTTGCACAGAACACAGTTGTCTTTGGATTGTTATATGATGTGAAGCTTGCGCTTGATGTGTTATTTGCATTGGCAAAGATAATCTTGCCTACATCCCATTTGCTTGCATCAATTGTTCTCATATCGCCAAGGAATACTATTGTATTGCCCGGTGCGTTTTGGAAGAAATAATTTCCGGATATTTGAGTGATGCCTGTGCCGAACACCAAAACATCGTTGAGTGACTTACAGCCTCTGAATGCACAGGTGTTGTCCGGGAATGTTGAAAGATTTTCAGGGAAGTAGTAAATTCTTGGCTTTGCAGGAGCTGTATCGCTCGTTGCAAATGGCTCGTTTACAAAATACATATTTGTACTGCCATCGAAAATAGCCCAGTTTCTTGTTGCAGTAATGCTTTCGAGCTTCTTTGGAAGGTGAAGCGCAGTAAGAGCAGAGCAGTTATAGAATATATATCCCTCGCCGGGCAATGATGTAACACAGTCAGGGAAGCTAAACGCCTTTAGGCTTTTGCATTGGAAGAACATATAGTTGGCATTAATTGAAAGAGTGTCGTTTTCGTCGTGCTCAAATACACATTCTTGAAGTCCTGATGCGTTTTGGAAGGCAACTCCGCCGAAGCTTGTAACGGTGTCAGGGAAGGTGATTTTCTTCAATGTTGCAAGATTATATCCAACGAAATCGCAAACAGATGTAATTCCCTGTGGAACATCAATCTCCGAAATGTCATTAACAGTGTAGCTCTTTCCCTTCCCCTGAAGGAATGAAAAATCAAGAGCATTTGCCAAATTGACACGGTGAGTGCCCGTGCTTGGAATGTTGTTTTGATTCTTGAAAATGTAAGTGCTTGGACATGCAAAGCCGTCGCTAAAAATGACATAATCGTCGGTCGAGCTTGCGAATGTCGATTTTACAGGCGCATCATCATAGATTGTAACCTCAACCTGAACGCCATCAACGGTTGTTATTGTCTTAGCGCCTACGCTAAATGCGAAAATCGAGCATATAGCGAGAACAAAGACAATGGCTAAAAGCAGTCTTTTTTTCATAAGTTTTTTCTCCTTGCGTTTAACGCCATCCTGTGGGCGTAAAATATTATTACAGGATAATTATACCACACTCAATATGTTTTCGTCAATTCGCACAATACACAAAATCCCCCCCCCATTTTTTGTACAATTTGCACAATTATTCCACTTTGGAGCGTGCTTGACGGATTTTCCCGATGGCAAAACAGAGAAAGCAAGGGATTTCTCCCTTGCTTTTTTGAGTGTTAATCTTGTCACATATTCTCGCTTCGAGTTGTCTTTTAAAGCTTGTGTACCCAGTTGTACTTATCCTCAATTTTACCCCATTGAATGCCTGTAAGGATATCATAGAGCTTTTGGGTGACCTCACCGATTTGCTCGTTATTGATTACGTATTCAACGTCCTCATACATAAGTCTGCCGATAGGAGATACGACAGCGGCAGTTCCGCAGCCCCAAGCCTCCTCGAGCTTACCGTTTTTCATAGCGTCAACAAGCTCGTCAATGCTGAGAAGTCTTTCGCTTACCTTATAGCCAAGGCTCTTAAGCACCTCAATGCAGGATTTTCTTGTAATACCGGGAAGGATTGAGCCACTATCAAGCTCGGGAGTTACGATTTCGCCGTCGATTTTGAACATTACGTTCATAGCGCCGACCTCCTCGATATACTTTCTCTCTACACCGTCAAGCCAAAGCACCTGAGAGTAACCCTTTTTGCTTGCCCTCTCGCCCGCTCTTGTTGATGCGGCGTAGTTTCCACCGCATTTTGCATAGCCTGTGCCGCCACGAACGGTACGGACATCCTCGTCCTCAATCATAATTTTGACGGGGTTGATGCCCTCCTTATAGTAGCTTCCGCTTGGAGATGCTATAATCATATAGGTTGCTCTATGTACTGTGTGAACACCGAGAGTTTCGTCGTTGCCGAACATATAGGGACGAAGGTAAAGTGATGTGCCGAAGGATTTGGGAACCCATTTTTCCTCGAGGCGGACGAAGGTCTCAAGAATCTCGAGAGCATCATTTTCGTCGATGGTGGGTAGGCACATACGCTCTGCCGAACGGTTGAGACGTCTGATATTCTCCATAGGTCTGAAAAGCTGAACGCTTCCGCTTTCGGTGCGATAAGCCTTCAAGCCCTCGAATATTTCTGCGCCGTAGTGAAGCACGGTTGATGCGGGGTGGAGCGAAATGTTGCCGAACGGAACAATTCTTGCGTTGAACCAGCCCTTTCCTGCCTCATAGTCCATAACGAACATATGGTCCGAAAAATACTGACCGAAGCCAAGCTCGCTTTCCTTAGGCATTGTCTTAGGCTCGGTAGTTCTTGTAATTTTGATATCCATTGATATTATCTCCTCGTTTGAGTATGATTTCATCCTAATGGGTGAATTTATGGTTAAATCATAGCACACACCCACGACCTGTGTCAATAGGTGCGTTGAGATTTCTTAATTTTTAGTTGTCGCTCAAAAGCAGCTCAGTGACCTGTTGCGTTGTGCTTACAATGTAGGCGGCGCCGTGCTTCTCCATTTCCTCACGGCTTCCGTAGCCGTACAAAACGCCGATGCAATCTATACCGAATTCACGAGCGCCCTCAACATCGTAAAACCTATCTCCTACCATAATTACATCGCTTGGTGTGTCGATATTTGCCATTTCCAGAGCATATTCGATAACCTGAGATTTAGTGCTTCGAGTTCTCTCGTCAAGGCTTGCGCCTGCAATAATGTCGAAATATTTTGCAAGGTCCGCGCCCTCAAGAATTTTTACTGCAAATTGTTCGGGCTTTGAGGTTGCAAGCACGATACGCAATCCTGCGTTTTTCAAGTCTGTCAACATTTGCTCAACGCCGTCATAGATATAGCCCTCGTATATGCCCTTTTCGGTGTAATACTCCCTATAAAGCGCTACTGCCTTGATTGCCGTTTGCTCATCAAAGCCGTAAAACATTTTAAAGGATTCGATAAGAGGCGGACCTATGAAGCAGCTAAGCTGTTTTTTATCAGCGACCTCTATTCCAAGCCTTTCAAGAGCATATTTTACGGATGAGGTGACTCCCTCGCCACTATCTATAATTGTTCCGTCAAGGTCGAGAAATACAGTGTTGTATTTTTTCATTTTTCCTCCAAAATCGCACACATGGTGCGTGATTTCGCTATTTTTGCGAATTGGATTACTCTTGGGTATTAACGCTTCCCTCTACGCTGATGGACTTATTTTTGTCGAAACGCTCAAATACCATTTTACCAAGGGCAAGGAGCGCTATTACGTTCGGTATAACCATAAGGTTATTGAACATATCGGAAAGTCCCCATACAAGTCCGTTTGAGCCTATTGAGCCGAGGAAAATGCACACAATCGCAATAATGGAGTATGCAACCGTTGCTTTCTTGCCAAAGAGATAATTGAAATTGATTTTTCCGAAAAAGTTCCAGCTTATAATGGTTGAAAATGCGAAGAAGAACAAGCAAATTGCGACGAATATGCTTCCAACAATATTTCCTGTCGCTTCGTTTCCGAAAATTGTGCTAAATGTGATCTGGAATGCTCTTTGAACCATATTTGCATCGGTATAGCCAAGTCCGTTTGCAAGCGTTACAAAGGGTATATCCGAGCCCGCAACATCGGCAAGAGGGCCATTCCCCGTATAAAGTGTGCAAAGGACTATAAGAGCTGTCATTGTGAGAACCACGAATGTGTCTATAAACACTCCAACCATAGCGACAACTCCTTGGTGATGCGGATCCTTAACATCTGCCTGCGCATGAGCGTGCGGTGTCGATCCCATTCCCGCTTCGTTTGAGAAAAGTCCTCTCTGCGCGCCCTTTTGGATTGCCTTAACGATTGCGCTTCCAATTCCGCCTCCTATGATTGCGTGAGGAACGAATGCGTACTTGAATATTGTTCCGATTGCCGCAGGAACATTTCGGAAGTTTACGCAAAGAACCAAAAGTCCGCCGACGATATACATAATTGCCATAATCGGTACAAGCTTTTCAGTAACAGAGGCTATTCTTTTTACTCCGCCGATGAGGATAACTCCCGCCAATACGGCTATTACTATTCCTATTATCCAAGTGAAGCTCGAAATATCTACATTAAAGGATTCAAAAACTCCTGCGATATTGCTTGTAATGGAATTTGACTGAACCATTGCGCCTACAAAGCCGAGGGCAATAATTATTGCTACTGCAAAGAAGCCCGAAAGGCCCTTGCCGAATTTACCTGTAAATGCCTTTTTTATGTAATAAACAGGTCCGCCGTGTACCTCGCCCGCTTCGTCAACTATCTTGGTTTTTTGAGCCAAAACAGCCTCGGCATAGTTGGTTGCCATTCCCAAGAATGCGATTATCCACATCCAAAAGATTGCTCCGGGGCCGCCTATGAGAATTGCTCCGCAAGCACCGACAATATTTCCTGTTCCGACCTGGGCGGCTACTGCTGTTGCAAGCGCTTGGAACGAGGAAAGTCCCTTTTTCGCCTCGCCGTCATTTTTGCTGAAAACTCTTTTGAAGCCTTCTCCCAAGCAACGAACCTGCACAAATCTTGTTTTGATTGAATAGTAAAATCCTACTCCAACAAGCAAGAACACAAGAATGTATCCCGACATATAGTCGTTTATCAAGCCTACAATTTTCTCTAAAATTTCCATTTTTATCTCCTTTTGTAACATTATAAACAAAAAGCGGAATGAAAAAATCACTCCGCAAAAAAATGCCTACGCATTTCAAAAATAACTCTGTCCTTTTGCCTGAGAGATTAACACTGTAACGGTGTCTTGCCCCTTCGGCACTCATTTAAGAGATTCTCCGGAGTGCTATCGAATTTCAGTCGATTTTCTTCTGAAATCTTCATTTAGCTTTTTATTGAATTTTAATACTATGACATTCTAACACACACATATTTGTTTGTCAAGCATTTCCGTGGAAATATTTTGTCATTTTTCTTCATTATTCATATTATATACCGAGGACTTGGGTTCTCAGAAAGGAATTTTTATGGCTCTATTCACTAATCAGGCTCTGTTGACGTACAGAAATGTTGTTACAAGCTCTAACGTCGCCACAGGAGAAATTCTTGATACAATCAGAATCACGAAAACCTCTCTTGTTGATTCTTACGGTCCATCTGACACCTTAACCTATATCATAAGCATTTTCAACTCCTCGACAGTGCCGCTTTTCAATCTCACGGTAAGCGATGATCTCGGCGTTTATCCCTTCGCAGATACGTCTCTTGTTCCGCTTGAATATGTTGACGGCTCGGCAAGGTATTTCGTAAACGGAGCATTGGTTGGCTCTCCAACCGTCAGCGCAGGAACAAATCTTGTATTTTCGGGAATTGACTTGCCTGCCGGCGGAAACGGAATTATCGCATATGAGGTAACGACAACGCAGTTTGCACCCTTGGCTATAGACTCGGAGATTACCAATATCGCAACTGTATCGGGCGCTTGCATTCCGCCTGTTGAGGCATCCGAAACAATCACCGTAGCAGAAAGTCCTATCGTAAATATAACAAAATCCATCTCGCCTGTTCCTGTTGTGGCGTGTGGCGAGGTTGTTTATACCTTCGTTATAGAAAATACGGGTAACACACCTCTGAGGGTAGATGACAATGCGGTCATCACAGATATTTTCAACCCCGAGCTTTCTGCTCTTGAGGTAACCTTTAACGGAACGCCTTGGGCAGAGGGCACAAATTACACCTACGAAAACGGAGTGTTTACAACCATTGCCGGTCAGGTTGTCGTTGATGCAGGTCAATATACTCAAAATCCACAAACGGGCGCTTGGAGCGTCATTCCATCAACATCAATTCTTGTCGTTCGTGGCACATTAGGTCAAAACACTTAATTTATTCGATACAAAATAGCCTTTTAAGGCTATTTTGTATTTTTAAATACTTGTTCATTTGCTCATATGAAATAATATTGTAGATAAATGATGGATTTTGCGGTTTTTGGGCTTATGATGTCGCTTTTTACACTCATTAACTCGGTTTAAAAGGATTGTCATATGGCATTCATTATAGATCGGCAAAAATTATCACAAAAATTCACAAATATGCTTGACAAAGCTTTTTTCTTTTGTTATAATGTATAGGCTAAAAGCAATCGAGATGTAGCGCAGTTGGTAGCGCGCATGCTTTGGGAGCATGATGCCGCAGGTTCGAATCCTGTCATCTCGACCATAAAAATCCTAAATTGAACTTTTTGTTCGGTTTAGGATTTTTTTGTTTGTGTTGACTGTTTGAATATGCTTTCAACGCAAGTTGAATCAGGTGCGCAAAATTGCCCTAAGGCGTGATAGCTTGCTAATCTAAGCCGAGGGCAATTCAACGGAACGCAGTGGAGTCATCCTGTCAGCCGACCATAAAAATCCTAAATTGAACTTTTTGTTCGGTTTAGGATTTTTTTGTTTGTGTTGACTGTTTGAATATGCTTTCAACGCAAGTTGAATCAGGTGCGCAAAATTGCCCTAAGGCG
>JAZTXV010000015.1:0-5497 GCA_045636605.1 Eubacteriales bacterium | reverse complement strand
CAACGTCGGAGTACATTTGGATAAATCTTCTGTAGCAGTCCCAAGCCCAACGTGGATTGCCGGACTTCTTAGCGATTGTCTCAACAACCTCTTCGTTAAGACCGAGGTTAAGAATGGTGTCCATCATACCGGGCATAGAAGCTCTTGCGCCTGAACGAACGGAAACGAGAAGAGGATTCTCCTTGTCACCGAACTTCTTGCCAACGAGCGCTTCCATCTTTTCGATGTACTCCATGATTTGTGCTTGAATTTCAGGATTGATTTCTCTGCCGTCCTCGTAGTACTGTGTGCAAGCCTCAGTTGAGATTGTGAAGCCCTGTGGAACAGGAAGACCGATCTTGGTCATTTCAGCAAGGTTAGCACCCTTACCACCGAGAATTTCTCTCATTTTTGCGTCACCTTCAGAGAAAAGGTAAACATACTTCTTTGTACTCATTTAAAGTACCTCCATAAAAATATTATTAACGAATGAATGGTGTGCGTAGGCACGCACATATAAAGTATAACATAAATGATTTCAAAATGGAATATCTTTTTTAAAAAAATTAGCAAAAACAAAAAGATTATTAAAAATAATAAATAAAACCGCCGAATACCCTCGGCGGTTTTGTAAAATTTACACAAATTTTTTCGTCTTACCGTCTTTTCTTGCCCTTGCGTCGCTTGGATGAACGACCATAGCCACCCTCGGTGAAGGTGGAGAAGCGCCTTGGCTTGCTCGTGGACGGGCGTTGCTTTTTGTGCGACGGCTTTCGTGTGTCATTGGTTCTCGGCGTATTGAACGGAGAGGGCGGAGGTGTAACTCTTTCGAAGTCTATAAGCTCCAAATCAACCCGTCTTGACACGATATTTGCCTCGCTTACACGGACTCTGACACGCTGTCCCAAAACGAATGCTCCTCTTGACGAGGAAAGAGTCAGACGTCTTTCGTCAAAGAAGTAGCCCGAGCCAAGCGTCGATATAGGAACAAGTCCCTCACACAGGTTGTCACATCGAACAAAGAAGCCGAACGGAGTGACGGAGCAAATAATGCCGTCAAGCTCCTCGCCCACACGATCAGCCATAAACACCGTCTTGTAAAGCTCGTCGATTTCACGCTCGGCATAAAGGGCGCGAAGCTCGTTCTCGCTTGATGCTCTTGCGCTCGATTCCGCAAATTTGGATAAGCGTGACAGCTCCGATTTGTCGAGAGCTGTGTGCAAATAAGCCTTTAAAATTCTGTGCACAGACAGGTCGGGATAGCGTCTTATCGGCGAGGTAAAGTGACAGTAAAGCTTGGCGGCAAGACCGAAATGTCCCTTCGGCTCGGACAGATATTTTGCCTTCATAAGCGAACGCAAAAGCACGCCCGATACCACGTCCGCCTTGCCAAGCTCTCTTGCACTCTCAAGCACTGTCGCAAGAGATAGCGGGGTAATATTATCCGCATCTCTGATGGGAGATACGTCAATTCCCAGGCTCTGTGCAAAGAAGGAGAATACATGTATTTTTTCGGGGTCCGGACTCTCGTGAACACGGTAAACGCACGGCAAATTATGCTTGTGCATAAATTCCGCAACGGCACGGTTTGCGCAGAGCATAAATTGCTCGATAAGCCTTTCGCTTGTTCCTCGCTCTCGCTTTACAATATTGACGGGATGTCCGTCTTGGTCAAGAATTATCTCAACCTCGTCGCTTTCAAGCTCCATAGCTCCTTGGCGCTCGGCCCTGAGCCTTAATATCTCATAAAGCTCAAGCATTATGCCAAAATCCCCCCATATGTGTCTGTATTTGGGGTAAAATGCACTGCTCTCGCCCTTTTCGGTTAAGTCGTTTAGCTCACTGTAAACGCCTCTGACACACGAGCGAATGATACTCTCACATATGTGCGTGTCACGAATCGTGCCTGCACTGTCAAGTGTAACAAAGCAGGAAAGAGCATATCGGTCAACTCCGCCGTTAAGCGAGCATACTCCGTTGGACAGGCTCTTTGGGAGCATCGGCACAACCTTGTCGGTAAAATACACGCTTGTTCCACGGAAGAACGCCTGAGCATCAATCTTGCTTCCCTTGCACACGTAATGCGACACGTCGGCTATGTGAACGCCTAAAATGTATCCATTTTCAGTTCTTTCGATTGAGATTGCATCGTCGAGGTCCTTTGCGCTCTCGCTATCTATTGTGAATATTATTTTATCACGCAAATCGAGGCGATTTCCGACACATATCGGCTCGTTTGCCACCTCGTCGGCCTCGCAAAGCACCTCGTCGTCAAAGGAAAGTGATATTCTGTGCTCTCGCAGAATTGCTCTGTAATTCGCCTCACGTGATGTGTGACGGCCGAGTGACTCGATAACCTTGACGCCGATTTTGTCGCCCTCATAGGTGGGATATTTCGTTATTTTGCAAACAACCTTGTCGCCCGTTTCCGCCTTCACGGAGCTTCCGATTACCGTTGCAACGAAGTCGAGGCGTTCATTGTCGGGACGGACAATTCCAAAAAGCTTTCCCTTGCTTGAAAAGCCCTCAAATTCTCCCGAAAATTCCACAACTCCACGCTCGCTTACAGCAACGATTTCAACCTCGTTGCCCTTTCCGTAATATCTTGACGAGCGTTCAATTCGCTTAGCAACAACCTTGTCACCGTGCATAGCGGAGCAGACAAGAGCGGGCGGAACGAAAAATTCCTCACCGCCATCCGTTGTCACGAAGCCGAACCTTCCGTGTGTTGACGAGGAGAATACGCCTCGTACGAACATATCGGGAGGAACAAGCGATATTTTCCCCTTTTTTGAAACGAAAATCTCAAAATTCTCCTCGAGCTCACACACGGTCTTGAAAAAATCCTTGACCAAGTGAGTATCCTTACCGCAAATGATATCAAACAAATCGTTTGCCGTAAGCGGAGAATAAAGGGGATCTCTTATCATATTTAAAATTTCTTTTCTTAAATCCATAATTTCCTCTCTCTTTTTATTGCTTGCAGGAGAAGCTCACCTTCGCTTTGCTCTAAATAAGAGAGCTAAAGGTAAGTGCAGATTTTGCTCAGTTGCCCGCAGATAGTCATATTGTATGCCAAAAAACAAAGAAAAAACCGCCTTGGAAAATCCAAAGCGGCTTGATTCTTGTTAGCTGATGGTTGTATTGTTTCCAAGGAACCAGCTCCAGAAATCTGTATATGGCTGGGAAACGTAAACTACAAGCACGACAACCACGAACACGATAGCAACTATCGTTGTAAGAGTAGCGAGCTTTTTGTCAAGTGACTTGTTCTTGTTTTTACCAAAATAAGTTTCAGAGCTACCGCCGCTGATGGCGCCAACACCTTTTGATTTTCCGCTTTGAAGAAGTATTGCGACAACCAAAAACAACGCCGCAACAATCAATATTATACCAAGAATGATATCTACCATGGTTTTCCTCCGTTCTGTGATGTTAGAGATTATTAGCGAGAGTATTCTAACACAAATAAAATTAAAAATCAATAGGAAAATGAAAATTTTCGTAAAAATCTCAAATTTAGTCTGTGCAAGAGTGGTGGCAGCAATCCCCCGAGCGATGCTCCAAGCCTGTTTCGCACTCGGCGCATGTGCCGTAAATTACCGTCTTTCCCGAGCTTACAACAAAGCCGTGATCTCTTAGGATGTGCTCCTCCATTTCGGCAAGAAAATTGCAATCCATATGGATGAGCTTGCCGCATTTTATACATTTCAGGTGGAAATGCTCCTCACATTCCGTGCCCGACACGTATTGGTAGCACGCGCCGCTTCGCTCGTCTATTACGAATTTTCGTACAAGTCCAAGAGAGCAGAGCTTGTCAAGGGTACGGTAAACCGTCGCCACACTGACCTTAAGCCCCTGCTGAGCTAAATGCTCGATTATGTCCCGTGCGCTCACGTGAGCGCTGTTTTCTTTTAGAAAGTCGAGAATAATCGCTCTTTGTCGGGTGTTGTATTCGGACTTCATTAGTCGTAAATAGGATATTTTTCGCAGATCTTCGTAACCTCTGCACGAATATAATCTGCCTGATTTTCAAAGTCCGTTGCAACAAGCTTGATAAGCTTACCGAGCTTAACCATATCCTCCTCAACAAGACCTCTTGAGGTAACTGCGGGAGTACCGATTCTTACGCCACTTGTAACGAACGGCTTCTCGGGGTCGTTGGGGATTGCGTTCTTGTTGACTGTGATATAGCACTCGTCAAGACGCTTTTCAAGCTCCTTACCCGTAATTCCAAATGGACGAAGGTCGAGAAGCATAAGGTGGTTGTCTGTTCCGCCGGAAACGAGGTCAAAGCCCTCGTCAAGCAATGTTTTTGCAAGAGTAGCGGCATTTTTAACGATTTGCTCCTGGTATGCCTTGAATTCGGGAGTGAGAGCCTCACCGAAGCAAACAGCCTTAGCGGCGATAATGTGCATAAGAGGACCGCCCTGTGTGCCGGGGAATATAGCCTTGTCGATGGCCTTTGCAAGCTCCTCACGGCAGAGAATAAGACCGCCACGTGGACCTCTGAGGGTTTTGTGAGTTGTTGTAGTTACAACATCGGCATAGGGCACAGGCGATGGGTGAAGTCCTGCGGCAACAAGACCTGCGATATGAGCCATATCAACCATAAAGTATGCGCCAACGCTCTTTGCAATCTTGGAAATTCTTTCAAAATCAATAACTCTTGGGTAAGCGGAAGCGCCTGCAACGATAAGCTTTGGCTTGCACTCGTTTGCAATCTTTTCAAACTCATCGTAATCAATGAAGCCGTCGTCGCTAACGCCGTAAGGAACAAAATTGTAGTAGCTTCCCGAAAGGTTTACGGGGCTGCCGTGTGTGAGGTGACCGCCGTGAGCGAGGTTCATACCCATAACTGTATCGCCGGGCTTAATAAGGGCAAAATAAACCGCCGTGTTAGCCTGAGCGCCGCTGTGAGGCTGAACGTTTGCGTGCTCAGCGCCGAAAAGCTTGCAGGCACGCTCGATAGCGAGTCTTTCAACTACGTCAACGCATTCGCATCCGCCGTAATATCTCTTTGCGGGATATCCCTCTGCGTATTTGTTTGTAAGAGGAGTACCCATAGCGAGCATAACTGCCTCGGATACCATGTTTTCGGAGGCGATAAGCTCAAGGCCTCTTTTTTGTCTTGTAAGCTCGCAGGCAATAGCCTCTCCTACCTCTTGGTCATAGCCTGTGATTTTTGCGATTACATCAGATACCATATTTTCTCCTTTTTGGCTTTTTGCGGCGTCAAAGCGTTCTCTTGGCTCGGCGAAATCGCCCGAAACGACGCTTCAATGCGCAGGCAAGCCCGTGATAAAATTTTTCAACACAAATATTTTACACTATAAAGGAAGAAAAATCAAGAGCTTGTCCTAAAAAAACATTAAAATTGTGTAATTTTGGAAAAAGTGAGAAAAAACGCAAAAAAGCAACGGAGATTTTGAACAAAATCCCGAAAAAATGATGATTAAATCAATGAACAGAAAACGGCTCTGTCGGGGGAGATTTTACAATTTTATCGGGGGGAGTG
>JAZTXV010000014.1:0-119727 GCA_045636605.1 Eubacteriales bacterium | reverse complement strand
GTTTGAGCAGGTCACGGAATACAAGCCCTCTTGTGTATAGCCATTTGCGTAAGTAGCAGTCTTAACATATTCGTGACCGGTAGTACCTGCGATAGTCTTATCGCAGTTTTTGCAGTCAAAGCCGTCAACGCAAAGTCCTGTGCCTTGATAGTCGTGCTCGCCGCCATAGAATGCCTCGCAAGCATTGTAATCATAAACGATGATGTTTTTGCCAAGCGAATCAGCATATCCGATATAATTTTGATTCTCATCATATTTTACAAGAGTTGCATTGGAAAACTTAGTGTTAGCTGTTGCAGTTGAGAATACGCCCTGCGCATACTCAGCCTTTTCCTTAGAGCCAACAAAGAAGAAGGTAACATTGGAGCCGGCATTAAAGATGTTTGCACAACGGCCCTTGCCGTCCAGATTATCAGCAACTGCAGCGGGCACGTAAACATACTTAAGACTTGATGTGTTATAGAAAATTTCGTAGTCAGTGTTGTTACTTGTAAATGTGGTAAATCCTGCGCCTAATCTTACGGTAACAAGCTTTGTGCAGTTACCGAATGACATCTTTGCAAGAGTTGTCAAGCTGTTAGGCAATGTAACCTCTGTAAGGCTCTTACAGTCGCTAAATGCATATGTTCCGATTGATGTAACGCCCTCGGGAATCGTTATCGACGTAATAGCGGTGCCGGAGAACATATTTCTGCCAATTGATTTGACAGCTGCAGGCCAATTGATATGACCTGAGAGCTTGGAGCATCCGCTAAACGATGCAACATCGATTACTGTCATATGCGAGATATCTGAAATAAACTCAAGATTTGAGCATCCGCTAAAGGTATCCTGTGCGTTTATTTTTGTCAAGTGAGTACCGAAGCGAACCTCTTTTAACGTCTTATAGTTTTCAAACTTAGCAACGCCTTGCTTGATCTCGGTAATGTATGTAGGAAGCTGAACACGAACGAGAGCATCCTTATAGCTGCTAAAGGTTACCTGATCCGCAATAGCTGCCTGCAACGACGAAAAGCGGCCAGCTGTGTATTGTGTGGATGAGTTTGGGATTACATAGTATGCCGGAAATACGTAAAACTTTGTTCCGTCAGTAAGAACAATTCTTGACTCGGTATCGGTATATCCCTCCGAGCTAATGCTGTCAACAGTTGATACAAGCGAAGCATCGCAATCAAGACCCGGATCCGTGTCAAGAGGTATGATAGCTGCACTTGCACTGATTGCAAGAGCTGACATTATTGCAATCACTATGATAGCAAGAAATAGCAATTTTTTCTTCATAATTTTCTCCTTAGTGGGTACGCACCCACGGGCATAAAATATTTATACATATTAATTTTACCATATATAACATACATTTGTCAATACGCATAATAAATAAAATCCCCCACCCATTTTTGTGCATACTGTACAAAAAAATCCACACTCTGCCATAGAGTGTGGATTTTGTTTTCAGAAAGTTTCCTTTGTTGTTTCCGGAACGAGAGCAACAACGCTTGCGAGATTTACACTCTTGAACGCCTTGCCGCCGATTGCAACGGTGTCGCCCGTATCCTTTTGAATAAAGGCTGCGTTGCCGTTTTCGTCGATTACGTATGCGCAAATTATGAGGTCAAGCTCTACACCTGCATTAGCGCCAAAGTTGATGGAGCAGTCAAAGTTGCTGTATTGATGGTCAATCTCCGCTTGAACTGCCTTTGCTGTGTTAACCTTGTTATCCTCATCAAAGAAGCTCTTGCCGTCAAAGCTATTCGCATTTGCGATTACAACGCCATATTTGATTTCGCCGTTGAGCCTCTTGTAGAGCGCAAGGCTACTGGGATTTACTGTGTATCCGCCGTTGATTGCGTTCTTTTCGGGGTTGGTTGAGTAGCCCTTTGCTGTAAATATTGGCGCTACGTCATCGCCATCGCTTGTTTCGGTGCATCTTGCGCACTTAACACGACTCTTTCCGTAGTCGGCATAGGATTCATATGACACACCGACAATCGTTGCATTCTTTGACAGGTCAAATTCGTGCACGGTCGGATCAACCTTACCCTCGGCTTCTCCCATTTCAGCTCCGCAGAAGCAATACTCTTGAACAGTTGATTTCTCGGTACAGTTGCCAGGAGCAATCTCTACTGATTTTCTAACATCTGCAAAATGCTTAAAGAGGTCACTTGACCAGGTTGTTTGATATGCTCTGCCTGCTTTACCTGATGCGCAGGAATACATTATAATGTCATTATGAGAGCCTTCAAATGTGAATGTAGGTGCAAAGCCGTCAACAGTATCATTTGGATGTGCGAAAACATAATTCATATAACTGCTCGACGAGCTTGCATAACCATTAAAGGTTGACATATCGCCAAGGAAAACGATTGTCTTTGGGTTTTCCGCAGTAGCGCCATAGCCAATGAACGAACGGTAATCACCTGTGTTTTTATAGGTTGTTGGGAAAACGATGACATCGTTTATATTAGAGCATCCTCTGAAGAGCTGGTCACCACAGGATTCAAATTTCGATGGCATATAGTAAACCTTTGACTTTACCACCTCATCAGGGTTATCAAATCTTTCGTTTACAAGGAACATTTTGGTATATTTTGTTCCGTTTCCGTACTGTCCGCTTTGGAAGGTGCTCCATTGCGGGTCTGTTCCGAAGCTGACAAGATTATTTGGCAAATGAACAGGACCAAGATTTACGCATCCGATAAAGGTTGCGTTGTACATATGTGTAATGGAGTCGGGCAAGCAAATGCCCTTAAGAGCGGAGCATCCGTTGAATGCGGAGTTGTTAATAGATGTGATTTTATTGTTGTTGCCGAATTCTACCCATTCAAGCTTGGTGTCGCCTCTGAATGCGTTCATATGCAGGTCGTCAAGTGAGAGTGGAATTTTTACATACACAAGGTTTGTATGTTGAGAGAGAGTTCCTGTTTCTCCACTACCCCAAAAGTCTGTGCATCCCTCGGGAACCTCAACGGCAAGAATGCTATTCTTATCGTAGGTAGCGCCACACGGGTTGTGTGCATTCAAGTCGGTATAGCTCTTTTGGAACAGAGTCTTAAGGCTTGAATTTATTGACATAACATAGTAGGTAGGATAGGTATGTCTTCCCTTTTCGCAGGTGCACGAGAACACTATTCTCGCATCCTTACTTGTCGGCTGTGGATCATACATAACGGTTTTAATGTAGTCCGTGCCGTTGTTATTTTCTGCATACTTTTCGAAGTAGTCGATAGTTTCAACCTCTCCGAAATCATAGGTGTATGGCGCTGCGAGAGCAGAAATTGAAAGAGCGCACGCCATGGCTATTACCATAATAGCCAAAATCAAAAGCTTTCTTTTCATTTTTCTCCTTACAGGGACGCCCCTGTGGGCATAAAATATTATTACAGTATAATTATACTACATATAATGCATTTTCGTCAATTCGCACAATAAACAAAATCCCCCCCCCTAAAATTGTGCATTTTGCACAATTTTATCCATTTCGGACAGAGGAGGTGGCATGGCAATGCAATGAGAAATGAGGAGCGCGGAATGTTGACAGCTGAGGACGATTGATTTTCAGCTCGCTCGCTTTGCTTCAAAAGTAAAAATCACCGACACGAAGTCGGTGATTTTTGTGTTTTTAGCCAACGATACCGCTACGCTCAACGCCTTGGACGATCTTATCCTGCAAGAATACGTATGCAACGATAAGAGGCAAAGCGATAAGGATTGTAGCTGTTCCTGTGATTGCAGATGAATATTGCGGCAAATTCCTAATCTCATTACTGAGAGAGGCGGGAATTGTCTTTGCAATTCTCGCAATATTCGGCCATCCGTTATCAGTCAGATAGATCTGGTTGAAGAAGGTCATTACGTAGAAATCGTCCGTCCATTGCCATGCAAACGAGAATATGAATACCGTTACAAGCATTGGGATTGAAATCGGAAGAATAATTCTGAAGAAGGTCTTCATTGTAGATGAGCCATCAACGTATGCACTCTCCTCAAGCTCGTCGGGAACGCCCTTGAAGAACTGCCTTAGCATAAATATGAACAGACCGTTTCTAAAGCCAAGTCCTGTGAACGAGAGCATATACATCGGTATATACGAGTTCATAAAGCCGAGGCTTTCGTCGATTTTTTCGAGGAAGTTCTCTGTAAACGACGTTTTATCAAGGTCGTTAAAGTATTGCTGCATCTGATATTGAATCGCATCCAACGGTACCATAAGGGTTACTATCACTATCATAAATACGATATTGTTGCCCTTGAACTTGAACTTAGCCAAGCCATATGCGACAAGCGCACATACGAAGGTTTGAATAAGCGCTGTGGTAAACGACAGAAGGAATGAGTTGAGCAGCGCACCGAGATATCCGTTTTCGGTAATTATCGCTTGATATTGCCTAATTGACGGAGCCCTGGAGATAAGAACGACTGTTACGTCCTTGAAGTCTGACGCCGTCATAAAGGAGTTGAATATCTTGGTGATATATGGGAAAAGAATTACGTACGAAACGCCGAGCAGAAGCACGAATCTGAAGATTACGTACACTACCCTCTTCAAGAAGAAGGTCGAGAAGAATTTTGCCTTTATTCTTTCCCAGAGAGGAGCTCTTTCAAATTCTACACGAATTTTGTTTTTGGATTCTCTTTTTACCTTTGGTGTTGTATCCATTTCGTCCCCCTCCTTAATCTCTTCTCTGATAGAAGACAAACGCCTTCATAAGTATTGCGACAATTCCTATCATTGCCAATACGACGAGCATATAAATCCAATACATCGCCGCAATCTCGCCTCTTGCGAAATAGCCGGTGTTTCCGCCGATAAAGGTCATCATTCTGTTATCTGCCGATGTGAATGCGTCGATAACCGTGTAGATGAAGTTTACCAAAATCATTGGGCTGATCATTGGAAGGGTAATCTTCCAGAAGGTTTCCCATGCGGATGCGCCCTCAATCTGACAGGATTCGTAGATTGACGGGGAGATGGACTGAAGTCCCGAAAGGAATATGAGCATTTGAACGCCGCTTCGGCTAACGATATCAAAGATGTCATTTACAAGTCCAACAACGTATTCGACAAGTCCCGAGCCGACCTTGATGTTACCGAGAAGGCTTTGGAGGTCCATAGCGGACATAATGCCTGCATCTGTGCCTGCGCCCGTGTCGATTGAGCCGCCGATGTTGTTCATTGCGTTCAAAAGCGCACTATCTGCGTCGATTGAGTCGATAATACCTGTGCAGAGGATAACCGGCAAGAAGAATATTGCACGGAATACCGTTCTACCCGCCATTTTTTGATTAAGAATAATCGCCATAAAGAGCGCGAATATTACGATTGCGGGAATTTGGAGAGCAAGGTCCTGAACACTGTCGAGAAGTGTTACGGGGAAGGACTTGTCAACTCTTTCGGGGGTAAATATCGACACATAGTTTTCAAATCCGGCAAAGGTGAGAACCACCTTACCGTTGATTGTTTGAGTTGTACTGAAGGAGTACATCAGCGAATCAATAAGTATCGGACCGTAAATGAATATTATACCGATTACGAATGGAAGGACAAAAATCCATCCGGACAACGCTTTTTTAGTTGTAAGCGTTAGCAATTTTTTCTTCTTTTTTGAAGCTGTAGCTGCCATTTTATCCTCCTTCCTTATTGTGCCATTCCGTAAGGAACATAGCTGAGTGAGCCGAGGTCAATTTTTTGTCCCTCATATTCAACGACAACATCAAACGAGTTGTAGTTGATAAAGAAGCCCTCTCCGTTTGAATACTCAACTCTTACAACTCTTGAGTTGTTAAGATGCTCGGGCTTTTCGTTTGGAAAATCTATAAGATCCTGCGCGCGAATTACGGTGTAGCCCTCGTCCTCGTTCAAGAATTCGTGCTCTGTGATGTAGCTGTTTTGCTTAGATGCCATCACGGCGTTATATTCCTGATACATCTTAGCAATCTCGTCTCTCCAGATTTCGAATTGAACTGAGTAGTATTGGTTGTAGTTTATTGTTCCCTTGAGAAGCTCTGTGTTTTGCATAGCGACTGTGAAATACAAGCCTGCTCCGTTTTCGAGAGCCTTCATGAACATATATTTGTCGTCACCCTCCATATTGATAGGTCCGCCGGAGAACTCAACCGAGCCGTGAAGAACCATTCCGACAAACGGAACTGCCTCACTTGCGTTGTGGAAGCGGCTTGAGTCAAGCGCTACGTTGGTAAGACCTGATGCGTATGGGAGCGAGTAAGCGTTACCTGCATCAAGGATAAGCTTATAGTTGGATTGCGCCTTTCCCTCTACAGGTGTTTTGCCCGTCAAGGTGTTGAGGAAGCTCTGAATATTCTTCTTGGAGTCCTCTCTTAAGATGTAGCCTGTTTCGTTGTCAAAGTCGGAGCTAATATCAGAGCCGAGCTTTCTTGTTGCAAGGCTTGTGATATTGTACTGCGCTGCGCTCTTTATAAACTTGGTATATGCAAGCTCATAGGAGTCGGTGGAGATAACTACTCCGCCCTTGCGCTGGAACATCTGAATTGATGCGTCATATTCACGTCTTGAGGTGTATCTGCCGTCAAGAGATCTTGCCGCAGTTTTCTTGTAGCCGAAGCCACTGAAATTTTTAATTGATTGCGCATATGCGAAATTCACACTGGGAGCGATTTCAACTCCGTTTGCGCTTGCATATGCCATAAGCTCTGCAAAGCCCTCTGCTCCGCCAAGAACCTTTTGCCATTTAATATATGTAGGATATTTCTCCTCAAGGCCGCCATTTGCAAAGCCTGTGAGAATGAAGCTCATATTATCAACACCGATGTTTGAGAGCTCCTTGTGCATCTTCATAATGTCGGCAAAGGTTGTAAGCTCCTTACTTACGGTTACAGGGAAGGTCATAACCTTTTCCTCTACCTGAAGTGAGCCGAACACCTCGAGGAATATCTTAGTGTATTCCGTGAGCTCCTCTGCCTTAAGCTGAGAGAGGGAGCCGTTTGCCTGAAGGTATTCTCTGTAATAGTTTGCCATTCCGATATACGAGGTATCGTTTTTGGTATTGGGCTCAAGCATTACGTATTTTACGCTCGCATCGCCCACATAACGATTGGTTCCGTTTACGGTGATGACGTTTGACGATTCGTTTCCTCCCGAGAAGGAGTCTGCGAGGTCATATTGGTCACTTGACGAGATTTGGAAAATCGGATAAACAGAATGGAAATAGTTGTTGTTGTTTGCCATAATGCTGGCAAGCGTATCTCCCGCCTCAATTATTGCAACGAAGCCGGATTTTACGTCTCTTGTTGTGATAACGTTACCGAATACGGGGAATGCCGCCTGCTCTTGATTCTTTATGGTGATGCCGTGATAAGCATAATCGGGGCCATAAAGCGGTACCCTGATGTTATCGGATGAGCCACTCTTACGGGTGTCCTCGTATCTTACGAGTGTTCCGCTACCGTCGGGAATGAAGGTGTAGCCGTTATCGGTTACATGGTCTGCAAAGTTGAAATACGGAAGAATTGAAATTGATTCGATTGTGAAAAGCTTCTTATCATATTCAATCTTAGATGTATCAACCTTTGCGTTAAAGCCATCGCTTGTAAGAGTATATTCGATCTCAGCGACTATGCTCGGCTCTGCGGGATCACCGATTTTGGTGTTCTCATAGCTTCCGTAATTGAGCACGCCTGTGGTGAAATCAAAGTTGATTTTGCCGTAGTCCTCGTGCATCTTTTCAAGCGTGTAGCCCGACCAGATGAAATAGGATTCCATCTTATTTCTGTTGAACACACTGGTGTTACCTCTGATAACCCAAATGTTTTCGTCTGTTGCAAACTCATACTTACCCTTTATAAAGCTGATGTAGCCCTCTGCCAAGGAAGCATCCTTTGCGGTCATATCTGCGCAAATTCTGTCAAGGTCATCGTTGTGAATTACAAGCGGAAGCACCATTTCCTTTTTACCGAGTTGGTATTTAACGCTTGCACCGATTGCGACTCCGTTTGCATCGAGAAGAGTTTTAATTTCCATTTGGTTATCGTAATATGCGGAGTCTGCAAACGAGCTATACTCCTTTATTCCGCCGCTGGAAATGTTTTTGAAGCTTACAAACAAGGTGGAAACGAATTTCTTCATTGATGCCTCGTCTCCTCTATCAACTACGTTGTAGGGGTTGGAGAGCATTATTTCGCCGTTTTTCTTGTTTCTTATTCCAAGCTCGCCTGAGATTGGGTGAATGTAAAGCTCAAAATTTTCGTTTTCTGCACGCTTTTCCATATCTGCGAGCTTTTCTGCCTCGCTTTTATAGTCAGCCTTAATGTAATTTGTGTTGTTCACAACAGCGCCCTCGGGTGTTGTTACAGCAAATGCTGTATTCAACATCATAGGAAGCACCATCATAAGCGCAAGGACAAATGATATTATTCTTTTTTTCATATTATTTATCCTCCTTATCGGTAGCTTATTTCGCTGATAATCGTCGTTACGAGCGCAATCATCTTTGAAACGAGTGAAATGAACAAAAGTGAAATGAACATAATGAATACCATACCGACAATTGTCATAATTACGGTAAGGATATTTTTGCCCATCGAGTAATCGTGTGTTACCTGCATTCCGAGGACGAGAAGGAAGCCCATCCAGATAAATGCGAGTGTAACGAGAAGGCTTGTGATTTGTCCCTCGTCACCAACCAAAACGTTTGTAAGAACAGTTGAGATGATAACGAATGCGGGAACGGGATACAATGCGTACGATGCCGCAATGAAGATATCCTTAAGGCTTCCCTCTCCGTCAAAGAGTGTCGTAAAGCACCAGTTTGCGATTACGAACAGAAGGAGCGGAATGAGAATCGACATAGCTTGAGCTATGATGGTCATATAAGAGCCCTGTGGATTGTAGTAATAGCCTGTTCCGATTGACTGATAATAGAAGGCAACGATTGTAACTGCAACGATAATAAGCGATGCACGAACCGAGCCACGCTGCTCGTGCTTCAAATCCCAATAGCCGTCAAACGGATGGAACATGAGGTGGAAGCCGTACAGAATTTCCTGCTTTAAGGTCTTTCTGCCTACAACGAGCTGTGTTTCCTTGTTTATCTTTGCTGCCCAACCGAACACCTTGCCGAGAAGCAGGCAAAGAATTACGATAAGAGCAACCATCGGAATAAGGAGCATTTCCATGCTTTCCTTACGGAGATCCTTGAATGCGGTTGCATAGTTTTCTACGTCGTATGCGTTCTGGTAATACTTGATTGCCTCCTCATACTGACCGTCACGGTAAAGAGCCTTACCTATTGCAACGTATGCCGCATCAAAGTTGTTGTTTCTTGCGAGGACATCCTCCCATTTTTCAACAGCCCTGTCGTATTCTCCGTTGTTTTGATATTCAATTGCGTCATCAAGAAGCTCTGCATACTCGGTTCTGCGATACACGGTGAAGGATTTCTTCTCTGCGTCGAGAACGACGATATTGGAGCCTTGATAGGTGATTGATCTTGCAGATGCGATATTTCCGAGCTGAGCGCCCTTATCACCGAAGATGTAGAGAAGGTCGCCGTTAGTGTCGTAGGTGTAAATCTTTGAACGCTTGGTGTCGATTATCGACCATACGCCGTTAGGGCCGCTTGAAATATCAATGATGTTGGAAACGCCCTTTGGCGCTTCTTTGTTAGAGCTTGTTACCTTTGTTTTAAGCTCAACGCTTACCTCGCCCGCAGGAGCGAAGAAGCCGTTACGGTGCATAATGTCAACGCCCGTTGCGTTCAAAAGTCTTACGGGTGAATAGTTTGTTACCTTAGTGGTAAGCTGATTCATTTGAGCAGAGATGTCTTCCTCCTCCTTAAAGATTACGCACGCATATACGAATTCCTTTGTCTTTTGGTCAAGGTCAAGGTTTTCGTATGCGGTCGGAATAAAGGTAAGAGTGTCTGCCGCTGCTCCGCCGAGCTTTTGAATCAATGCCTCAAGGGCAGTTACTGTAACCTCGGGCGCACCGATAAAGTTGATGAATTGTCCGTCGCTTGTTAAAACGACAATACCCTGTGTGATATCGGGAGATGCAACGAAAATTCTTCCGTGCTTATCAACTACACAGCTTGTGGGGTTGAATTTTCCTCTCTCGATGTGCTTTGTGACGGGCTCGCAGATTTCACGAATGAAGCTTCCGTCATCAAGACTCATTACTACGATTCTTCTGTTGAAGGTATCGCATACATAAAGTCCTCTTCTCTCACCCTCGTCAACTACGAAGGTGCTTGTGGGGTTCTTGAAGCTATCGTCAACACCGTTTTGGTTTACAAACTCGCTGAGAACGAACTTCAAGCGGTAATGCTTGTCTGTGACAACTATTCTGTTGTTTCCTTGGTCGGTAATGTAAAGATTTCCTTCCTCGTCCGATTCAATATCGGTAACGGTGGTCATCTTTGTTTCAAGTCCGAGCGTAACAGAGTCGATTGATATATCGGGAACATACGCATCGGGAGAGTTAAGAAGCTCGCCGTCTATTGAATATGTATAGGTTGAATACGGAGCCGCCATTGCGACTGTGGGAAGCAGCATAAGGAGCATAAGTACAAATACCGTTATTTTTATTAACCTTTTCATACGCCCTCCTTAATCCTTCATACCACTCGTTCCCATTGTCTGAATTACGTTACTTTGCGATACGACGAATACAATAATAGGAACGATCATCATAATTACCGTTGCGGCAGCGGATGCGCCCATACGAGCTACGCCACCTGCTGTGATTTGTGAAATTGCATAGTTGAGCGTTTTCCATTGCTCACTGTAGATGTAAATCGAAGCGCCTGTTTGCCATAGTCCCTGGAAGGAATAAATGATAAGCGTAATCCAACCCGGCTTAACCATTGGCATGGCTATTGTCCAGAAGGTCTTAAGCTCACTACATCCGTCAAGACGTGCGCTTTCGAGGGTGGAGTCCTGAATTGACGACTCCATAAACTGCTTCATAAGGTAAAGTCCTGTCGCACCACCCCATGCAGGAATGATGATTGACAAGGGGTTATCCAAGAGTCCAAGGAATGACAATGTCAAGAAGTTAGCAATACCTGTTACTGTTGCAGTAAACATAAGGGAGCTTTGAATAATCTTGAACACGCCACCTCTGCCGGGGAAAGGAATCTTTGCAAGCGCGTAGGACGCAAGTGATGCAAAGAAGATGTTACCGAATGTACCTGCCGCTGTGATAAGCACAGTGTTGAAGATGTATCTTGAGAACGGAACCCAAGAATCGCTAAGCAGGTAGAAAAGGTCGCCGAAGTTGCCGAAGGTCGGCTTTGCAACGTAGAATCTCGGCGGGAATACCCAAAGCTCATCAAGAGGCTTAAGGGATTGGATTACTACGTAGTACATAGGCAAGAACATAAATACGCCCATGATTGCGAGGAATACGAATATTCCCGTGTCGCCTCCTACCGAACGGTTGAGAACGACCTGGTGGTTTCTGACTCTCATTTTCTGCATATCATTGTCCCACCTTTGAAAGTAATTTTTTAACAAGCATATTTGCGCCTATCATAATAAGGAACAAAATGAATGCGATTGAGGAGGCATATCCTACCTCCCAGCGCTGATTTCCATAGTCGTCGATACAGTGCATAATGGTATGACACGAATAGTTAACTGATGGGAATCCGCAAAGCTGTGTTACAACGCCACCGAAGTTGAAGGCACCTGTAATTGACATTACCGCACCGAACATAAGGTGGTTCTTCATTTGTGGTAGTGTTATGTACCAAAGCTCCTGCCATCTGTTCTTAACGCCGTCGATGGCGGCAGCCTCAAATTGATTCTTATCAAGGGTTTGAAGTCCTCCGATGAAGGAAAGGAAGGCTGTACCGAGTGACATCCAGAGCGCAACGACAATACAAAGCGTCATAGCATATTTTTCGTCGTGGAACCAAAGCACAGGGGTGTCAAGCATTCCAAGGTCAAGAAGCGTACCGTTTACCCAACCGTATGCGTCATCTGAGAAGAGCGCGCTCCAAATGGTGTATGCTCCGCCTGAGATTGATGGCGCATAGAATACGAGGGTAACAAGAGCTCTTACCTTCGGCGCAAGCTCGTTAATGAACCACGCAACGAGGAATGAAAGAATATAGGAAACAGGGCCTATAACCATTGCGAATACGAGCGTGTTCTTACAAGCCTGAAGGAAGATATCGTCCTCAAAGAACAATCTTGTGTAGTTGTCAATGCCGATGAATATGTCCCAGCCAATCTCAAGCATATTGAATGAGGTGAAGCTGAGTATGAATGATAGAAGTACGGGGAAAAGTGTGAAAAGCACGAACACGAACATAAAGGGCGCGATCATAAAGTATGCAACCTTATTTCTCTTCATTTCCTTTATTGTCCATTGTGCCATTGTCATGTCTTTTCTTGCGACTGCTCTTTTGCCGCTTGAATCATCGTTTCTTTTGCCGGTACTTGGTTCTGCCGCACACTCGGCATAAATTCTATTAAATTCTGCCGTTTTGATGGTGCGTAATGGTGATTTTTTATTTTCCATTAGTTTTCTCCTTTACAAGTATTTTTCCGACTTATTTTTGTTTGCTAACGATGATTTTTTCGCCCGTTACAACGTCGATGTAGTCCATATCGAACTCAATTCTTCTTCTGGTAATTTCCTTATTGATAGCGGGAACATATGAAAGAAGTGAGTCGCCGGGGTTCTTCTGCTCGTTGTATGCTGCAAGGAATGCGAAGTTTACGTATCTTGCAAGATAGTAGCTTCCCGGATAGTTGGGAACTGCCGCAAGATTGTTAAACTGCTCGAGAATTGCATCTCTTTCCTCGTTTGTCCAAGGAATTTCCTTGATTGCCTCGGTGTTAGGTGTTGGGTGACGGCCTGCAATACCCTGAATTGATACCATTTCATTGGTGTATGCAACCTGACAGTCCTTACCTACGTACCATTTCATAAACTCCCACGCCTTCTGGCCCTTTTCGCAGCCCTTAAGCATAATACATCCTGTTACGGTTGCAATAGCGCTGTTGTTTATGTACTTTGTTCCGTCGGGATTTTCGTGCTCATAGCCCGGAAGAACTGTGAAGCCCCAAAGTCCCGAAAGCTCGGATGCGAAAAGTGTGAGCTGGTTACACGTTGAGTAATCCGCAATACCGATTGGCATCTCACCCGTTCTGAAACGGTTTGCGAAATCGTAAACGGTAGGAAGCGAATATTGCGTGTACATGTTACAAAGCTTGGTGAATGCACTAAGAACGCCTGTGTTATCAAAGTTGATCTGCATACCGCCGTTCTTATATACCTCGTTATTGCTTTGATAGATGAAGGTGTAGATATCGTTTTGAATACCGATCTGCATGTTGTTGTATTGAAGAACGGGAACCATAGCCAAAACGTCATCCCACGTCTCCGGAATATCGAGCTCGAGGTCTGCCAAAACGTCCTTACGGTAGAAGAGCATTGAGAAGCTGAGCTTATCGGGAAGTCCGTAATAGCTGTACTCTACATCTGCGTCCTCTGAGTTATCGTGGAGTGTAAGAGGTGTGATTGCAACCTCAGGGAACCACGAAAGAACGTCCTCACTGTCGTTTTCAATGTATTCATTAAGTGGTAAAACTGCGCTACGAAGAGCGAAGTCGATAATTGATGCGCTCGCCTCCATAAGTGAAACGTCGGGACCTGCTCCCGCCAATACCGATGGAAGAAGTGTTCCTCCTGAAACGAGCTTAAGGTTTGCCGATATACCTGTTTTGGGGGTAAAATCGTTATCTATAAGGCTTCTCATTACTTGTGCTTGGTCTCTACCCGTTGCAACCCATACCTGGATAGGCTTGTTTTCGTCGTCATCACTACTATCGCTATCCTCTGCACCGAGTGAGTTGTAGTCCGTTATAAAGCTGTAAATGAACATCGACAGCTCGTACCATAGCTTTTGGAAGAAGTTACCGTCGCTCTTTGGTAGCTCCGAATTAGCCGGTTGGACCTGTAAATAGTCAAGCTTCAGCGGCTGCGCCGATACTCTGGTTATCCACGTACCAAGTGAGCCGAGCTGTGTTTTGAAGGTTTCGAGGTTGCCTGCGATTTCTCTTTCGTCGCTCGCCATCTTATTAAGAAGAATGTAGAGCTGCTCAAGAGTCGCTGTATTCTCGCCCTTCAGCTTTGTTGTGTTGGAGAGATAATTGAATACTCTCTTGAGGTTGATTGACTCAACCATCATTGTTTCAAGAACGTCAGGCATTACCTCTGAGAATTTGTAGGATTGGTTCTCGTCGGGATCACTACCTGTGAGCTTGATAATCTCAAGGTACGCCGCATTAAGCTTAGCAAGCGTATTAGAGATTTGTCTTATCTGTGGCGCCATGTCGGAAAGAGATGCCTCAAACTTAATGGTATAAGGCTCCTCTCTTGCCTCAAGGTAGAAATAGAAGGCTCTGTCCTCGTCATTTACCTTGTCGCCTATGTACTTTGTTTGCCAGTCTGTTGTGTAGTCGAAACGGCAGTTTGCTGCCTCAACGAACGGAAGCTGGTCATCAATGTACACCTTACGGGATACGTACATACCACTGAGAAGGTCCTGCTTATAGCGGAACACGATGCCGTAGTAGCCGCTTTCGGTAACCTTCGCCTCGTAGGTGATCCACTCGCCAACGGTGCTCCACTGAGTGCCGCCTGCAATATTGTACTTCTGTACCTTTGCAGACTGCGAGCCTGTAAGTCCGCTTGTGATAGGCGAGGTTCTGTCCTGTAAGGGATAGATTGTAACGCTTGATGTGTTCTTTACGTTTTCGCCCTCGATAAAGATAACACCTGAGCTTGGGGTATTCGCTGCGATATCTCCGTGCTGAGCAACGTATTCCTCATATGTAGGAATTGTAACCTTTGCGCTTGGACGAAGAACGATATCTCCGAATACTGCGGGCTCTCTTGTGCTTTCGAGAGTGATGGTGTTTTCTCCTGCCTTGAAGAAGAACTCAAACGGCTCTGTATAGTGACCGTCTGCGTCCTGCATTGTGAAGGTAACCCACTTTGGATCCTCCTTTACTGCGGGACGGATGTCATTTCCGTTTCCGTCAAGCTTAAAGCCGGGAATTTGGTTACCGTTTTCATCGGTAACATATTGGTAATCATACTTCCAAACCTTTGAAAGAATGACAGAGCGGGCCTCGGCAAACGGGATTTCACCGTTGATTGAGAATACACGCTCAATAGATGTGGTTTTACCAACGATTTGACAGTACGGAATGTCAATTTGGTAAAGTCCACTTACAGGCACCGTGAATTTCCACGTTACCTTTCCGGTATCGGCGATCCTTAAAACGTCGTCCTTACCGTAGTAGCCGTCCACCCTTTCGACAATTGCGGTTGTGGAATCCTTAACCATATCATCATTTATATCAATGACGACATCGGTCATTCCCTCCGTCTTGTCCTCGTAGTCCTTGTACTTGTCCTGATATTCCTGGTAAGACAGAGCATTCAAAATCTCGCTTACGTCAGAAATCGAAACCTTGTTTCCGGACGACGAGCCGCTTTCGGTGGCGGCAGATACGGGCATCGCTATTGCGCCGATAATCATCAAAGCACAAAGAAAGAATGCCAGTAGTCTTTTCGCTTTCCTTTTCATAAGAAACCTCCATTTTTGCAAATTTATTCCCGCCGAGCGAGGCGGTATGGCGCTTATACGTGTGCGTACGAGCGACATTTTATGCAAAGTAATTCTATCACACGCAAGGGCTAAAGTCAAGCACTTCTTTTTTATATTAAAAAACGTGCGATTTTTTTGGTTTTTTTCGCTCTCTTCGAATTTTGTTTATTATTAACAAAATGTAAATTTTTTTGACATTGGAAATTTTGGCAAAAAACGGCGTTTTCCCGCTTAGGAACGGCGCAATATGGATTTGAATAGGAAAATTTGTGAACTTAATGTGAACATTATTTTTAAATGTTAATTGTGAATATTGCACAAAAATCGAGGCTTGTTTTCGACATTTTAGACAAACATCCAAACTTTTTTGGCGTTTTTTCACGGTCCTTGCAAAAAATGGCGGAATTTTGGCACTCGGCCCTTATTTTCGTAATATTTTTAATCTTTTTTTCCGTAGCACTTGACATACACCTATGCGATGGGGTAAAATAAGGTATGGTTGGATTTTTCATCCAAGCCGAACACTAAATTACCAAATCACAGGAGAACGAAAATGTATTATATCGGTATAGACCTCGGCGGAACAAACATTGCCGCAGGTATTGTTGACGAAAATTGCAAAATCTTGTTTAAGGGCTCTGTTCCCACATTGGCTAACAGAGACGGCAAGCTTATCATTAAGGACATGGCGGCTCTTTGCCAAAGGCTTCTCGACGAAGCAGGCTTGACTGTTGACGACATTGAGTATGCGGGTATTGCAACTCCCGGAACTGCCAACTCGGAAACGGGTGTGGTCGAATATGCAAACAACCTTCCCTTTAAGAACTTCCCTATCGCAGATTTGCTTAAGGAATATCTTGGAGTTAAGACTGTTTACATAGAGAATGATGCAAATGCGGCGGCTAAGGCCGAGGCGGTTGCAGGTGCGGCCAGGGGTTCTAAGTATTCTGTTATGATTACTCTCGGCACAGGTCTTGGCGGTGGTATTGTAATTGACGGCAAGGTTTACTCCGGCTTCAATCACGCAGGCGCTGAGCTTGGACACATTGTTATTCAAAAGGACGGAAAGCCCTGCTCTTGTGGCAGAAAGGGCTGTTGGGAGGCTTACAGCTCTGCTACCGGTCTTGTTAATATGACAAAGGAAAGGCTTCTCGAGGCAAGAGCAAGAGGTGTTCATTCCCTTATCGACGATATGATTGAGGGTGATCTCGACAGAGTGAACGCCCGTGTTGCCTTTGCGGCTATGAAGCAGGGCGACGAGCTTGGCGCTCAAATCGTTGAAGAATATATCAGTTATCTTGCAAGCGGTGTAGCTACCATAATTAACATCTTCCAGCCGAACGTTCTCAGTATCGGTGGCGGTGTTTGCAACGAAAGGGACTACCTTCTCGTTCCGCTTAAGGCTAAGGTATTCGCCGAAACATATTCAAAGGATCCCTCCAAGCAGACGCAAATCAAGATTGCAGAGCTTGGAAACGATGCGGGCATTGTTGGCGCAGCATCATTGGGAATGTAAAAATGATAAAAGCGTGGTTTTCCACGCTTTTGTTTTCAAATTTGAACCGAATTATTAAACGAGAAAGGGGGAAAATTTATGACGCTTGACACACCTATTGGCGCTCTTTACGGAGTCGGTCCGAAATATGAAAAGTATTTTAATTCCAATTCCATATATACGGTAAGGGATCTGCTGTATTATTTTCCCCGTGCTTATCAAAATCGAGGGGATGTTCGCAGGGTTGCAGATTTGTCCGTTGACGGCGAGCCTCACTCGTATATTTTGACCGTTTCCTCAGATGCCAAGAGTGCAGATATTCGCCGTGGGCTTAACATTCTTAAGTTCAAGGCGTTTGACGAAAGCGGAACGGTGACGATTACGTTTTTCAACCAATCGTATTTGAAGGATGTGTTCAAGACCGGCGCTGTCTTTAGGTTTTGGGGCAAGATAACGCAGGAAAAGCGTACTCTGTGTATGAATTCTCCATCCTACGAGCCTTGCCTGCCATCCAAGCCGCTTGAGCCCTACGTATCGGTTTATCCGCTGTTTTCAGGGGTGAACCAAAAATATTTGGCGAAGCTTCTTGCGCAGCTAAGAGGTGAGCTTCCCTCGCTTATTTGCGACTATTTACCTGAGAGCATAAGACTCGAAAACAAGCTTTGTACCCTTAGCTATGCGCTTGAAAATATTCACTTTCCCGAAAGTGACGAGGCGTTGAATCACGCAATTCGCCGTCTTACCTTTGACGAGCTGTTCGTATTTGCTCTCTCCCTTTCGCAGATGAGGCAAGCATCCTCGTCATCCGATGCGCCGATTATGCCAAGGCAGGATTTGACTGCGCTGTTGTCCTCTCTTCCTTATGAGCTGACAGGCGCACAAAGGCGGACGATTGCAGAAATAGAGGGCGATATGTGTCGCAAATTCGCATCTTCAAACGCAAGCGAGGATGCTTATGTCGCAGAAAAATTCACTACCAAGCAAATGAACAGAATTATCGTTGGCGACGTTGGTAGCGGAAAGACGATTTGCGCCGCCGTTGCCGCATATATTGCCTGCAAGGGTGGATATCAATGCGCCCTTATGGTGCCAACGGAAATTCTTGCCTTTCAGCACTTTGAGGATTTATGTCCCTTGCTTGAGTCGGTTGGAATTTCGTGCGAGCTTCTTACCGGATCAACGCCCGCAAAGGCTAAAAAGCAAATACTTGAGCGCTTGAAAAACGGAAAAACGCAATTTGTTATCGGCACTCACGCCCTTATTCAAACGGGTGTTGAGTTTAGCCGTCTTGGTCTTGTTATTACCGACGAGCAGCATCGTTTTGGCGTTATGCAAAGGGCTCGTCTTGCGGAAAAGAGCAAATGCGCTCACGTGCTTGTTATGAGCGCCACTCCTATTCCACGCACGCTCTCGCTTATGATATACGGCGACCTTGATATCTCGCTCATTGACGAGATGCCGAAGGGCAGAAAAAGAGTTGACACGTTCGTTGTTGACGAAAGCTACCGCGCCCGTCTTAACGCCTTTATACGCAAGCAGGTGTCCGAGGGGCATCAGGCTTACGTTGTATGTCCAAGTGTTGAGGAAAAGAAGGATGACATCCTCGAAAGCGCAGATTTTAATCCGTTTATTATTGATTTTAACGATACACCCCCCCTCAAATCCGCAGTTGAATATTCCCGTGTGCTATCCGAGGAGCTACCCGATTTAAGAGTTGAATTCTTGCACGGCAAAATGAAGGCGCACGAAAAGGATGCCGTTATGATGGAGTTTGCAAACGGTAAAATTGACGTTTTGGTTTCCACCACGGTTATCGAGGTCGGCGTAAATGTTCCCAATGCGACGCTTATGATTGTCGAAAATGCCGAGCGCTTTGGGCTTTCTCAGCTTCATCAGCTTCGTGGCCGTGTCGGTCGTGGTCAAGCGCAATCCTATTGTGTTCTCGTTTCCTCATCGCATAGCGAAAGAAGCCGTGAGCGCCTTGAGATTATGCGTACAACCTATGACGGCTACACGATTGCCGAGCGCGACCTCAAAATGCGTGGTCCGGGTGATTTCTTCTCTTCCTCTGCGTCTATTCGTCAATCGGGTGAGATTGGCTTCACTATTGCCAAATCGTGCTCGGACGAAGCACTTCTCCATTCCGCATTTGAAAGCGCAAGAGCTATTCTCGCACTCGACAGAGATTTGTCAAGTGACGAAAACTCCCTGCTTCGCTCCAAGGTCCTCGAGGTGTGCCAGATAGGCAAGAAAACGATTAGCTAACTTACTTTTTCTTTAGGAGAAGAAAAAAGTAAGCACATATAAAAATAAATAAAAATGCAAAAACCGACACAGAGTGTCGGTTTTTGTGTTTTATTGGCAATAAAAGCTTCATTCGTTCAAAATTTCATCCGATAGATTTCGGGCATTTAGAACAAGTTGTGCTAGGCTCTGCTTTTTCCTTGGGCGATGGCGTACTCGGTGTACGACAAGGTCAAGGGAAAAGCAAGTAACGACGCAGAACGATGCTATCAATTTCCCGCCATTCCATTTCGGACATTTAGAGCAAGCAATCCTGCGAACCCCCAAACCTCGCTTTGCTCACTTCGGGGAACCCCAGTGCGAGGCGCACCGCAAGAATGGCGGACGATGTCGTACTACCGGCGTACGACGAGGTCGGCATTCGGGAGCAACGCAGTATTGAATGACCTTAAATTTCGGACATTTAGAACAAGTTGTGCTAGGCTCTGCTTTTTCCTTGGGCGATGGCGTACTCGGTGTACGACGAGGTCGGCATTCGGGAGCAACGCAGCATTGCGACGCTATAAATGACCGAAATTATCCATGAAATAATTTCTTCGTCTGATATTGTGCCTCGCAGGTAAGGTTTACTCCGAGCTTACGGAACGTAGCCACATCGACAGGAGAGAGGATTACGCTTGAGTGAAGCTCTGCGTTCTTGAGCTGTGCCAGGGCCTCCATTGCTCTTTTTGCCTCGGGGCTTGTTGCAGCGGTGATAGCAAGAGCGATAAGAACCTCGTCTGTATGTAGTCTCGGGTTATGATTTCCAAGATTTTCAACCTTAAGCCTTTGAACAGGCTCGAGAACCTCGGGGGAGATTATATCAGTTTCGTCGGCGATGCCCGCAATCGTCTTGATTGCGTTGATCAATGCGGCGCTTGACGCACCGAGAAGCGCAGATGTTTTTCCTGTGACTATTCTTCCATCGCAAAGCTCAATTGCGGCGGCAGGCGCTCCTGTTTTCTGAGCCTTATCAAGCGCCACC
This sequence comes from Eubacteriales bacterium, assembly GCA_045636605.1. GTDB lineage: Bacteria > Bacillota > Clostridia > Oscillospirales > CAG-272 > RGIG2000. Next base: position 99,359 of record JAZTXV010000014.1, on the reverse strand, counting down.
TTTATGCAGGGACGCTCGGTCGGAATATCAATTCCGCTATTTTTCATTATGAGCTTGATTTTATTTATTTCGGTTGTGCAATTACTTCCCTTTCTTTGATTACACAGGGCGTTGTAATAGCGTCTTATAATCTCACGTCTTGCGGCGGCTCTTACAGCCTCGTCGTCGAAGATACAATCTCCTGCCATATTTACGCCCATATCTGTCGGGGATTTATAAGGACATTCGCCCAAAATTCCCTCGTACATTGCACGAAGAACGGGGAAAATTTCAACATCTCTGTTATAGTTGACGGTGGTAACGCCGTACGCCTGAAGGTGATACGGATCTATCATATTTATATCGCTCAGGTCTGCGGTTGCCGCCTCATACGCCTCGTTTACGGGGTGGTCAAGAGGAATGTTCCAAATTGGGAAGGTTTCAAACTTTGCATATCCCGATTTGATTCCACGCTTTGACTCGTGGTATATTTGAGATAGGCAGGTTGCCATTTTTCCGCTTCCGGGACCGGGTGCGGTGACAACAACGAGCGACCTTGTTGTTTCTATATATTCGTTTTTGCCGTAGCCCTCGTCGCTGACGACATAGTCGATATCGTAGGGATAGTTTTCTATTTCAAAATGCTTATAAACCTTCAGTCCAAGCGCCTCAAGCTTTGCCTTGAATGCCTCTACAACAGATGATGAGGCATATCTTGTCAAAACAACGCTTCCGACATACAGGCCAAATCCACGGAATGCATCAATCAAGCGCAAAACGTCAAGGTCATAGGTGATGCCGAGGTCGCCACGCACCTTGTTCTTTTCGATATCGGTTGCGTTAATTGCGATTATTATCTCAGCCTCGTCCTTAAGCTCGGCGAGCATTCTGATTTTACTGTCGGGAGCGAAGCCGGGCAGAACTCTCGATGCGTGGTGGTCGTCAAAAAGCTTGCCACCGAATTCGAGATAAAGCTTGCCGCCGAAGCGTGCAATTCTCTGCTTGATTCTCTCTGATTGCAGTTTAAGGTATTTGTCGTTGTCAAAGCCGATTTTGTACATACTGTGTCCCTCTTTTAGTCAATTATGAAATGGCAAGGCAATCCGTCACGGTAACACGGATAATGCTCTGCGCTTATCAGCGGTTTTAGATAATCTATGCCCTTTTGTGTGATTTTTGTGCCGCACTCGCTTATATACTCACGTGGCACGGGCTTAGTTTTGCTTGCACACTCGCCGACAGGTACGGGAATAACCTCCATATCACCTGTGTCGGTTCTTTTATAGGCGCTCATTACAGCGGTTTTGCCGTCAAGGGCGAGCTCGACACTTGCCATGCCGATTTTAACGCTTTGCTCAATGTCAGCGCCCGATGCGATATGCGCCGAGCATCTTTGAGTGAGGCTAAGCTCAACCGAGCGAGCCTTACACCCTATTTTTTCCTTTATCAAGCGGACAAGCATCTGCCCAACGCCCGACAAATAGGTGTTTCCGAAGCTATCCGTTTGATGTTTTTCAAATACATACTCCCCTTTTTCGTCCTTTATGCCCTCGCAAACGCAAACTACGACGTTTGGATGCTCAAAGAGCGCTTTTCGTATATCAGAGAGGAATTTTTCTCTTGAAAACGGGATTTCCGGCAGGTAAATTCCGTCAAGCTTCGCACCGTTGTCAGATGCGAGAGCCGCAGCAAGTCCAAGCCAGCCCGTGTGTCTGCCCATAACCTCGATTACGGTGACGCTTGGTGTTGTGTATGACGATGTATCACGAAGAATTTCTCTTGTGACGGTAGCAACGAATTTTGCACAAGAGCCATAGCCGGGGGTGTGGTCTGTTTGCGGTAAATCATTGTCGATTGTCTTGGGTATTCCTATAAATTTGATGTCCGACGATATGCTTTTGGCATACAGAGAGAGCTTATTTACGGTATCCATTGAATCGTTGCCACCAATGTAAAAAAAGTAGCCGACGCCGTGCCCTTCCAAAATTTCAAGCACTCTTTGGTAAATTTTTTCATCAAAGCTATCCGGAAGCCTCATTCGGCACGAGCCGAGCGCACTTGCGGGAGTGGATTTCAAAAGCTCAAGGCGCTCCTTATCCTCACAAAAAGAAAAAAGGTTGACCAAATCCTCCCTCAAAAGCCCTTCTATGCCGTTTTTCATGCCGTACAGACGTTTTATTCGATTTTTGCTATCATAGCAGGCGCAAATCACACCAAAAAGCGTTGCGTTAATTGCCGCTGTCGGTCCGCCCGATTGGCCCACTATTGCATTTTTTTCAATTTCCTTCATTTACCTACCCTCTTAGTATATCATACCCTATTTAAAAAGTAAAGGCATAATTTTATTTTCCCGAAAAATATTTTACGTTTTGGTTCTGCATGTGGTTAGTATGTGATATTTTTCAAAAATCGTTCGCTTTTTTAGCAAATTATCTTTATTTTTGGTTTGGATTGTGGTAAAATATAAGTGGAACAGAAAATAATTTAAAAGAGGTGATTTTATGAAAATGAATTTTACTGCAAGACAAATGAAGCTGTTTGACGTTGTAAGAGAAAGCACCGAAAGAAAGCTCGCCAGGCTGGAAAAATTCTTCGCCGACGACGCCGAGATGGATGTAACCTTCTCGTTGGTAGGCAATTCGGAAAGAATTGAAATCACTGTCCGCACTCCCGGATTTGTATTCCGTGCCGAAGAAGCAAGCGACACGTTTGCCAACTCCGTTGACAGAGCCATTGACTCCTTGGAAAGACAAATCAGGAAAAACAAGACTCGTCTGTCTCGCCGTGTTCGCTCCGAGGGCTTGACAACCATTGAGCAGGATTTGCCCGATGTTGAAGAAGAATTCACCTTTAATGTAAGAACAAAGACCTTTGCCCTTAAGCCGATGAGCGTTGAGGAGGCTATTTTGCAAATGGAGCTTGTAGGACATACATTTTTCGTGTTCAAGGATTCGCAAAGCCTTGAGACGTGTGTCGTTTATAAGCGCAACAACGGTGGCTACGGTCTTATAATTCCCGAATAACAAAAAGGAAGTCCCCTTGGACTTCCTTTTTTATGAAGCTGTACCATGTTGGGACAGTCCTTTGCAAATCAAAACGCCACACAGGGTGGCGTTTTTGCGTTATTATACTCTTATTTTATATCTTCCACTACCCGCTCCGGCGGGTTGTCAAGAAGCTCCGGCTTTTTGAAATAAGTACGCATTAGCTTGAGAGCAGATGCGTAGTAGAAGCCGTCGCAAATACGCTCGTCAAGATTGTAGGTAATCTCGACATAGCTGTTTTTGGTTACGCTTCCGTCTTCGTTTACCTTAAGCTCTCTTTGTCTTGAGCCAAATGCGATAAATACAGGGAGTGAGCCAAAATCGTACAGATGATGAACGACGGGTGGAATACCGAGCGAGCCCATCGAGGTGATAAACGCAGATGCGTGGAAGGGGCTAAGCTTGGTAAGCGCTCTCGGGAGCAATCCAAAATAGTCTAAAAATCTCAAAAATCTGATAGTCCAACGAAGGAGTATTCCCGGAATGAAGTTAAGCACCTTGGCGAGCTTATCAAAGCTGCTTGCGGGCTTTTCACGGTAGCCCTCTATTTTTTCGTTAAAGCGCTCGTAGACCTCGGCGGCGGTTGCTCTTGGATCAAGAATGACCTTGATTACCGTATCGGGAGATTCGAGTGTCATTTCCTTCTTTACAACAAGAGAAAATTCAACCTTTTTTCTTGTATAAACCTTCTGACCACGCACGAATCTATTGATTGCGGGACGCTGTGAGCAGGCACGAACATATGCCGCTATAATGATGTGCATTATGTTGAAATTCGTAAGCCCCTCGGCTTGCTTTTTTCTTATATACTCATCTATTTTGGGCATATTTATTCTGTCGAAAATAAAATTTTGCGCTCCGCATCTGTTCTCCATTATGTAGGGAACAAGTCTTGACATAGGAGAGATTCCCTTGACTCTGCGGAATTTGTCCTTCTCGTATGCCTTTATTTGCTTTTTCTTGCGTTTTTCCAGCGCACGCTCTTCCCTTCTTTGCATTTTAAGCTCCTTTTTGGTGGGAGGTGCGACTGCTTCGGGTGCGACTGCTTCGGGTGCGACGGTTTGGGTGTTTTCCATAATCTGTCCTCACAGTTGATTGTTGATTTGTCAATATATTTGTTTCATTGTATCACACTTTTTGCAAAATTGAAATACCTTTTTAAAAAAAATGTTATTTTTGATTGGTTTTTGTCCTATTTTTGCATCTTCAAGGGGTTGATTTTTCCATTTTTGCGCTTCATTTTAGAAAGCGGAGCATTTCCCCTTCGTCTTTGAAGTTTGCCGTTGATTTTTTTTACATTATATGATAAAATGATATTAAGGGATGCTTTGCATCCGAGTTAATTCTTTTGCTTTGGAGGGCTTTTATGGAAATCAAGGAAATTTTGACAATGGTTGACCATACTCTTTTGAAGGTTGATGCAGGCTGGCAGCAAATCAAAAGAACGTGTGATGAGGCCATAAAATTCGAATGCGCATCGGTGTGTATTCCGCCGTCATTTGTTGAAGCGGCAAGCGATTATTGCAATCACAGAACAAAAATCTGCACCGTCATAGGCTTTCCAAACGGCTATATGTGCGAAAGGGTTAAGCTCTTTGAAATAAAAAATGCCATTGAAAACGGCGCTGACGAAATTGACACGGTTATCAATATCGGTGATTTGAAGGACAGAAAGCTGAAGAAGCTCCTTGACGATTTGAAGGCGCAAAGATACACGTGCAGAAACAAGGTGCTTAAGGTTATAATCGAAGCGTGTCTTTTGACCGATGACGAAAAAAAGCACATGTGCGAAATCGTCACCGAGGCCGGCGCGGATTTTATAAAAACCTCTACGGGCTTTTCAACGGGTGGCGCAACAAGAGAGGACATTGCTCTGTTTGCCCGTCATATAGGTCCTGATGTTAAAATCAAGGCGGCGGGCGGAATTTCGTCCTTTGACGATGCAAGAGATTTCATTTCTCTTGGCGCATCAAGACTCGGCACATCAAGGCTTGTTAAAATTTTACTCGATTCACAGGGGGATATGACAGATGGCAACACCACATATTAATGCTTCGCTTGGGGATTTTGCGAAAACCGTGCTTATGCCGGGAGATCCCTTGCGCGCAAAATTCATAGCAGAAAATTTTCTTGAAAATGCAACGCTTGTAAACAACGTTCGTGGTGTGCAGGGCTACACCGGCACATACAAGGGCGTTAAGGTTTCTGTTATGGCAAGCGGAATGGGTATGCCGTCAATCGGTATATACTCACACGAGCTTTTCACGCAATTCGGCGTTGAGAATATCATACGTGTGGGCTCGGCCGGGGCTTTACAGCACGGCATCAAGGTAAGAGATATTGTTCTCGGTATGGGCGCCTGCACAGACTCAAATTTTGCAAGCACATTCCGTCTTGGCGGTACGTTTGCACCTATTGCAAGCTATAAAATCCTCAAGGTGTGCGCAGATTTGGCGCAGGATATGGGGCTTAGCTACCACGTTGGAAATCTTGTTTCGTCCGATATTTTCTACGGCGATTTCGAGGGAGTTGCTCCCTCTGACACATCAAGCGCTAAATGGTCTAAAATGGGAGTCATGGCGGTTGAGATGGAGGCGGCGGGTCTGTATATGAATGCGGCAAGGCTCGGCAAAAGCGCTCTTGCGATTTGCACAATCTCCGACCACGTTTTGACAGGTGAGGCGACAAGCGCCGAGGAGCGTCAATCGACCTTTACGCAGATGATGACGCTTGCGCTGGAAACAGCGATAAGACTTTAATTCTCCGAGGGGAGTGGGCATTTTTGCCCGATATGTTATGATTAAAAGAGTATTTTTGATAGTTTTGGACAGCTTCGGAATAGGCGAGCTTCCCGATGCCGAGCTTTTCGGAGATAAGGGGGCAAATACACTCAGGAGCATTTCCAAATCGCCGTTTTTCAACATTCCGAACCTGTCGCAGCTCGGGCTTGGCAACATTGACGGCTCATGTATTGCGGGAGTTGATGCGCCATTGGGTTCGTACGGACGTTGCGCCGAGATGTCAATGGGCAAGGACACGACCGTTGGACATTGGGAGATTGCGGGCGTTGCTTCAAAAAAGCCGTTTCCGACATATCCCGACGGATTTCCAAGCGAGGTTATAAAGGAATTTGAGCGCTTAACGGGACGTGGTGTGCTTTGCAATCTGCCGTATTCGGGTACGCAGGTTATCCGTGACTACGGCGAGGAGCATTTACGAACAGGAAAGCTGATAGTTTACACCTCGGCGGACAGTGTTTTTCAAATTGCCGCACACGAGGATTTAGTTCCGATAGAGGAGCTTTATCGCTACTGCGAGATAGCAAGGGGGCTTCTTGTCGGTGAGCACGGCGTTGCAAGAGTTATTGCAAGACCGTTTGTCGGCGAATATCCCGATTTTACAAGAACGCCGAGGCGGCACGATTTTTCACTTGAGCCAACGGGTAAAACTATGCTTGATTTGATACAGGGTGCATCGCTTGACGTGATTTCTGTGGGTAAAATTTACGATATTTTTGCAGGGCGAGGCATTACGGCCTCCCACAAGACAGTATCGAACGAGGACGGAATTAACAAAACGTTAGAGATAATGAAAACGGATTTTCACGGACTTTGCTTTACGAATTTGGTTGATTTTGATATGACCTACGGTCACAGAAACGACATTGACGGCTATGCTAAGGCCATTTCGTTTTTTGATGCTTCCTTGCCCGCTTTAATGACAGAGCTTGGCGAGGATGATGCGCTTATTATCACGGCGGACCACGGCTGTGATCCCGGTGACCTCAGCACCGATCACACAAGAGAGTACATTCCGCTTTTGATTTACGGAAGGCAGATAAAGCCCGTGTCGCTCGGCACAAGGAGCACATATGCCGATATAGGCGCTACCGTATGCGATTTACTGGGTGTTGAATTTAATTTCGGAATAAGCCTTAAGGGCGAATTTTTGAGGTGATTTTATGATTGATTACGAGCTTCTTTGCGACCGTGCCGTTATTGCGCGTGATGGAGCTTATGCTCCGTATTCCTCGTTCAAGGTAGGGGCTGCGCTTTTAACCGAGAGTGGCAGAATTTACTCCGGATGTAATATTGAAAATTCGTCATTTGGCGCAACCTTGTGCGCAGAAAGAGTTGCTTTTGGAAATGCCGTTTGCGACGGAGAGCGTGATTTTTGCGCTATTGCAATAGCCGGCGCTCTTGACGGCAAGGATATTGATTTTACTCCTCCGTGCGGAATTTGCTTACAGGTAATGAGTGAGCTCTGCGACGAAGATTTCGAGATTGTTTTAGTCGGTGATATGGGTGAGTACAGAGTTTACAGGCTGTGCGAGCTTTTGCCGAACGGCTTCAAGCTATAATTGAGGTTTTTATGAGAGCATACGATATAATTTACAAGAAACGAATGGGCGCAGAGCTTGACAAGGCAGAGATTGATTTCATAATCAACGGATTTTGCTCGGGTGATGTGCCGGATTATCAAATGTCGGCGCTTGCGATGGCTATTTGCTTTAACGGTATGACATCGCTGGAAGCCTTTTACCTTACCGATGCTATGATGCGCTCAGGCGACACGGTGGATTTGAGTCGCTTTGACGGGCTTTGCGTTGACAAGCACAGCACGGGCGGTGTTGGCGACAAGACAACGCTTGTTATTGCGCCGATTGTTGCCTCTCTGGGCGCAAGGGTTGCCAAGATGTCAGGCCGTGGGCTTGGCTTTACGGGTGGCACGGTTGACAAGCTGGAGTCGCTTCTCGGCTATCGCTCCGAGCTTTCAAGCGAGGAATTTCTTTTTCAGGTTGAAAAAATCGGAATTGCGGTTACAGGTCAAAGCGGAAATTTGGTTCCCGCAGACAAAAAGCTTTATGCTCTTCGTGATGTGACGGCAACCATTGATTCAATCCCTCTTATTGCGTCGAGCATTATGTCAAAAAAGCTTGCCTCGGGCGCTCACTCCATTGTTCTTGACGTCAAGTGCGGAAGCGGCGCTTTCATGAAAAGCGAGGACGATGCGGTAGCTCTTGCGAGGGCTATGATTGAAATTGGCGAGCAGTTTGGGCGCAACGTGTGTGCGCTGATTACCGACATGAGCGCTCCTCTTGGGCGCTTTGTTGGGAATTCTCTTGAGGTCTATGAGGCGATACAGGTGTTGTCGGGCAAGGGAGATGCCCGTCTTGCCGAGCTTTGCGTTGAGCTTGCATCAAGCATGCTTTCGCTTTGCCTTAAGATTTCGCTTGATGCGGCAAGGGAGCGTGTTTTGGGCGCAATTTCGTCCGGGGCGGCGCTTGAAAAAATGAAGGAATGGATTTCGGCGCAAGGGGGAGATGCATCTCTCATTGACAACCCACAGAGGCTGCTTTGCGCTCCGTTTAAGTACGAATTCAAGGCGCAGTGTGACGGATATATATCAAGAATTGATGCCGAGGGCGTCGGCATCACCTCCGCTCTTCTTGGCGCAGGCAGGCAGAAAAAGGGAGATTCCATTGACTCACTTGCGGGAGTTGAGCTTTGTGTCGGCATCGGCGACCGTGTTCATAGCGGTGACACGCTTGCAGTGCTTTACGCATCGAGCGAGGAGCTTTTCGAGAATGCCGCTTGCCGTCTTGATGCGTCATTTGAGATATCAAGCGAGATGCCCAAGACTGCAACGTTAATCAAGCACAGACTATAATTGTAAAGAGCACCCATTCGGGTGCTTTTTTATTTGGAAATATCAATCTCCTTGCCCTTGCATATAATGTATCAGATTACGATAAGGGAGTATTATATGAAGGCAACAGAAATGGCAATAGCCGAGCTGAGAGAAAAATACCCAAAAAGGAAAATCATTTATCTTGACAAAAGGGACAACTGGAGGTTTCGGTGCAAATTCAACATGGATGTTTTAAGACAGGCTTGCCTTGACAGCTGCGATATCGACGTTACTTTTTTTGAGGATTTTGTGGCTTTGAGCCACGCACAAAGCACGCCCGAGGAGCTTTTGCACCGTTTGATTGTCAAGTGCGCTATTGTGACAGAGGCAAGCGATACGGGGGTTCGCTTGTATGCGTACGGCAGCACCTGTGAAATTATGAGCGCCATATGCCGAATTTTGAGCGAATTTGAAAAATAATTGCGCTCTTTTGCTTGACGATAAATGATTTTGGGTATATAATAATCGTGTAACATTTAAAGAAGGCGGAATTTTTATGTTTAAGACAGAATTACACTGTCACTCGTGCGACGTTAGCGCCTGCGCAAGAGTTGACTGTAACACGATTATTGACAAGTTTGTATCAAGCGGCTATTCAACGCTTGTTTTATCTAACCATTTCAACAGTTGGACCTACGAGCATTTAAAGAGTTCCGATTGGAACGACTGGATTGATAAGTTTGTTTCCGGCTACAAAAGGCTTAAGGCGGCATCAGAGGGTAAGCTTAATATTTTACTCGGTATAGAGCTTCGCTTTGACGAAAGCTGTAACGATTATCTTGTTTTTGGTGTCACAGAGGAGCTTTTAAGGGTTCAAGAGGGGATTTTCAAGTCTAATGCCTGGGAGTTTCACAAAATAGCGCAGGAAAACGGGCTTCTGTTTATACAGGCACATCCGTTCCGTAACGGTATGACAGTGACAGACCCTGCGGCGCTTGACGGAGTTGAGGTTTATAACGGACACAAGGGACACGACTCACGCAACGATATTGCAAATGAGTGGGCAGACAAGTTCTCTCTTATCAAGACCTCCGGCACGGATTTCCATTATGATTATGCTCCTGCAAACGCAGGAATTGTAACCGACGAACAGATCACCTCAATGGAGCAGCTTATAGAGATTTTAAAGGGCGGAAATTACACTCTTATAAGGGAATAATAAAAAGGGAGCGGATGCTCCCTTTTGTGTTGTATTCGGTTATTTCACCTTGAATATTCTCTTTAAAATCGGAGTCAATATTTTAGGTGATTTTACAATTACTATTTTCATAAATAAGGCTCCCTATTTGTAGTTCTACACTACATAATATGAGAGCCCTTGTTATTTTGTTAATTTCTTATTTTTTCCACCTTGGCTTGTTCTTCAAGACGTTATAGAGGGAAACGTAGCTGGCGTGGCGAGAGGGGGGGATTTCCCCGCTTCTTACCCTTTCCAATATATCACAGCCCTGCTCCTTTGTGTGAGAGCATTTTGTGTATTTGCATCTGCCCTCGCTTTCTCTGAACTCACGGAATGTAGAAAAAAGCTCGTCAAGGGTGAAGAAATCAAAGCGCTCAAAATCAAGAAGCGTAAAGCCCGGAGTGTCCGCAAGGTAGCCCCTTGTCCCGTTACCCATTAAGGCTTCAAGAGAGAAAAGCTCCGTTTTTCTTGTGGTGTTCTTTCCTCTTTCAAGCTTGCGACTAAGGTCGCCTGTTTCAAGTGACAGACCCGGGAAAAGCAGATTTATGAAGGTGCTTTTGCCTGCACCCGATGCGCCCGAAAATGCGAAAATCGGGTTGCTTCTTGCCTCACATTCTCTTTTTATGTACCCGTACAGCTCCTCCTTGCCCTCTCCGCTTTCGCTCGAGGTGACAAACACTTCAAAGCCGCTTTTTTTGTATATTTCAGCGACGGATTTGGCAAAGTCCGTATCGAGATCTGCCTTTGTTATTACGATAACGCACTCTATACCCTTTGACTCTGCAATACATATGAGCTTATCTATCGTTTCGAGCACAGGTGCGGGCTTAACGCAAGAGATTACGATAAAGGCGATATCGAGATTTGCAAGCGGCGGACGAATGAGCGAGCTTTTTCTTTCGTGGATTTTGCTTATGTACGGCTCGCCGTTTTCGTTGACGTCGACATCTACTCTGTCACCTGCCAAAAGTGTAATTTTTTCGTGCTTGAACGCTCCCTTTGCGTGTGCATCCACGTAAAACGAGCCGTTATATTCGTTATCAAGCGCAACGGTAAAAAGGCCGCCGACGCTTTTGGTTACTGTTCCTGAAATTATCATTTTCCTCTCACTTTGAAAATGCGTCTTATGAATGACATAAAATTCGACATTTTTCCACGGCTTGGGAGATTATCAAATTTTATCTTTGGATTTTTTTGAAGCCTCTTTACGTAATCGAGCATTGAATCTGCGCTTTGGAAGCGCTCCTGCGGCTTCTTTGACATAGCGCACATAATTATTTGCTCAAGACCTACGGGAATTTGCGGATTTATCTCTCTTGGCGGGGTTGGCTCGTTATTTATTTGCATTACTGCAATTGATACGGGGCTTTCTCCGTCGAAGGGAAGCTTACCCGTTGCAAGCTCGTATATCATTGCGCCGAGAGAATAAAGGTCACTTCTGCAATCTATCGGCTTTGCGCTTGCCTGTTCGGGACTCATATAGTAAACTGTACCTATTGCCTTATCGGTCATTGTTACCGTTTCGGCATTAGGAAGCTTTGCAATACCGAAATCCATGACCTTGATAAGTCCGTTTCTGAGAACCATTATGTTCTGTGGCTTTACGTCACGGTGAATTACTCCGCCGTCGTGCGCAGCCTTAAGCGCCTTCAGGGTTTGAATGGTGTAGCTCATTATCTCCTCGAAGGAAAGAGGTCCCTTCTTTGCCTTAAGGTACTTTTTGAGCGTTATGCCACCGACATATTCCATAACCATATACTTTTTCTCGCCGCTTGTGCAGAACTCGTACATGCTTACGATGTTGATATGTTGGATATCGTTCTCTACTCTGAATTCGTTTTTAAAGCGCTTGAGCATCGTCTTGTCACAGGCTATTTCGTCCTTTAACATTTTGATTGCCACGGTGTTGTCATTCGTGAAGGTGTCCTTGGCACGAAAAACTATTGCCATTCCGCCTACGCCAATGAGCTTTTCAAGGAAATATCTGCCGTCAAGAAGCGTGCCCTCAAGCTCCTCATATTTTTTAAGCAACTCTCTGTCCATCACTGCCTCCTTATACCCTTACAAGTATAGCCGTAATGTTATCTGCGCCGCCGTTTTGGTTTGCGCAGTCAATCAGCTTTCTTACAGTGAGTCCGAGCTTGATTTGGTCAAGGTCACGTCTGTCGTCGCCTATTACGATGTCACGTATTCCCTCTTCGCTTACAAAGTTGGTGAGTCCGTCGGAGCAAAGAAGAATATACGTTCCCTCGCTGATGCTCTCTCTTATAAAATCTCCCTTTACGGTGCTTTCCGTGCCTATTGCACGTGTGATTATGTTCTTTTGAGGGAAGCGTTGAGCCTCCTCCTCGGTGATTTGTCCTATATCAAGCAGATATTGAACATAGGAATGGTCCTTTGTCATTTGCTTGATTTTTTCGCCCTTCATAAAGTACATACGGCTGTCTCCCACGTTGACGCAGAATACAGTATCCTTTATTACGAGCGCACACACAAGCGTTGTACCCATTCCCTTCAGGGTTGGGTGAAGCTGTGCGTATTCATATACTGCGTGATTTGCCTGCTCAAGCGCAGAAAGAAGGGCATTCTTTATCTCGGAGCCCTGGAGCTTTTTAGTCTTATTGCCTATGTAGGGTGTAATGAAATCGTCTATTACCGACACGAACTTCTCGGCGGCTATTCTTGACGCATCGCTTCCGCCTCTTGCGCCACCCATACCGTCACATACGACGCACAGGCAGGTCTTTTCGGAGTAAGCTCTCAAAATGTAGGTGTCCTGGTTGTTGCTTCTCTTCATTCCTACATCGGTATTTGCAGAACAAATCATATTTTTCCTCTTTTCCGGTTGTTTTTAATCGTTTTTGGCGCTTTGCCTTCTCAGCTGTCCGCACGAGGCATTGATGTCCGAGCCAAGCCTTCTTCTCACGGTTGCGTTGACTCCTAAGGAAATCAGTCTGCTTTTGAAGGCATTGACGTTTTTCGAGGTTGAAAGGCGTGTTTCCTCTACCTCGTTAAGCGGTATAAGATTTACGTGCGGGGTTGAGTGTATGTATTTCTTCAATACTCTCGCAAGCGCCTCAGCCCCCTGCACAGTATCGTTTTTATCGGCAATGAGCGTATATTCAAAGGAAATACGTCTGCCTGTTAGCTCAAAGTAGCGTTGGCATGCGCTAAGAAGGGCATCTATGCCGAATTTGTTATTGACGGGCATTATCTCCGAGCGTACCTCATCGTCATATGCGTGAAGCGATATTGAGAGTGTAATCGGCAAGCCCTCGTGTGAGAGGGCATCTATTTTGTCAACGAGTCCGCACGTTGAAAGTGAGATGTGCCGAAGCCCTATGTTTAAAGAGTCCGGCGAGGACACAAGACGCAGAAATTTTACCGTGTTATCATAGTTATCAAGCGGCTCTCCTATTCCCATCATAACGATGTTGGAGATGCGCTCTCCCGTATCTGCCTGAGCCTTGATTATTTGACCGAGCATTTCGCCTGCGCTGAGATTTCTTACTCTGCCGTTGATTGTCGATGCACAGAATTTGCATCCCATACGGCATCCAACCTGTGACGAGATGCACAGGGTATTTCCGTGCTCGTATTTCATAAATACACTTTCAATACATTCTCCGTCGATTAGCTCGAACAGATATTTTACCGTTCCGTCAATTTGCGAAACGAGCTTTTTTGCAACCTTTGGAAGCCTATTTTCGCATACATCATCAAGCTTTTTGCGCAAGGAGAGGGGAATATTTTTCATCTCGTCGCCCCAAGCGCCACGGCATAGCCAGCCGTATATTTGCTTTGCGCGGAATTTTGGCTCACCGAGCTCCAAGATAAGCGCCTCGAGCTCGGGCAAGGTCATTGATAGAATATCGTGCTTCATTATTTAATCCTTTTCAGCTTTGCGATGAAGAAGCCATCACATTCGTTTTCATACGGCATAAACGTGAACATACCATTCGCCCTTATGTCGCCCGTTTGAAAATCGGCAAGCTCGAAGGAGTCGTTTTCCTGAAGGAAGTGCTCGACAACGCCCTCGTTTTCTTCTCTGTTCAGCGTGCAGGTGGAATATACCAAATCTGCGCCTATTTTGACGTATGACGAGCAGTTTTTCAATATTGCAAGCTGTACTGCGGGCAGATTTTGTATTTGCTCAATGCTCTTGTACTTTATATCGGGCTTCTTTGAAATTATTCCGAGCCCCGAGCACGGCACATCACAAAGCACCTTATCGAATTTTTCGATAAAATCGGCTCTCGGAAGCTTTGCATCCTGCTCAAGCACGTTGATTATCTCAATTCCAAGGCGCTGCGCCCCGCTTGTTATGAGCGAAAGCTTACTGCTATGCAAATCGCACGCATAGATTTCGCCCTTGTTTGCCATATCTATTGCACTTGAAAAGGTCTTTCCGCCGGGACACGCACACGCATCAAGCATTATGTCATTCGCCGATGCGCCGAGCGCACGTACACACGCAAGTGATGCCACGTCCTGCACAAAGCAGTAGCCCTTTTCGATTAGGTCAATAATATCGGATATTGGAGCGCTAACAAATAGCACGTCCTCCGAAAAGCCGTGGTGAGTGTATGGAATCGAACGGGATTTGAGCTTTTTTCTAAGCAATGTCGGCTCTATTTTAAGGGTGTTTATTCTAAGGGTAATGCCCTTTTTTTGCCTTGAAAGTGCGGCGGCAATTTTCTCGGCGCTATCGTCGCCGTAGGATTGTCTGAATATGTCAATTATAGCCACAGGTATTGATGTAGAAACGGAAATCGCCTGCCATTTATCGTCAGGCAGGACAAGCTCCTTATCATCTCTTATAAACGAGCGCAGGCACGCATTGACAAAGCCCTTTGACCTTCTTGGACAAAGCCCCACAGTTTCCGACACAGCCGAATAGTCGGGAATTTTGTCCATAAACAGAAGCTGGTAAAATCCAAGACGGAGTGCGTTTTTTGTTTCTATATCAAGCTCTTCTATCGGCTTTTGAGAGTATTTTGAAATAAGATAGTCAAGGGTTATGAGCTTCTCCGTAACGCCAAGATAGAGAGCCGTATAAAGCGCGGTGTCAATTTTCGACATTTTGGAGCGAGAAATAACCGTGTTAATCTCAATATTCGAATAAGTAGAGGATAGCTCCGCCTTTACAAGCGATGCTATTGCTAATTTCCTTGGATTGTCCATTTTATTCGCCCTTTCCTTGTGTATATCAGATGAATATTATCCGAGAATGTCGGATACGGCAATTTTTCTTCCGTTTATATAGTCCCTTGCATTCATTCTTCCCTTGCCCTCGGGTACTATTATGTCAAGCGCCACGGCGCCGTCTGCGCACGCAACGTGAATTGACGCATCAAGCTTGATTACCTCGCCCGGTCTTGCACCGCCAGATGCGACATCGGACAGATGCGATGCTACAATTTTAAGAATTTTTCCGTCGGGTGTTCGTGTAAAGGAAAGAGGAATCGGGGAAAGTCCTCTTATTTGATTGTGGACTGCCTTGGCGGATTTTGTGAAATCGACAACGCAATCCTCCTTTGTGATTTTTTCGGCATAGGTGAAGCCCTCGCCCTGCTTTGCTCGTGTTACAGCTCCCGCCTTAAAAAGCGAGATTGCACGAAGAAGCCCGTTGCACGAGGCTATGGCAAGCTTATCGTGAACGCTCTCAAAATTATCGCTTGGCAAAATCTCCACTCTTTCCACAAGAATAACATCTCCTGTGTCAAGACCTGCATCCATTTGCATAATGCTTACGCCCGTTTCGCCCTCTCCGTCAATTATTGCCCTTTGAATAGGTGCGGCTCCTCGGTATTTAGGAAGAAGCGATGCGTGAGAGTTTATGCAGCCGTATTTTGCAAAATCGAGCACATACTGAGGTAAAATTTTTCCGTATGCAACAACGACTATAAGCTCCGGCTCAAGCTCCCTCAGCGTGTTGAGAAATGCGCCGTCCTTCAGGGTAACGGGCTGATAAACCGAAAGTCCCGCATCAAGCGCATATTGCTTTACGGGGCTTGGAGTCAACACCATTCCTCTGCCCTTTGCCTTATCGGGTGTTGTAACAACGCCCACAATTTGCTCTCCGCTTTCATAAATTGCCTTAAGCGAGGTTGCCGCAAAATCGGGCGTTCCCATAAAAAGTATTCTCATTCTCAGTCCTCGATTTTTTTGATTACCTTATCGGTATAAAGTATTCCGTCAAGGTGGTCAAGCTCGTGACAAATTGCCTTCGCCAAAAGTCCCTGCGCCTTGATTTCTATTTCCTCGCCGTCACGGTTGAGCGCTCTTGCGGTAACGTACATCGGGCGACGTGTCATTCCCCATTCGTTCGGTATGGAAAGACAGCCCTCCTCACTCTCCTGCGTGCCTGCCGTTGCGATTATGCGTGGATTTATAAGCTCAAAAAGTCCCTCGTTTGGCGTTTCGATTACAACGATACGGCGAAGAACACCGACCTGCACAGCGGCAAGTCCGCATCCGTTTGCGTGGCGCATCGTTTGTATCATATCGTCAAGCAAGGTTTTTATTCTCGGTGTAATTTGCTCAACGGGACGGCTCTTTTTTCTCAAAAACTCCTCGTCCGTTCCTTTTTTTACGATTTTAAGTATTGCCATTTTTATCTCCCTTACAGGCTCGACGGATTTAGGTCTATTGACAGAGTATATCTGTTGCTCGAGCCTCTTGTATATTCGATAAGCAGGCGGCTCAAAATTTCTCGCTGCTGCTTATTTAACTTGCATTTTAAAATGATTCTTTTTCTGTATCTACCCTGCACTTTATATACGGGCGCATCAAACGGGCCGTATGCGGCGGCGGGCAACGATGTGCCCTGCAGCATTTTTTGAAGGCTATCAAGCACGCTATGAGATACATCTTGCAGGGTTGTCTCGCTCGGTGATGCTATGGTAATTACCGCAAGGTCGCAGTACGGCGGGAACTGATATGCCTTTCTTATTTGGATTTCGTTTTGATAGAACGACTCGTAATCCTGCTCTGCGGCGTACAAAATCGTACGGTCATTCGGAGAATTGGTTTGGATTACGGCAATTCCCTTATCCTCGGCTCTGCCTGCACGTCCTATCACCTGCGTGAGCATAGAAAAGGTACGCTCTGCGGCACGAAAGTCACTTGTGTAGAGCATCATATCGGCAAGCATTACTCCAACGAGGGTAACTGTCGGGAAATTATGTCCCTTTGTTACCATTTGAGTGCCTATCATTACGTCTGCCTCGCCTCGCAAAAACGAGCCTAAGATACGCTCATAGGAGCTTTTGGTTGAGGTTGTGTCTGCGTCAAGGCGAAGCGTTCTCGCCTCGGGAAACAGCTCTGTCAGATCCGTGTCAAGCTTTTGAGTGCCAAAGCCCACATATTCAAGCGCCTCGGAGTGACAGTACGGACATTCCCTCGGTATTCTTGACTGATTGCCGCAATAGTGGCATCTGATAAGTCCGCTTTGACTCATTATTCTGTAAGAATTTTCGCTATCAAGCTCCCCGTCTATTTTTTTGAAGGAGTGGTAGGTCATTGCAACCGAGCACCGTGGACATTCGATTACCCTTCCACATTCGCTACACGCAATGGCGCTATGATAGCCACGGCGGTTCAAGAACAGAATTGCCTGCTTTTTATCGTCGAGGGTGCGTGCGGTAAGCGATGCGAGCTTTGTGGAGAACACACTCGTATTTCCGTTTGCCCTCTCTCTTTTCATATCAGTTATTATTACGTCGGGCAGAGTTGCCTTTCCGTATCTGTGGCAAAGCTTTACAAGCTTGTACTGACCGTTTAATGCCTTGAAATATGAATTTATTGACGGAGTTGCAGAGGCCAAAAGCATAAGAGCGCCCGATGATGCACAACGAAAGCGCGCAATATCGTGGGCAAGATATTTGGGGTTGGTGTCGGATTTATAGGTATGCTCCTGCTCCTCGTCGATAACTATCATACCGAGGTTTCTTACGGGAGCGAAGATAGCGCTTCGTGTACCTATTACGACATCAATTTCTCCGTCCTTTATTTTTCTGTATGCGTCAAAGCGCTCTCCGTCGCTCAGAGCCGAATGAATAACGGCAACCCTGTCTCCGTAATATCCGCAGAACACGGAAACGGTTTGAGGGGTAAGCGATATTTCGGGTACAAGGACAATTACGCCCCTGCCGCTTGACACAACAACGTCTATCATTTTTTTTATGACGCTGGTTTTTCCGCTACCCGTTATTCCGTAAAGCAGCGCACCGTGTGGCTCGCCCGTTTCGTAAAGCTCTCTTAGGCTGTCAAGCGCCGCCTGCTGCTCGTCATTTAATACGACGTCCTCTGTGGCGGTATGCCTTGCGCTTGCATACGGATCACGCATTACGGGTATCTTCTCTATTTTTACATAGCCCTTATCGGCAAGAGCCTTGAGCTGAGCCGAGGTTGCGCCCGACATCTCGTAAATGCCCTTATCGCTAAGTGTGTCAAATTCGCAAAGAAGCCGCAGTATCTCGGCTTGCTTTTTTGATTTTATTTTTCTTGGGGAGCTCTCGTCAATATAGGACAGTACCTCGTCCTTTGAAATAGCAAGGGACACAACCCTTTCGTATTTCAGCTTGTCCTTTTCCTCAAGCGTTACCTGTCTTGTGATGTATTTATTTCTTAATAGCCACGATATCCTTGACTGAGCTCCGTCAAGCCTTGCTCTCAGTGCATCAAGGGTGATGCCCGGCCTTTTCTCAATTTCAAAATATACATCAGCACATTCGAGTGGAACTCCGTCGCTTGATTTGTCGCTTACGGTATATTTTTCGACCGTTTTAGATGCAAATGCAGACGGGACTATACACCTTACAGCCTCGCCTATCGTGCATAAGAATTGCTCTTTCATAAAAAAGCAGAGCCTTAGCATATCGCTATCAAGCGACAAATAGTCGTTCATTACGCTGATAACTGATTTTGCCTGCGCTCTCGGAGCAGGTACGTCAAGTGAGGTAACGACCGCCGTTGTGGGCTTATCGGCCGCACCGAACGGAACGATTACAATGGAACCGATACGAACCGTATCAAAAAGCTCCTTGCTTATGCTGTACGAATACTCAATGTCGACGTGATATGAAATATTCGATATATGAACCCCGATATATTTTTGCACCATATCCGCCTCCGTTTCGTACTGTCTTCTTTTAAATTACTCCTCTGTGGAGATTGTGGGATCCTCGTATCTTTCCTCGAAGCCCTCGCTCTCGGTATAAACCTCGTCGGCATCCATAAGCTCTGCCGTGTCGGTCTCGTCTGCCGTCATTGGCGCATATTTATCTCTGTCGAGAACTCTTCTCTTTTCAAGCTTTTCCTGCTCCTCTATAAGACGCAAATGCTCCTCGAGCTCTGCATCGAGCGCACGAACATCAACTACAGAATCCTCGTAGCCCTCGTCACCCTCGAAAAGAACCTCAAATTCGCCTGCATTAAGCGCTCTTACTGCACGTCTTACTGCCTTTTCGTCCTTTACAGGCTCCTTTTTGTGATCTCTTTTATCTGCCGCAGCAGTTCTTTCCGCTTCTCTGTGAAGGCGACTTTCGTTTGTGATAATACGAGCGCACTTTGCGGTTGCCATAACAAGCGTGTACTTGTTAAGTCTTTCGTTTCCGTTCTCGTCGGTTGAAACCTTGAGTAGCTCTTGAATTGATGGATAAAGCATTTCTTTTACTCCTTTGATTTATATAAATTTTTTAATAATCTCTTTTGTGTGCTTTGTCTTTGCGTGCTCCGCCCTTATTATACTGTAAATAAGCTCGGCACATTCAATGATTTTTCCGTTTTCGTTTACAACAGAGTAGTCATACTCGGGCAAAATGGCGATTTCCTCTCTTGCACGGGCAAGACGTCTTTTGATTACCTCGTCTGTTTCGGTTCCACGGGAGCGAAGGCGTCCCTCAAGCGTTTCAAGGTCGGGCGGGGTGAGCATAATGGCAACTGCATCCTCAAACTTGCGCTTGACCTGCATAGCGCCGTCAACCTCGATTTCCAAAATTATGTCCTTGCCTGTCTCTAACGCATCGGTCACGGCCCTTACGGGTGTGCCGTAGTAGTTATCGCAATACGTGGTGTATTCGAGCACCTCGCCGTCCGAGATAAGACGCTCGAATTGCTCCTTGGTTATGAAATGGTAATGCACTCCGTCAAGCTCACCGGGCCTTGGCGCTCTCGTCGTTGCGGATATTGATAGCCCTATGTCGCTGTGCGTGTCTATTATCTGTCTTACGACAGTTCCCTTTCCGCTTCCTGCGGGGCCGGAAATGATAAACAGTATTCCCTTGCTCATTTTATCCCTCCGTAATCTCGCCCTCCTGACCGTTTATTCTCTGCGCTATCACATCTGCGTTAAGCGCCGACAAAACAACGTGGTCGGTGTCTGTGATTATTATGCTTTTCGTTCTTCTTCCGCTTGTACAGTCGATAATTCTGCCACTGTCCTTTGCCTCCGATACGGCTCTTTTTGCCGGAGCTGACTCGGGGGAAATGAGCGCAACTATTCTGCGGTCAAGAATCATATTTCCAAATCCTACGTTTATAAGCCTCATATTTTCCGCCTTACTCTATGTTTTGTATTTGCTCTCTTATCTTTTCAAGCTCGTTTTTAATATTGACAACGAGATGTGCGGTTGCGGCATTTGATGCCTTTGAGCCTATTGTATTTGTTTCTCTGTTCATTTCCTGAACCAAGAAATCAAGCTTTCTGCCTGCCGGCTCGTTCGATGCGACGATGTCCTCAAACGCATCAAAGTGGCTGTCAAGCCTTACGAGCTCCTCATCAATCGCAATCTTATCTGCGAAGATAGCGACCTCGGTGAGTATTCTGCTCTCGTCGATTTGAATTGTGTTATCGTTAAGAAATTTAACAATTCTTTCCTCGAGCTTCTTGGCATATTCGTGAGTGTCCGCATCTGAGTTCCTTGCAATCTCGGCAACGAAGCCCTTGATGTTTTCAATCTTCTCACGAATGTTGCGAAGAAGATTTTCACCCTCGACTCTGCGTCTTTCAAGAAATTCCGCAAGAGCAATGTCAAGCACGGCCCTTATGTCCTCCCAATCGCCCTCGATATCGTCCTCGGGCTTTTTGACATTGAAGATTTCTCTGTTTGAGGCAATCTTGCAAACCGTTATATCGTCGGGCAAGCCGAAGGTATCACGAAGCTTGTAGAGCGCTTTTATGTAAGACTCTGCATATGCCGTATCAAGCGCAATCTCCACTCCCTGCTGCTCAAGCATATCGACGCTTATGTAAATTTCAAGCTTTCCTCTCGAAATTCCGTTTGCAAGCATATACTGCTTTATTTTGTCCTCGAGAAAGCTATACATTCTCGAAATCTTTACTGTGCAATCAAGATATCTGTTATTGACCGATTTTATCTCGGCGGTGATATCCTTTCCGTTTACTGTTTGTCTGGCTCTTGCGAAGGCCGTCATACTTTTAAACATAATTTTTACCTTGGTTTTCCTATAATTTAAATATATTTTTCGCACTTGAGCGTGCGCTCACCTATATTTTAATATATAACGTGTGTTTTTGTCAACTTTTTTCTTAAAATATTGTATATATATACAAAACCACGCCGTTTTTTCGGCGTGGTTTTATACTATTTCAACTAAAAAATTTATCAATGCGGAGCATTTTTCTCAGCTTTATATGATAGTATTTGGAAAAGCGCTTGAACACGATATCACACAAAATCAAGCATGCGATGCCCATTATCGCAGTTGCAATCTCCAAAAAAAGCGAGGTCGTCTCCGCCGTGGTAAAGACAAGACGGATAATTGCCATTGTTGCCGTAGCGGATGCAAGCATATAAAGCGCCTTCAGAGATATGCAAATCGGCCTTGAATAGCCCTCCAAAATTCTTCTTAGCACGGGATAGAAGCCGAATATCAAATATTCGAGCGCCACAAGCTTTGAGGGAACGATAAGAAACGATAAAATCATACATACGGCATACGTTGCCATTGCCTTGGCGTTGCCAAGCTCCTCGCATACGACGAATATCAAAATTGCCGCAATAAGAACGCTGCAAAGGTCAAAAATCTCTAAAACCGAGCCGAGCAGTAATATCACAACTCCCAAAGCGCTCATTATCGCACAGAAGGTCAGCTGCTTAGTTTTTTTCATATTTTTCTCTTTGCTTATCTGCAAATACAGTCAAGGCAGATAAGGAGCGAGCAAATGTCACACATATCACAGCCTGCGTTACCGGGGTGCGATGTGGTTTGGCTGCCGTAGCCGTTTCCTCTTGCCTGCAAATTGTCACGGAGCATCTTGTACTCCATATTGTTGGGCTCCATATTGCAAGCGGCATTTGCGTGTCTTATGGCGTCAACGAATGCACCCCTGCGGGTGTAAACGCACGCCTTGAGGTAATGCCACTCTGCGTTTCTTAGATTTGGAGAAATGCTTTCAAGGTCGGCATCTGCCTCCACGATTTGATCATTGAGTATTCTTTGACGGGCACGCTTGAGCACCTCTGCGGCGCCGTTGTTTCCGTATGAGCCTGACGAGCCGGACGAGCCTGTGCCATAGTCTCCGTTTGCACGTCGTCTTAAAATCTCGTCATACGCCTCGTTGATTTCCTTCATTTTGGACTCGGCATATTCTGCCATAGGTCCGGGGTTTTTATCGGGATGGTACTTGAGAGCCAATTCCTTGTATGCTCTTTTTACCTCCTCGTTTGTTGCGCTCGGCGATATGCCAAGCACCTTGTATGGATCTGTCATTGTATTCCTCCGTAAACGGTTATTTTCGCTTTGTTGTACTATTTTAACACAAATTTTCCTTTATGTAAAGGGTTTTCACACAGTTTTCACATTCAAAATGCTTCTTGTTTGATTTACCATTCCCTGATATATGGTGTTTTTAATCAATCCCTCGACGTCACGGTGCGACGAAAAGTCAAGCGCCTCGACGTATTTGCTCATTTCGTCAAGCTCCAGCATAAGTGAAATTCTGAGAATGTCCTTATCCTCGTCGGTGATGCTCGTGCCGAATGCATTTACTATCGGGTTGAAGGATTTTGTCCTTATATCGTCCTCGTAGTCGTCGATTGCATCAATAATGTATATCCATTTGCCCAAATGATAGCCGATTTTCGCACACAGGGTGGCGATTTCTCCCTCTAAGCCGTATGATGCAACGATTGAAAGAAGCGAGCCGAAGATTGATGCAACACTGTCAACAGAGTCGGTATTTTTCGCTTCAAGTGCGCTAAGCTCGTCTATTTTTTCCTTGATTGATGCTTCGAGGTCAAGCAGGCCTTTATCTGTTTTTTTGAAGAAAACAGCCACAAGTCCCACAATTTTGGCAAGCAAGCGCTTCATTCCGTGGGTATCGCTTATATTGTCCTTAAGCTTTAACTTGGTAAGTATGATGCTCGCCCTTGCACAATACTCAAGCGTATCATCAATTTCGAGCATAGGACGTCTTTTCAAGGGATGGGCAATACAACGGCGCATCTTTATCTCGCCCGCACGCTTTTGAGCCACCTTGCGTAGCAAAACCAAGAACACGAAATCGTAATTCAAGGTCATTTTCGACATACACCCCGTCGTTTTTCCCATTGTGCGACAGAGTCCGCAATAGGTTGCCTTATATAGCTCAAATTCCTTTACCTTAAGCTCCGGAATTTGTGGCTTTATATATCCGAACACCCGTTATCCCCCCTTATGTCCTTTTTATGCTTACTATATAATAACACTTTTTTAAGACTATTGCAAGTAAATTTTTGAAAAAGAGCTGTCAATGACAGCTCTTTTTCAATATTTAAAGCCGAATGCCTGAGATGCAATCTCAAGAAGCTTAAATTTCACCTCGTATTCGGGGCTATTGCCCGTTATCATATAATACTGCTCCTTTGTAAGACCGACGTCCACGTATGCCTCGTCGTCGTATTTTATGGCTTGGGCAGTACAAAGCGGCGGAAAAAGCACGCACCACCAATTTTGCCCATCTCCCTCTCCTATAACGACTCTTACCGAGGTATATTCTCCTGCGGGAAGTGAGAAGCCCTCGTAATATCTGACGGGGTATTCCTCCCTTCCGATTTCGAGGGACACATCATCGTAAATTCCCTCTTTTTCGAGCACATCCTTGGCTATTTTTTCAATTTTTTCCTTATCGGTTGATATCATTGAAAGCGTTTGCGCCCTGCTGTCGCTTTCGTATTTTTCAATGTGCGAAAGCACCTCGTCACGCACCTTAAGCTTCACTGCCTGGTCCTTCTCACTATTAGAATTTGCGATTATATGAAGTCTTATTGTGGAGTTGTAGATTTGGCACTCCTCGACAGTTGGAATAAAGCTCCACAAAAACAGAAATGCTATGAGTGAAACAAAGACGGTTAAGGCGATTTTTGCTGTTTTTTTAGTAATTCTCATAAAATAAAAACCTCCGTTGCAGGTTAAGTATTCCCCGAAACGAAGGCTTTATTCACTTAAATTAAAATTCAATTTCGTTATCCACGTCCAAGTTTTCCTCAGGAAGTCCCTCGGGCGCTGCAACGCTTTCGGATTCGCTCTCAGAGGATGAGCTTTCCGTATCGTCTCCACACGATACGAGCATTGTGAAGCATGCAATAAGTGCGAGCATAAGTGCAAGTAGCTTTTTCATTTGATTTTCTCCTTCTAAAGTGGTTTTGATCATAATTACACATATATTTTACAACATTTTATTCTTTTTGTCAATAGAATGTTTCATTTTTCTTGCTTAATGGAAAATATTGTGGTAAAATATATTAAAGGCTCAGCTAAAAAGGAGTGATTATTATGAATTTAGCGTTGTCCGTTACAGAGCTTTTAAAAAAGCATTCCTTAACTCTTTCCACGGCAGAATCCTGCACGGGTGGCTTGGTTGCCAAATGTCTTACAGATATTCCCGGCGCATCAAGCGTTTTTTGGGGTGGAGTTGTTTCCTATGACAATTCCGTGAAAATGGGGCTCTTAGGTGTAGATCCCGACTCTCTTGATGCTTACGGAGCCGTTAGCCCGGTTGTTGCAGAGCAGATGGCGAAGGGTGTGTGCCTCGCTTGCAAAACCGACATTGGAGTCAGCACCACGGGAATTGCCGGCCCCGGTGGCGGAACTCCCGAAAAGCCTGTTGGAACCGTTTATATCGGAGTGTGCATCAAGGGTATTGCTTACTCAAAGCGCCTTTGTATTTGCCCTACGCTTTCCCGTGATGAAATCAGGCACGAGGCGACATCGCAGCTTCTGTCTTATGTTATAGATAAAATTAACGAAATCTATTGATTTTATCTTTTTTATATGGTAAAATATCCCTTGAAATTTGATTTATCCTTAAAGGAGATTACTTATGGAAACAAGAAGATTTAGAAAAATCGGTATTCTTACCTCGGGCGGAGATGCTCCCGGTATGAATGCGGCAGTTAAAAGCGTTACCTGCTCTGCGCTTGCACGTGGAGTTGAGGTTGTCGGCATTATCGGCGGCTACGCAGGTCTTATAAACGAAAACCTGAAGCCCCTTACCGTAAACGATGTCAGCGGAATTATTTCCCTTGGCGGTACGGCTATCTACTCTGCTCGCTGTGATGAGTTCAGATACGAGGAGGGTATGCAAAAGGCTATCGAAACGTGCAAAAGAAACAATATTGACGGTATTATCGCAATAGGCGGTGACGGCACATTCAGAGGCGCTACCGACCTTAGCATCCGCGGTATTCCCTGCATTGGAATTCCCGGCACTATCGACAATGACGTTACTGCTACCGACTATACAATCGGCTATGATACAGCTATGAACTCTATTGTTCGCTTGGGCGACCAGTTAAGAGATACATCGGAGTCACACTCTCGCTGTATCGTTATTGAGGTTATGGGACGTGATGCGGGCTACATCGCAATCGAGACAGGAATTGCTCTCGGCGCTGTGGGCGTTGCTCTTATTGAGATGCCTTTTGACAAGGAGCGCATGTTTGAGAAGATGATTAAGCTCAGAGCCGAGGGACAGCACAGCTTTGTGGTTGTTGTTGCCGAGGGCTTGGGTGGTGCGTTTGGAGAGGCTCTTACTAAGGAGATTGAGGCACGCACGGGTATTGAGTCGAGATTTGTTCGTCCCGCTCATATCGTTCGTGGCGGTACTCCTACGCTTCGTGACCGTTCTCTTGCATCTGTTATGGGTGACAAGGCAGTTGACCTTCTTCTTCAGGGCAAAAGCGATCTCGTTATCTGCTCAAGAAACGATAAAATCACCTATGCTGATATCAAGTGGGCTCTTATCGTTGACAGAATGTTCAAGGGCAAGCTAAAGGATGGCGACCTCGATGCATTCTCTGCCGAGGAAATCGAGGCTATGAAGGCTCTTTGCGCAGAGCGCCGTGCTTACTTTGAAAATATGTACGACGTAATGCTTACAATCGGTTAAGCGGGCAAAATCCGTAATTGATTAAGATTTACAACATCAAAAGGCTCCGAAAACGGAGCCTTTTCTTTGGGTTCTTATATTATCAAATGTTAATGTGTTCATATATTTGCGTAATTGCTATCATTTCAAAGAAATAATGTGCAAAAATCGTTGCTTTCAAGGTGGTTTAAAGGTGTTTACAGGAGAAATTCAGCAACCTCGAAAGCTCCTTGCTGCAACAAGGAGAGCTACACAGCAAAAAGGCAGGAGCAAGCTCCTACCTTTTTATGTTATTACTCTTGAGAGTCTGTTGAGGCATCGTCCTCGGAGTCGCCCTCTGCGTCCTCGTCGTCCTCGTATTCCTCGTCATCCTCATATTCCTCGTCATCCTCGTCAAGCTCCTGCTCGGGCTCGGGTGGATTTTGAGCTGCAAGCTTTTCAGCCTTCTTCTTTGCTATCATCTTCTTAAATACCATTTGGTACAATCCGATTGCAGTACATGCTACGATAACAACTGAGAAGCAAATTACCAAAATTAAGGTTGTCTGCTCCCTTGTAAGTCCCGTTTCATCTACGATAATCATCGGGATTATCTCGGGGGCGGACTTTTGTCCGCATTCGTGGCAGACCTGCTCCTGTAGTCCGGTTGTCTTTTCGGTAGCGGGAAGGATTGGAATCCAGTCACTCCACATATGTCTTGTATCTGCCCTTTTGTGTCCACATTCATCGCAGGTTGTATCGCAGTTATTTGCATACTTATGTCCTTCGATGTAATCGGGGTTTTTGGTTCCGCATTCGTGGCATTTTTTGTCACAGCGGTTGTTATAAACGTGGTCGGGAACCTCTCTTTCAATTCCGCACGCATTACACGTCTTATCGCAAGCATTTGAGAACTGATGCTCGGTTGTGTTTTTTCTCTCATATCCGCAAGCATTACAGTCGGGATCGCAATCCTTGGTATATGTGTGAGGAATGACGTCATCTCTTACCCTTGCACACACATTACAGTCGGTATCGCAATCGGCGGTGTAAACGTGGTCGGCAGGGGTTCTTGTAAGGGAGCAAACGTTACAATCGGCATCACACGCATTGTCAAAAATGTGCTCCGAAATTGGCGTTCGCTTCATATGACAGTCATTACATTCGTCGTCACAAGCGGCGGTATAAACGTGGTCCTTAAGAGCGGTTCTTGGGGTGTCACACTTATCGCACGCCGTGTCGCAATCAGCGGAATATTCGTGGCCACTTATTGTTCTGAAATCGCCACAGGTGTTACAGGTTGCATCACAGGGATGGTCGTAATCGTGCTCTTCCTCGTCAACTCTGCCTGAGCATGTAACACAGCTTGTATAGTGTGTTTTGTTTGTTGTATCAATCTTGTAAATGCTATCGGAGATGTGTCCTGTCGGATCAATTGGGCCTGTTTTGGTCTCGCCGCACTCACACTTATAAACTCCCGTTCCCGCTGTTTCACATCCGGGCTTTGTGGTTACGCTATCAAGCTTGAATGCGTGCTCTCCTGTTTGCTGCCAAATCTCGACCTCGTAGATAATATAGGTGTTATCCCACGAGTCACTATTCCAAATTTCAACGCACTGAACAGGCTTGTCACTCCATTTTTCAGAGGTGAATTCAACCGTTATCTTGTCCTTGGTTGTAAATTCCTGTTGGAAAAGACGGTTATATCCGGATTCTGCGAGCGGGTGACATACAATGGTGAATTTTTTGTCTTGATTTCTTATCAAGCTAAGATTTGGATCTGTGCCGGAGACGTTTGCATCCGTGCCGTTAAAATTCACGTAAATTACGATTTTACTGATGTTAATCGGTGCACCGAAATCCAAAAATCTATGTACGCCGCCTGCCTCGCCTGCGTGAGAGCCTCCCAGACCCGTTGACGGATCTCCGTCAACCATGTTGCCAAGATAATCCTTGATTACCCAACAGGGTGAGCGTGTACTGAGCGTTGCATTTGCTGCGACGTTTTCGACCTTGACGGTACACTCTGCCTCATCCTCTGTGGCAGCCATAGAGACCGAGAAAAGTCCAAGCATTGACGCAAGCATTATTACTGCTATCGCAAGCATCAAAATTCTTTTTTTCATATGTATTCTCCTTAGATTATATATCTATATATTATATTTTATCATAAAGAATTATCTTTGTCAAGAATTTCGGTGCTTTTGAGGGCAAAATCAATGCCATACATCAAATTACCGAAAATAAAAATCCCTTCGGATTAAATCCGAAGGGATTTTCTTTAAAATTAGTCAACAAGCTTAATAAGAGCCATCTCAGCTGCGTCTCCACGTCTGGGACCGAGCTTATAAACCTGTGTGTATCCACCGTGACGTTCTGCATACTTTGGTGCAATCTCGTTGAAAAGCTTCTTTACTACATCTTCCTTTGTGATGAAAGCAAGAGCCTCACGGCGTGCAGCAAGGCTTCCGTCCTTGCCAAGTGTTATCATTTTATCGGCAACAGCGCTGAGCTCCTTTGCTCTTGCGTAGGTGGTTTCAATCTTGCCGTTTTCGAGGAGCAAGGTTACCATGCCACGAAGCATTGCCATTCTATGCGCAGTAGGTCTGCCGAGTTTTCTGTTTCCTGCCATTGATTTATCCTCCTTTGCAGAGTTATGTTATGGAATGTGGAATAATGAATTATTCCTCTTCCTTTCTGAGTTCCAAGCCCAAAGATGCGAGCTTTGCTATTACTTCCTCGAGGGATTTCTTTCCGAGGTTCTTAACCTTAATCATATCCTCTTCTGTGCGGTTGATAAGGTCTTCTACTGTATCTATGCCTGCACGCTTCAAGCAGTTGAAGCTTCTTACAGACAGGTCAAGCTCCTCAATGGTCATCTCAAGTACCTTTTCCTTGATGGTTTCCTGACGGTCAACCATTGTTTCAGTTCCTCTTGCCTCGTCAGAAAGATCTACGAGCAAGGTGAAATGATCGTTGAGAACCTTGGCAGCAAGCGATATTGCCTCTGTTGCGTTTAGTGTGCCGTTTGTTTCGATGTCAACTGTAAGCTTGTCGAAGTCAGCGATGCTTCCTACACGGGTATTTTCTACCGAGTAGCTTACGTTGTAAATAGGAGTATAGATTGAATCAACGAAGATTGTTCCGATTGGAATAATCGCCTGACTTCTTATATGCTCCTGCTTGTTTCTTTCCTGAGATACATATCCACGACCACGCTCGAAGGTAAGCTCCATATAGAAGTGTGAGCCTTCAGCCACGGTTGCGATGTGATGCTCGGGATTGAAGATTTCAAGATCGGCATCATGTTTAATGTCACCGGCAGTAACCTCACAAGGACCTGTTACGTCGATAAACGCAGTCTTTGTAACGTCTCCGTAGATTTTGGGGATAATTCCCTTTACATTAAGAACTATCTCGGTTACATCCTCTGTTACGCCCTCAACGGTTGAAATCTCGTGAAGAGCGCCGTTGATTTTGATGCTTGATACAGCATAGCCCGGAAGAGAGCTGAGAAGAACTCTTCTAAGTGCGTTTCCAAGAGTTGTACCAAAGCCTCTTTCAAGAGGCTCAATGATAAATCTACCCTTATTGCCGTTATCGCTTTCGCCCATTATAGTAATATTAGGCTTTTCGATTTCTATCATCATAATAAATAATCCTCCTTGTGTTTAACATTTGTTTGTGTTTTTCTCATCTATTGAGAGGAATTTACGCTACAACCTTTTGTTTTTTGAACTGTACCGTGCACTCTTGTGCACTCTCCGTTTTTAACAAACGGAGTAGTACAGCATACAAAGAGCGATTATTATTTTGAGTAAAGTTCAACGATGAGCTGCTCGTTGATTTCGAAGTCGATATCGTCACGCTCAGGCATTGCGATAACCTTTGCGCTTCCTGCATTCTTATCGATTTCGAGCCATTTCGGAGCTCTTACGTCTGCCATTCCCTCAACGAGAGCCTTAAGCTTTGTTGACTCGGTAGGCTTGAGAGCGATTACATCGCCAACCTTAACGAGAATTGAAGGAATATTTGCCTTGTGGCCATTAAGTGTGAAATGACCGTGAAGAACGAGCTGACGAGCCTCCTTGTGGCTTGCTGCAAGGCCCATTCTGAATACTACGTTATCAAGTCTTCTCTCAAGGAGACGGAGAAGGTTCTCACCTGTAATACCATCCTGGTTATCAGCCTTCTTGTAGTAGTTCAAGAACTGTCTTTCGAGAACACCGTAGTATCTCTTAGCCTTTTGCTTTTCTCTCATTTGAGTACCATACTCAGTGAGCTTCTTTCTTGCTGCACCGTGTTGTCCGGGAGCATGTACAACTTCATTTCTGCCTTCTCTTGTTGCAGGGATTGGGCACTTGCCTGATGTGCAACGGTCGCCCTTGAGATAAAGCTTTACGCCTTCTCTACGGCAGAGCTTGCATGAAGGTCCTGTATATCTTGCCATTTTTCTGTACCTCCTTATTGATTAAACACGTCTGCGTTTTGGTGGTCTGCAACCGTTGTGAGGGATAGGAGTTACGTCCTTAATCATTGTAACGGTAAGTCCTGCGGTTGCGAGTGCACGGATTGCGCTCTCTCTTCCTTGTCCAGGTCCCTTTACATAAACCTCAACGGTCTTCATTCCGTGTTCCATTGCTGCCTTTGCAGCCGCTTCTGCTGCCATTTGTGCAGCGAACGGAGTTGACTTTCTTGAGCCCTTGAATCCGAGCTCACCTGCGGAAGCCCATGCTACTGTGTTTCCGGCAAGGTCAGTGATTGTTACGATTGTGTTATTAAACGTAGAGCTAATATGAGCGGCACCTCTTTCGATGTTCTTGCGCTCACGGCGTCTTCTAACAACCTTCTTTTCTTTTGCCATTTGCTACACTCCTTATTTCTTCTTGTTAGCTATCGTCTTTGCAGGACCTTTTCTGGTTCTTGCATTTGTCTTTGTTCTTTGTCCTCTTACAGGAAGACCTTTTCTGTGTCTGGTTCCACGATAGCAGTTAATTTCTACCAGACGCTTGATGTTAAGAGCTACTTCTCTGCGAAGGTCACCCTCTACTTGATAATTTGTTTCGATTTCCTCACGAAGTCTCGCAATTTCATCTTCTGTCAAATCTCTTGCGCGTGTGTCAGGATTGATGCCTGTCTTAACAAGAATGTCCTGTGCGCTCTTTCTTCCAATACCGTAAATGTATGTTAAAGCAATTTCAACACGCTTTGCGTTTGGAATATCAACACCAGCTATACGAGCCATTAGTTTTTCACCTCATTAAATATAGATATTTATTGGTTTGGTTTGAATTAGCCCTGTCTCTGTTTGTGCTTAGGGTTCTCGCAAATTACCATTACGACGCCCTTTCTCTTTATGATCTTGCACTTATCACAGATTTTCTTTACGGAAGGCTTTACTTTCATTATGAAACCACCTTTCTTTATTTTGCACGCCATGTGATGCGTCCCTTTGAGAGATCGTATACCGACACCTCAACGGTTACCTTATCACCGGGCAATATTCTTATATAGTTTAATCTTAGCTTGCCTGATATGTGGGCAGTTACAATGTGCCCGTTAGGCAATTTTACCTTGAAGGTCGCATTCGGAAGTGCTTCCGTTACGACGCCCTCAAATTCAACAACATCGTCCTTTGCCATGAGTTTTGCTCCTTTTAAAATTTAGGTAATCTTATTTTTGATTCTGTCGCACTTTAAGTAACGGAGTCGTGCGATAAGCTCTGTTTTCCCAAATAAACAGCCGCTTGGGAAAGCATTTATTTTTCACTTAGTCTGCTTTTGTTAAGAGAATTACTCCGTTGTCGGTAAATGCTATACTGTGCTCATAGTGAGCCGAAAGCTTTGCATCCTTTGTCACAACGGTCCATCCGTCGCCAAGAACCTTGACCTCGTGCGTGCCTTGATTTATCATAGGCTCGATTGCGAGTGTCATACCGGGATAGATGCGTGGTCCACGTCCTGCCGTTCCGTAATTGGGAACGTTGGGATCCTCGTGGAGATTTGCGCCTACGCCATGTCCTACGAACTCTCTTACCACAGAAAAGCCCCTTGCCTCTACATAGGTTGACACAGCATTTCCTATATCGCCTATGCGTGGGTTGTCGGCATTTTCGATAGCCCTGATGGCCTCGAAAAAGCTTTCTCTTGTAGCATCAATGAGAGCCTGTGCCTCAGATGAGATTTCACCGACTGCAAATGTGTTTGCGCTATCTCCCGTAAAGCCGTGCCACATAGCTCCTACGTCAATTTTGACGATGTCGCCGTTTCTAAGTATTCTTTTATGAGATGGAATACCGTGTATTACCTCCTCATTTATACTTATGCAAGCACTGCCGGGAAATCCGCCATATCCGAGAAATGTTGGCTTAGCGCCGCATTTCTCGATATATTTGCGTATTGTGTCGTCAATTTCCTTGGTTGTTACGCCCTCGTGAATCATTTCCTTTGCCACGAGTAATGCCTCGCCTGTAATTCTACCTGCGGTTTTCATTATCTCGATTTGCTTAGGTGTTTTTAACTGAATCATACTTTAAGCGATTGCATCCTCTATCGCCTTAAGAGTGAGTGCAGTAGTATCCTCTACCTTCTCTTGTCCCTCAACAAGCGTAAGAACGCCCTTCTTACCATAAAATTCCTTAAGAGGCTCTGTTTGAGCGTGGTATATTTCCAATCTGCTCAAAACCACCTCGGGAGCATCGTCCTTACGGATTATAAGCTTTTCTCCGCATTTCTCGCAGAGCTCGCCGTTAGCCGAGGGCTTATACACGGTGTGGTATGATGCTCCGCATGGGCAAACTCGTCTGCCGCCCATACGTTCAACAATTTTATCATCAGGAACCTCGATGCTGACAACACAGTTAATTTCTATACCCATATTGTCAAGCGCCTCGGCCTGAGGAACTGTTCTGGGGAAGCCGTCAAGAATGAAGCCGTTTTGGCAATCCTCTCTTGAAAGTCTTTCAGCGATAATGCCGATTACAACCTCGTCGGGAACGAGAGCTCCTCTCTCGGTGTAAGACTTTGCGGCAAGTCCCATTTCAGTATTGTTTTTAATTGCTTCTCTTATCATATTTCCCGTTGAGATGGTAGGAATACCATATCTTTCGGCAACTATGTCAGATTGTGTTCCCTTGCCTGCACCGGGTGCGCCAAGGAATATAAGCTTGAGATTCTTACTCATGAGTTTTCTCCTTTTATTATTCGAGGAAACCTTTGTAATGACGCATTGACATCTGAGCCTCAAGATCTCTTACTGTTTCAAGAATTACACCTACAACGATGATGATTGAGGTTCCACCGAATGCAATATTGGAGAATATTGCGGTGAACTCATCAAGCTTCGGAATGTAGTTCATAACAATGAACGCAATAAGCGGAATTACAGCTATTACAGACAAGAACAATGCACCTATGAGTGTGATTCTTGAAAGAACCTTTGTGATAAAGTCAGAGGTTGCCTTTCCGGGACGAATACCGGGGATTGAGCCACCGTTCTTTTGAAGGTTGCCCGCAACCTCGATTGGATTAAACGAAATTGCTACGTAGAAGTATGCAAAAGCAATAATCAATGCGAATTGCAATACAGCATAGAGCCATGACGTGTTAGCGAACAGGCTCAAGAATCCGTGCCAGAAGGTTCCTTCCTCAGGAGTCTTAAAGAACATAGCGATCGTTGCAGGAAGTGTGATTATCGCATTTGCGAAGATGATTGGCATTACACCGGTCATGTTAAGCTTAATCGGGAGATTAGAGCTTTGTCCGCCGTACATTTTTCTTCCAACTACCTTCTTTGCGTACTGCACAGGGATTCTTCTTTCACTGTCAGTGATAAAGATAATGAACCAAACAAGCGCAAGCACGATTACAGCATAGCACACTGCGAATATCGAGCCACCGATTGGGTGATCGAAGATTACATCTATCATACTAATTGCCGTTGTAGGCATACGAGATACGATGTTTGCGAAAAGGATGATTGAAATACCGTTTCCGATACCGTTTTCATTTATCTTTTCAGCGAGCCACATTACAAGTGACGAGCCTGCTACAAGACAAGCAATGATTACGAATGCGTAGAATACGCCTTCCTTTCTCAATGCATTGTAGCTTCTGAGGATCAAGAAGTATCCCCAAGCGGTAACAAGGGAAATACCGATTGTAATGTAACGTGTAATTTGAGCTATTTTTTTCTGGCCCTCCTCGCCTCTTTTCGCAAGTCTTTCAAGAGCGGGAATTGCGATTGTAAGAAGCTGAATTACGATTGATGCGGTAATGTACGGTGATACACCAAGCGCAAACAATGTTGAGTAGTCGAAAGCGCTACCGGACAAGATGCTTACGAATTTAAGCACCGAGCCGTTTGCTGTGCCGTTTTGAATATATCCGCTGTGGATATATGGGATAGGCAAGCATGCGCCTACTCTGTAAATCAGGACTATGAAGAGAGTGAACAATAGCTTTTTCTTAAGGTCTGCGACCTTCCAAGCATTAGCCAATGTACGAAACATAATTATTTCACCTCGGCTTTTCCGCCGGCAGCCTCAATTTTCTCTCTTGCA
Organism: Eubacteriales bacterium; assembly: GCA_045636605.1. Lineage (GTDB taxonomy): Bacteria > Bacillota > Clostridia > Oscillospirales > CAG-272 > RGIG2000. The sequence continues at coordinate 64,551 of JAZTXV010000014.1, read as the reverse complement.
GTTGCAGAGAAAACCTTTGCTACGACAGTGATAGCTTTCTTGAGTTCACCGTTTCCAAGCACCTTAAGTCCGTCAAGTGCCTTGTCGAGAATACCCTTTTCGATGAGTGTTTCGATTGTTACGGTTGCACCGTTTTCGAACTTATTAAGAGTGCTTACATTTATAATAGCGTATTCTTTACCGAATTTGTTATTAAAACCTCTTTTAGGAAGTTTTCTGTAAAGTGGGAGCTGTCCGCCTTCAAAGCCAGGTCTTACTCCGCCGCCTGAGCGTGCGTTTTGACCCTTGTGGCCCTTTCCTGCGGTTTTACCGTTTCCTGAGCCGGGACCTCTTCCCTTGCGCCAAGCTGATTTTGTTGAGTTTTCAGCGGGTGAAAGTTCATGGAGCTTCATTTTTTATCCTCCTTGTTGAAATTGATTTTGTGTGATTGATTTTTCAACCAATTTCTGCCCTTTGGCAGTTTAAGGTTATGCCTGTTCTACTGTTACGAGGTGGCCGATAACCCTTAGTTTGCCTGCCAAAACCTGATCGTTTACGAGAACGATGCTGTCACCAATCTTGGTGAGGCCAAGAGATTTTGCAGTTGCCTTTTGGTTTGGCTTAGAGGCAATAAGACTCTTTGTTAATGTTACTTTAACCTTTTCCATCTTATGTTCCTCCTTAACCTAACTCGTTTACGTCAATTCCACGAGTTCTTGCAACGTCATCAGCTGTTCTAAGTGCCTTGAGTGCCTCAAACGTAGCCTTGATTACGTTTGTCTTGTTGTTTGAGCGAAGGCTCTTAGCTCTGATGTTCTTAATGCCTGCGAGCTCAAGCACTGCACGAACTGTTTGTCCTGCGATAATACCTGTACCGAGAGCTGCGGGCTTGAGAAGCACGGTGCCTGCACCGAACTTTCCGATTACTTCGTGTGGGATTGTAGTATCTCTCATTGCTACGGTGATCATGTTCTTCTTTGCATCCTCAATTCCCTTTTTAATTGCTTCGGGAACCTCAGCTGCCTTACCAAGACCATAGCCTACGTGGCCGTTTCCGTCACCTACTACCATAAGTGCGGTGAAACGAGCAATACGACCACCCTTTACCGTCTTAGATACACGGTTGAGCGCAACCATCTTCTCTTTGAGATCAAGAGTTGATGGATCGATTTTCATCATTGCCATTTTAATTTTCTCCTATTTGTTTAATTGATTTAAGTGAATTAAACAGTGTACAAACCGAAGTCTTACTTGGTTGAGATTAGAACTTAAGTCCGCCCTCTCTTGCACCCTCTGCAAGCTCCGATACACGTCCGTGATATACGTATCCGCCACGGTCGAATACTACTGTGGTGATTCCTTTTGCGAGCGCCTTTTCAGCGATCATGAGGCCAACCTTTCTTGCAGCCTCCTTGTTGCTTCCGATTCCTTCGAAGCCAGCCTCCTGAGAAGAAGCGGAAACGAGTGTTACTCCTGCTACGTCATCGATGATTTGGCAAGAGATGTTCTTGTTTGAACGATAAACGCAAAGACGAGGACGCTCAGCTGTTCCGGAAATCTTTCCACGAACTCTTGCGTGTCTCTTAAGGCGTTGCGCATTGCTATCTCTTCTTGATACCATTTTTGTCGTCTCCTTTCATTACTTACCAGTCTTACCGGCTTTACGGCGAATCTTTTCGCCCTCGTATTTAATACCCTTGCCCTTGTATGGCTCAGGTGCTCTTCTTGAACGAATGTAAGCTGCTGTTTCGCCAACGAGCTGCTTATCAATTCCTCTTACGAAGATAGTGTTAGCATCAGGTGTTTCGAACGTGATTCCCTCTGGTGCTTCAACTACTACGGGATGTGAGTAGCCGAGTGTGAGGTTGAGGTTCTTACCCTGCATTGCAACTCTGTATCCTACGCCGTTAACCTCAAGCTTCTTTGAGTAGCCTGCTGTAACGCCTACAACCATGTTGTTGATAAGAGTTCTTGTAAGACCGTGAAGTGAACGGTCCTCTTTTTCGTCGCTTGGACGAGAAACAGTGATTACGTTGCCTTCCATAGCAACGATCATTCTGCTGTGATAGTTAAGTGTTAATGTACCCTTAGGGCCCTTTACTGTGATAACAGAGTTAGCTGTGTCGATGTTTACATCAACGCCTGCAGGAACATTGATTGGAGCTCTTCCGATTCTTGACATGTCCTTTTCCTCCTATTACCAAACAAATGCGAGAACTTCGCCGCCAACGTTTTCACGTCTTGCCTTTTTGTCTGTCATAATGCCCTTTGATGTGGATACGATTGCGATGCCGAGGCCGTTCATAACCTTAGGCATATCCTCGCAATTTGAGTAGATACGAAGACCGGGCTTAGAAACTCTGCGAATACCGTGAATTACCTTTGCCTTGCCGTCATACTTAAGTGTAATTCTGATTACACCCTGCTTACCGTCCTCAATAACGGTTACAGCCTTAATGTAGCCCTCTTCGAGAAGGATATCAGCGATTGCCTTCTTCATATTTGAAGCGGGAACGTCAACTGTTTCGTGCTTTGCATTGCTCGCATTTCTGATTCTTGTGAGCATATCTGCGATTACGTCTGAAATTTGCATTGTTTTAATCTCCTTTTATGCAAGTATTTGTCTTGCTGCCACCCTCTCGGGCGACGGCATATCGGTGGTTAAACAATTTCGTGTTTCCTTCCGATAGATTGGAGTAGCCGGAAAATTACCAGCTTGCTTTCTTTACGCCGGGGATTTCTCCTGCGTATGCTCTCTCACGGAAGCAGATACGGCAAATGCCATACTTACGAAGATAGCCGTGAGGTCTGCCGCAGATTTTGCAGCGGTTGTATTCTCTTGTGGAGAATTTCTGCTTCTTCTGCTGTTTGAGTACCATTGCTTTCTTAGCCATTTTAAATCCTCCAATTATTTAGCAAACGGAGCGCCCATAAGTGTAAGGAGCTCTTTTGCTTCTTCGTCGGTATTTGCGGTTGTAACGAATGTGATATCCATACCACGAATCTTGTCAACCTTATCGTACTCGATTTCAGGGAAAATCAACTGCTCACGAAGTCCCATTGAGTAGTTTCCGTGTCCGTCGAAGCCGTTAGGATTGATACCCTTAAAGTCACGAACTCTTGGGAGTGCGAATGTGAAGAGCTTATCCATAAACTCGTACATTCTCTCGCCACGGAGTGTTACCTTAACACCAATCTTTACGCCCTCACGGAGCTTAAAGTTAGCTACGCTCTTTCTTGCGTAGGTAGGAACTGCTCTCTGTCCTGCGATCATTGAAATTTCCTCTATGATGCTGTCGATAACCTTTGAGTTATCCTTTGCATCGCCTGCACCAACGTTGATTACAATCTTGTTGAATCTTGGAATCTGCATTGGGCTCTTGTATCCGAACTTGCTCATAAGAGCAGGAGCAACTTCGTTCTTATAAAGATCTGCAAATCTTGCCATTTTAGTTACCCCCTATTAAAGCTCTTTGCCGCATTTTGCGCAAACGCGGATCTTCTTGCCGTCTACTATCTTGTGAGCGGCTCTTGTAGCCTTGTCACATGATTTGCAGTAGAGCTGTACCTTAGACGCATACATAGCGCCTTCTACCTTAATGATGCCGCCTGCTTCGCCCTGTCTTCTTGGCTTTGTGTGCTTTGTAACGATGTTAACACCCTTTACAATAACCTTCTTTTCGTCGGGGCTTACTGCGAGCACCTCTCCCTTAACACCCTTACTGTCACCGGAAATAACAATAACGGTATCGCCTGTTTTAACATGCATCTTATTCATTATTGATTACCTCCTGATTAAAGTACTTCCGGGGCGAGGGACAAGATCTTTGTGAATTCCTTCTCACGGAGCTCTCTTGCTACCGGGCCAAAGATACGTGTTCCTCTTGGAGTCTTATCTTCCTTAATAATAACTGCTGCGTTCTCGTCGAACTTGATGTAAGAGCCGTCAGCACGGTGTACGCCCTTAACGCTTCTTACGATAACAGCCTTAACAACGTCGCCTTTCTTAACAATACCGCCGGGAGCAGCCTTCTTTACTGAGCATACTACGATATCTCCGATGTTAGCATATCTTCTGCCTGTACCACCGAGAACTCTGATGCAAAGAAGCTCCTTAGCGCCTGTATTGTCGGCAACCTTCATTCTGCTTTCTTGCTGAATCATTTTTATCCTCCTAATAAGGTTTCCCTAATATTCGGCACATTTTAAATGTACCCTCATAAGGATTAATTATTTTGCCTTTTCTATGATTTGAACGAGACGCCATCTCTTTGTCTTGGAAAGAGGTCTTGTTTCCATTACCTCTACCTTGTCGCCGATGCTGCACTCATTCTTTTCGTCGTGAGCGTGGATCTTTGTTGTGTGCTTGATAATCTTGCCGTAAACTGCGTGCTTTACATTATCCTGGATTGCAACAACGATTGTCTTATCCATTTTATTGCTAACAACAATACCAACTCTTGTTTTTCTCAAGTTGCGTTCTGTCATAACTCTTTATCCTCCGATTATGCGTTCTTCTCGTTGAGAATGGTCATTACTCTTGCGATGTCTCTTTTAACATCAGCAATTCTGTGAGGATTTTCGAGCTGGTTAATCGCATGCTGGAAACGAAGGTTGAAAAGCTCTTGCTTAAGCTCCTTTAGCTTCTTTTCCAAGTCTTGTGAAGACATTTCTCTGATTTCATTAATTTTCACAGCTTATTCCTCCACTTCCTCGATTTGCTCCCTAATCACAAACTTACACTTAATAGGAAGCTTGTGCATTGCAAGACGCATAGCCTCTCTTGCAACTTCTTCAGATACGCCGTCCATTTCGAACATTACTCTGCCGGGCTTAACTACTGCTGCCCAGTACTCCGGTGAACCCTTACCTGAACCCATACGAGTTTCAGCAGGCTTTTCGGTGATTGGCTTATCAGGGAATATTTTGATCCATACCTTACCACCACGACGGATATATCTTGTCATAGCGATACGGGCTGCTTCAATTTGATTTGCGTGAATCCAAGCAGGCTCCAATGCAACAAGGCCGTATTGACCGCTTGTTACTGTGTTACCTCTTGAAGCCTTTCCTTTAAGGCGGCCTCTTTGAACACGTCTGTATTTTACTCTTTTAGGCATTAACATTAGTGTGCGCCTCCTTCTGTGTTTTTAGGAGCTGCAGCTCTTCTTGGGCCTCTGCCGTTTCTGTCGTTTCTATCGTTTCTGTTGTTAGAGTTGTTTCTTCTTCTGGGGCGGTCGTTTCTCTGCTCGGTTGTCTTTGCAACGTCGTTGAGGATTTCGCCCTTATAGATCCAAACCTTAACACCGATCTTACCATAAGTGGTGTTTGCTTCCCAGAAACCATAGTCGATATCTGCTCTAAGAGTCTGAAGCGGAATTGTTCCCTCGTGGTAGTGCTCTGTACGAGCGATTTCAGCGCCGCCAAGACGACCGCTGCAAGCGATCTTAATACCCTTAGCGAACTTCATTGTTCTACCGATTGCCTGCTTCATAGCACGGCGGAAGCCAATTCTTCTCTCGAGCTGGCTGCAGATGTTTTCAGCAACGAGCTGAGCGTCTGTATCAACGAGCTTAACCTCAACTACATTTACGAGTGCCTTCTTGCCTGTGAGCTTCTCAACATCCTTACGGATTGCCTCGATGCCTGCGCCGCCCTTACCGATAAGAATACCGGGCTTCGCACAGTGAATGAACACCTTTACTGTTTCGTTTGCTGAATCTCTTTCGATTTCGATTTTTGATACTCCTGCAGAAAGGAGCTTGTTCTTGAGGAATTTTCTCAAGTTGTAGTCAGATACAAGGATGTCGCCGAAGTTTTCATCAGATGCGTACCATCTTGAATCCCAGTTTTTGATTACGCCAACACGCAATCCGTGTGGATTAACCTTTTGTCCCATTTCAGCGTACCTCCTTACTCTTTCTCAGCCACTGCGATTGTGATGTGGCTGGTTCTCTTTAAAATTCTGTTCGCACTGCCTTTTCCTCTGGGCATTACTCTCTTGAGCATATGGCTACCAGCGGTTACAAAGCATTGTGAAACGTAAAGCTTTGAAATATCCATTTGATGATTGTTCTCTGCATTTGCTACTGCACTTGCAAGCAACTTTCCAAGATATTCAGCGGCGCTCTTAGGAGTGTTCTTAAGAATTGCTGCTGCCATCTCAACGTTCTTACCACGAATGAGGTCGAGAACGATTTTTACCTTGCGAGGAGCGATGCGAACATCATAAAGGTATGCTTTTACTTCTTTTACTGCCGCAGCCTTAGCCTCAGCCTTACGTGCACGAACACGTACGCTCTTCTTGGCAGAATGAGTTACCATTTCTTCCATTGTGATGTTGCCTCCTATTATTTACCGTTATTAGATGTCTTTGAACCTGCGTGGCCCTTGAAGGTTCTGGTGAATGCAAACTCGCCGAGCTTGTGTCCTACCATATCCTCAACAACATATACAGGAACATGCTTTCTTCCATCGTGAACAGCGATTGTGTGTCCAACGAATTCCGGGAAGATGGTCGAAGAACGTGACCATGTTTTTATAACCTTCTTTTCGCCCTTCTCGTTCATTGCAACGATACGGTTGTAGAGCTTTTCTTCTACATAAGGCGCTTTTTTCAAACTTCTGCTCATATTCTTCTCCTTTCTTATCTGCCGTTTCTACGCTTAACGATATACTTGTTTGTTCTTGCCTTCTTGTTTCTTGTCTTAAGACCAAGAGCAGGCTTGCCCCATGGGGTTACCGGGCCCGGACGGCCGATTGGTGATTTACCCTCACCACCACCGTGTGGGTGATCGCAGGGGTTCATTACAGAACCACGAACTGTTGGACGAATGCCCATATGACGTGTCTTACCGGCCTTACCAATCTTGATGGTATCATGCTCAATGTTACCAACCTGACCGATTGTTGCCTTACAGTCAAGTCTGATGTAACGAACCTCACCGGAGGGAATTCTTACCTGAGCCATTCCGTTTTCCTTAGCCATAACCTGTGCCTGAGCACCTGCGGAACGAACGAGCTGTGCGCCCTTACCGGGATAAATTTCGATGTTGTGAATGATTGTACCAACAGGAATGTACTCGATTGGGAGAGTGTTACCCGGCTTGATATCAGCATCGGGACCTGAGTAAAGAACGTCGCCGTCTGTTACTCCAACAGGAGCGATTACATAGCTCTTCTTGCCCTCGTCGTCCTGGAGCAAAGCGATGTATGATGTTCTGTTAGGGTCATACTCAATACCGATAACTGTTGCCTTAGGTTGAGTTCTCTTGAAATCGATAAGTCTGTACTTTTGCTTGTTTCCGCCGCCTTGGTGACGAACGGTGATCTTACCGTAGCTGTTACGGCCGGAGTGCTTTTTCTTGATTACGATCAAGCTCTTCTCGGGAGTAAACTTTGTTACTTCTTCGAAGGACGCTACCGACATGTGTCTTCTCGACGGTGTGGTAGGTTTATATTTCATTGTAGCCATTGTTTACTGCCTCCCGTCTTAGTTCAAGCCGTTAAAGAACTCGATTTCCTTGGAGTCTGCCTTGAGTGTTACGATTGCTTTCTTCCACTCAGAGGTGTATCCATAGTGATAACCCATTCTCTTTGGCTTCTTCTTCATAATAATTGTATTAACACTTGCAACCTTTACGTTGAAGAGCTCCTCAACCGCTGCTGCGATTTCAGGCTTTGTTGCGTCGATTGCTACCTTGAATGTGTATCTCTTTGCGGAGATGCCATCCATTGACTTTTCAGTGATGATTGGTTTGAGGATTATGTCCTGAGCGAATTTCATTACGCATATACCTCCTCTAATTTAGCTACTGCATTCTTTGCGAATACGATTGAGTCGCAGTTGAGAATGTCGTATACATTGAGAGTGTTGGTGTAAGCAACCTTAACACCCGGGATGTTTGCAAGGCTCTTTGTTACCATAGCATCGGGAGCTTCAAGAACCACGAGGCTCTTCTTTCCTGCGCCGATTGCTGCGAGCATTGCTACCATTGCCTTTGTCTTGAACTCTGTTGCTGTGATAGCGTCAACAACGATCATCTCGTTTGCCTCTACCTTAGAGCTGAGAGCGCTGAACAAAGCGATTTGCTTAACCTTCTTATTAAGCTTGGTTGTGTATGAGCGTGGCTTCGGTCCGAGAGCAATACCACCGTGTGTCCATTGTGGTGATCTCGTTGAGCCCTGTCTTGCTCTACCTGTGCCCTTCTGTCTCCATGGCTTTCTTCCGCCACCGGAAACCTCACTTCTTGTGAGTGTGGACTGTGTACCATGTCTTTGGTTGAGAAGGTAAGCTCTTACTGCCGCATGAAGAACTGCTTCGTTGATTTCTGCACCGAAAACCTTTTCGCTAAGTGCAAGAGTACCAACTTCTGCGCCGTTCATATTTAAAACCTTAATTTCTGGCATCGTTTCTTCCTCCTACTTATGCTTTAACGCTGTTGCGAATGAATACGATACCGCCACGAGCACCGGGAACGGCACCCTTGATTGCGATAAGATTCTTTTCAGCATCAACTTTGATTACTTCTAGATTTAGTACTGTAAGATTCTCGTTACCGTACTGACCTGCCATCTTCTTGTTCTTGAAAACTCTTGATGGTGTGGAGTTAGCTCCCATTGAACCTACCTGACGGTGGATTGGACCTACACCGTGAGTAGCCTGGAGCATGTGATGTCCCCATCTCTTTACTGCGCCTGAGTAGCCGTGGCCCTTTGTAACGCCTGAAACATCGACCTTGTCGCCTGCAGCGAAGGTATCGATAGCTATTACATCGCCTACATTCAATTCTGTTGCATTCTCAAGCTTGAATTCCTTGAGGTATCTCTGTGGCTCTACGCCTGCCTTCTTGAAGTGACCAAGAAGTGGTTTGTTTACACGCTTTTCAGCTATCTTCTCAAATCCGAGCTGAACTGCATTGTAACCATCTGTTTCGGTAGTCTTCTTTTGAACTACCACGCAAGGACCAGCCTCGATTACTGTCACAGGAACTACTACGCCGTTCTCAGCGAAGATCTGTGTCATACCGAGCTTTTTACCGATGATTGCTTTTTTCATTTTTTGCTTCCTCCTAATTTAAGGTTATTGGTTGGTGCTTGAATTTATCGGAGCCGACCGATACACCAACTTGACCTTCCGTCATCATAACGCCTAAGTGGGTTTTGCGTTACTGTACAGTTGGGTTTGGCTTTTTCGCTTCCGTACGTTTAATCAATTAAAGCTTGATTTCGATTTCAACGCCTGCAGGAAGTTCAAGACTCATAAGAGCTTCAGTTACCTTCTTTGAAGGCTTAACGATCTCGATGAGTCTCTTGTGAGTGCGCTGCTCGAACTGCTCACGGCTGTCCTTGTACTTGTGTACTGCACGAAGAATCGTTACTATTTCCTTCTCTGTTGGGAGTGGAATAGGACCTGATACCGTTGCGCCGTTTCTCTTAGCTGCCTCAACAATCTTTTCAGATGCAAGGTCAACCAATGTGTGGTCGTAGCCCTTAACTCTTACTCTGATCTTTTCGTTTACTGCCATTTTGCTTTCCTCCTTATTAAATAGAAATTTGACGGGGGCTATTTGCTTTACACCGCCCCGTGTGTTTCAATCACCCGCTTAACAAAACCGAACCCGTCAGCATATCATAGGTTCGGACAAATGTAAGCAGGCGTCACCTCGGGTTAACCAAGGGGAAGATCCCGGCTTTACATTCTCTGCCGTGTGAATCCGATGAGCTCCACGAAAATTCCCCGCAAACGCCTTAGCAGTGCGACATCTACGGCAACCTCTCGCTTCTTCGCGCATCAAGCCTACATATTTTATCATATATATATAGGAAAATCAACATTTTTTTGAAATTTTTTCGATTTTTTCTTTTTGTCAAATGTAGAAAAAACGCCATTTTTTGTGCAGTTTGCACAAAAAAATCCCTGTTTTTATTCAATACAGTCTGTTTTTAGGCTTAAAAAGTCTTAAAAAAGCCGAAAATTTCGTATGATTGCACAAATGGATTTTGGTCAATTTTTAGTGTTTTTCTTCCTTTTAATTATATATCTTGTTTATATATAGCGAAATAAATTATACATTCTTTTCATTTTGTGTCAAGACTTTTTTGAAAATTTTCAAGATTTTTTCGTCTTTCGATTTTTCAGAGCAGCAAAAAAGAGCCGAGAATTTGTACGATTCGCACAAAATCGGCTCTTGTTTTTTGTCATATTCCACAAGAAAAATCAATCTTTTTTACACAATTTTTTCGTTTTACCACGCAAAAAACGGCGCATTTTTTAAAAAAATTGATTATTTTTTGCCCTGTCCGTAATAGGCATTTGGACCGTGCTTGCGGTCATAGTGCTTGCGAAGAAGCGTTTCCTGCATTCTCGTTGTTTCACCATAGGCGCTCAGCATAAGCATCTCAGTGTTATAAGCCATCATAGCTACCTGTTCAAGCACGACTGCGGCTTCAACAGATGCAACGGCATTATCTCCCCAGGTGAATGGGCCGTGAGAGTGAACGAGCGCTGCGTGCATTTGGGTTGCGCCGATGTCCTTTAGAGCCTCGAGAATAACCGTGCCTGTTTCCTTTTCGTACTCACCCTTTATTTCCTCGTCGGTCATTTTGCGAGTACATGGAATGGTTGTGCCGAAATAGTCGGCGTGAGTTGTGCCGTACGGAGTGATTGACCTACCCGCCTGCGCATAGATTACTGCCCAAGGCGAGTGGGTATGAGTGACGCCGCCGATTTCGGGGTATGCCTTATAAAGCTCAAGGTGAGTTGCTGTATCCGACGAGGGCTTATATGTACCCTCTACAACATTTCCGTCAAGGTCAACAACAACGAGCATTTCGGGTGTGAGGTCATCATATTCAACACCTGAGGGCTTGATAACGACAAGTCCGCTTTCTCTGTCAATTCCGCTGACGTTTCCCCATGTGAATGTAATCAAATTGTATTTTACGAGCATCATATTTGCCTCGTAAACCTGCTTTCTCAGCTGTTCAAGCATCTTTATATCTCCTTTTTGACTTGTATTTTAATTTACCATTCAATTATACAACAATAAGACGATTTAATCAATAGCTATATTAAATTTTAGCCCTCAATTCTACGACCTTTCCGAGTATTGTAACGGGCAGGCTTCTTATTTCCTCGTTTGAAAAATATGTAGGCTCATATGCGGGATTGGTTGGCATAAGACGTATGCCCTCGGTATATCTTACAACCTTTTTCATTGTTGCCTCGTCGCCGACAAGCACTATAGCAATATCTCCGTTATCAACGGTGCTTTGGCATCGAACGATTACGGTATCGCCGTTTGCAAATCGAGGCTCCATGCTTCTGCCCTTAACCTTAAGTCCTATAAGCGTTGCTCCCCTTGCAAGAGAGGCATCAACCTCGACATACTCCTCAACATCCTCGATTGCATCTATGGGAATACCTGCCGCAACGTTGCCGCACACAGGAACACGAATAGCGTTAGCAGGCGTCTCACCTGTAACGAGCTCTCCTGCGCTTACTCCAAAAAGTGATGCGAGCTGTGCGATTGTATTTGCATCGGGTGTGCTTACTCCCCTTTCATATGCGGAATAGGTTTGACGGCGAATTCCGAGGAATTGAGCCACGTCCTGTTGTGTCATACCTGCGCCCTTGCGTGCGGATATCAGTCTTTGCTTTAGCATATTTACCCCCTTAGAATAAATTCGGTAATATCAATAGAATATCAATTTTATTCTCTTTAAGCTAAGTATAGCAAAAAATTTTTGCCGTGTCAATATCTTTTTGGCAAATAATGTCGCACATTTTTCACATCAGAGGTTTGACAATGCAAATTTTATTTGCTATAATGTCAGCGTAAGCAATTTTAATTTGCTTTTTGCTTACCTCTTAACCGATACAATATTCCGCACCGTATCGGTAAAAGCCCCGTAAAGAGCTACGACACAACGTAACGGCATAGTGCTTTTGCCGTTTTCTCCTTCGATGTGTCGCCCGCGTCCAAGCGCATTTAGCAATTATTCAATTTAGGGCTATGCGCCCAAATCAAAGGTTTTTGGAAAAATCCCAGGATTTCACTTATGTTTTGCGACAAAATCGCACACAGGGTGGCATATCTTGGCAAATTTAACTATGGAGGTATTTATATGTGCGATATTTGTAATTCATTGTTCGGTCACTTGTCCTCGTGTCCGGAAAGCTCCGAGGGCTCATCAACATACTGTCTTTGGTGCGAGAATCGGCTCAATCCCGGTGAGGAAATTGTGACCTTCCCGTCAGGGAGTGTGCTATGCCGTGATTGTGTAAACGACTTCGATTTGAGCGACCTGTGTGCGTATTTAGATGTTGACAGTGTGTTTGAGCTTATCGAAAAATACGGCATTTGCGAAATTGAGAGGATTATATGACCTTAAAGGATTTAGAGCGTCTTCGCTCCCTCAACAAAGAGATAGAGTACAAAAGGGGCGTTTTACATTCTCTTAAGAAAACGGGCGACCATGTGTGCGTTTTTCGCACAGGGCCCGTCCGCATAAGCGATCATTGCGACGAAATTGAGGCTCTCGAGCAACAAATCAAGGAGCATCTTGACGAGTGTATGGCGCTTTATCGGGAAATTCTGGATTTTATCTCCTCGATTGACGATCCGCTTATTCGTCTTATTATCTCTCTCAAATGTGTAAACGGTCTTGAATGGGAGCAGATTGCGTTGCACATAGGCGGCAAAAATACCGCCGAGAGCGTAAGAAAGGTATATGAGCGCTTTATGAAAAAGAAATTTTCGAGGCGCTGAGTATGTTTTTTTCACTTTTCTCTTTATTTTGCAAATTATGTCTTGATTTTGTCCTTTATATATGATAGAATACTAAAAGATTATATAAAATTATATATACGAGAGAAGGAAATCGGCATGAGAAAAACCCATCGCTTCCTAAAGGGAATGTTCATTGTAATATTTGCAAATCTGTTTGTTACTGCGATAATGAGCGCAATTTCATTTTCGTATTTGTGCACATACAGTAGTCCGCTTAAATTGAGATTCCCGCACATTATAACAATTTTGTTTCTTATCACTATCGCTTCTGTTATCGGTCTTGCGATTTACACAGCGGTCAAGACGCAGACTCTTGGCATCACACGCATCAAAAGACAATACAAGTTCTTACAATTTGCGTCGGTGCTTTGCGCTATTATGATGTTTATATTCTTCATCTATGAGTGCATAATCACCATAACGAAGGCAGACCTTCAAATCTATTTCTTCTTCAGAGCATCAAAGTGGATTCTTACAATTCCCGTTTGCATTTATTTCATTTTTCAGGCATTGCCAAAGAAAATCCACAAATCAACCATCAACATTTCGAGATGGGCAAAAATCGGTTCCTCTGTATGCGCTATCGCATGGAGCTTGTTCGGAGTTATGACTGTATATTTCAGCGGTCTTAACTTTGCCGACATTTCAAAGATTACCGTTTCAATCGCCTACATCGCTATTGCGGCATTCTTCGTTTTCGAGGGCGAGTTCGAATTTGTAAAGCCATCACACAGAGCATATATTATATCTGCTTTCGCCTGTGCGGCGCTCACACTCAGCTTCCCGCTCGGAATCTCCTTTGCGAAAATCACCGGAAAAATTTCAGAATATGCCGCTTACTCACAGCCCGAGCTTCTGCTCATTATGGCTATCGGAGTGTATGCTCTTTCAAAGATGCTTGCGCTTCTGTCAACTATGCATACAGTAATTGATAACTCAAGCACAAGCGCTCACTCAAGCAAGTTCAACAGGGTACACGTTACCAGAGAAGAAAATCCTGCCCCTGCCACCCAGAGCGACGGAGAAAATCAATAAGACAAAATGAAAATCACCGATTTGAAATCGGTGATTTTTTGTTTTTCGTGCAGTCTTGGCAGTATCGCACAAGCCCGTTAATGCTTGCGGGGCGTTTTCGCTCACCCCGCTTTAATTTAGCGCTAATTGGAATGTTCTAAATTATAGGATTTTAAGCATTATATGAGCTTATATTTTTCTGCCTGAAGATTGAACATCTGCGAATATTTGCCGCCCGACGCTATAAGCTCATCGTGCGAGCCGCTTTCGATAATTTTGCCGTTTTCAAACATATAAATTCTGTCCACGTGTCTTGTGGTTGAAAGACGGTGAGTAATAAATATGACGGTTTTGCCCCTTGCGTTTTTGTCAATGCCGACGTTGAGGTTGTACTCCGCTATTGGATCAAGCGCACTTGACGGCTCATCCATTATAACAAGCTCGTTATTGTGCGCAAACACACGGGCAATCGCAATTTTTTGGCTCTCGCCTCCGCTAAGCTCCGTGCCCTCGTTTGAAAATTCACGGGTGAGCTCTGTGAATATACCGTTTGGCAGTTCTCCGAGCTTGTCGCCAAAGGTGCTGTCCTCCAGCGCTCTGAGCACTGTGCCCTCCATATCGGGTGTATAGATGTCCGCCAAGACGTTTTCGGCAACCGTTGCGGCAAAAACCTTATAGTCCTGGAACACTGCGCCGATTTTTTGGCGGAGCATATCAAGGCGATATTCCTTGATGTTTATTCCGTTTATCAAAATCTCGCCCTCGCTCACATCGTAAAGACGCATAATAAGCTTTGTTACAGTTGTTTTTCCCGCACCGTTGTAGCCGACAAATGCAATTCTCTGTCCTGCTTCAACCTTGAAGCTAACGCCGTCGAGCACCTTGGTATCTCCATATGCAAAGCCTACATTCCTAAATTCAATGCTCTCAAAGGCGTCAAGCTCTCTTTCGCCCGAGATAATTTTGCTCTTGGTTTGCAAAAAGCGTCGAACCTTATCGGCAAAGAGGGAGTTTTTGTTCATTTCGGCAAGTCGCCATTGAATTTCGCTAAACATACCTCTTATCTTGTACGATGCGGTAAGCGCTATTGCAAAGCCTCCGACAAGCACATTTTTTGTGACCATCAGGTGATACGCCATAAACAGAATTATAAAAATGTCCTCGGCGATGTGAAGGAAGGAATAGAGCGCTTGAAGCCCTAAAAGCTCCTTTTGCTGCTTTATTGTCAGTCTTCTGTCCTCCGTCTTGTTGCGCTCGAACTCGTTTTTCATATTCTCGGCAACTCTTGTAAGACGGATTTCCTTTGCAAACTCGGCAAGCGAGAAAAAGCGTTGAAAATACCAATCCTTGCGCCAAATCGCATTAAATACTATCTCGTACTTGTACCAAATTGAGTTTTCAAGAATGTTGATTACCATCGCCACGACCGAGAAGCCCAAAATCACAAATGCAATCACAGGGTCAACCGTTGCCACCACTCCAAAGACGGAAATCGAGGCAAACAAACATCGTAAAATATCCGAGAACATATCGAGGGTATTCATTATACTCTTGTCGCAGTTCTGCATTGAGTAAATGAAATCGTTATAGAACTCGGGGGTATCGTAGCACGCAAGGTCAATCTCCGCCGCCTTGACGAAGAAGCGCTTGTGCAGCTCTCTTATGAAATTAAGCTTGCGTTTGGGGTTATATATCTTCCAATGCCACGAATAGAACAGCTGATATGCGAGCATATATGCCGCCATTGTCACTATTGTCCAAAGTATTCTCTCGAAGCTGTCGCCTCTGTCGAGGGCATTAAGAATTTCGCTTATTAGGTATATGGTAACACCGTGATTTAAGCCCGTGACAATGCCCATAATCATTCGCATAATGCAAAGACCGGGAGCGCTTTTAAATACCGTTTTAATAATAAAGGTATTATTTTTTATAGCCCGAGAAAGCTTTACCTTTTCTTTTTTATCTGCCATTACGCATCACCTCCATCACCGTTTTCTATGTCGATGTAGTTTTGCGCCTGCTTTTTGAACATATCTGCATATTTTCCGTCAAGCTCCATAAGCGCGGTGTGTGTGCCGCTTTCGATTACCTCGCCGTGCTCAAGCATATATATTCTGTCCGCCCCCGTTGCGCTTGACAGACGGTGAGAGATGAATATCATAGCCTTGCCTGCACCCGCCGCCATCATGTTGGCATACATCTCGCTTTCTGCCACAGGATCAAGCGCACTTGACGGCTCATCGAGAATGATGTACGGGGTATCGGCTAAGAATGCGTGAGCGATTGCGATTTTTTGGCTTTGACCGACGGATAAAACTGCGCCGTCCTCGTCAAATTCCTTGGTGAGAGGGGTGTCAATTCCGTTCGGAAGCTCCATTACCCTTTCATATACTCCCGCCTTTTTAAGAGCGTCGATTATTTTCTCCTCATCGCCCGGCTCACGTGGTCGCATAAGCACGTTTTCAGCCACACTGAGCGCCATAATTTTGAAATCCTGAAATACGGCGCTGAACATCGAACGGTATTCGTCTATTTTTATGTCACGTATGTCCGTGCCGTCAAGGGTTATTCTTCCCTCTGTTGGATCATAAAGGCGCAACAGAAGCTTTATCAGAGTGCTCTTGCCTGCGCCGTTGTGTCCTACGAGAGCAATTTTCTCACTTTTGCCGATTTCAAGCGTTACATTTTTAAGCACATAATTGTCGCTTCCCTCATACTTAAAGGACACGTTTTCAAGCCTTATCGTGCCAATTCTCGGCTCCTCGGCATCGGGCGGGCTTTGCATTGAGGGCTTATATTCCATAAAGGCTCTGAAATCCTCAAAGAATAGTGCATGCTCGTGACATTTATAGTATCTGTCCGTTATTTGACTAAAGGTGCTTGTGAGGCTTGAAACGGAATTGATAACAACCGCACAATCTCCGATGCCGAGCGTTGCGCTGACAACGGTACGGTAAATTGCATAGGCGATAGCAAGCGGATTTGTTATTATGGTTTGAAATCCGTGTTGAGCTATTTCAAGGAACATTTCCTTAAGGCCGTACTTACGCACGACCTCGACACGTCCGTCGGATGCCCTGTCATATCTTTCGAGAAGCAGGGCTCTTGCGTTTGTCAGACGCATTTCCTTGGCATAGTCGCTTGAATAGAAAATTCTTTGCGCATACTGCGCCCTTCTGTAATGCTCCTTATCCTCGGTTGAATGCTTATGCCAAAGCTCGTTCCATCTCCTTTTGAGGAATGTGCCAAAAAGGGGCAAGATAGCAAAGATTATGAAGGCGAAATCCATTGTGAACAGAAGCGAGCCGTACAAAAGCATACTCAAAATAACTCCCAACAGGTTTGCGACAGTCCATGTGATGTTCCACATTCTCCACACAACCTCAGACGATGCCTTTACATATTTATCGAAAAATTCGGGATTTTCAAAGCAAGCAAGCTCGACATCCGTGCATTTGTCATAAAGCTTGGTTAAAATCTTTTTCTCGATTTTTATGTAAGCAATATTATTAACAATCGACGAAATGGGCTGTATTACGAATTGAAGGATGCTCGGTATTCCGAGCATTATGAGCGCGCTGAGCGCTACCGCCTCGAAGGTCTTTCCTGTCTCGAATGAGTTGATTATGTATTTGAGCACATAGGTGCCTGAGATAAATCCTGCAACAGAGCCTATTACCTGCTCTATAATTCTCATAAAAAACAGTATGGGGGATGCGCCGACTACCATTTTTATGGCGTAGGCGCTGTCCTTGAATACCACCTTGAAGGAGAGGCGCTTTTCTTTGTTCTTTTTTTCTTTTTTCTTTTTCAATTCTGTCTCTCCAATCTTAAATAGATTACATTTATTTTATCATATTTTTATTAAATCCGCAACAGGCACAGTGGAAATTTTAGGTGATTTTTGCCTTGCAGATTTTATTATAGCACAGAAGTTATTTGTTGTCAATATGCACAATAAACAAATCCCCCCCCCCGATTTTTTATGCATTTTTACCAAATCACAATGATATTTTAACACATTTGCTCGTACAATTCAAAAACAAGGGATAAGATATGACAGTTATGGGATAAAATGTCCGAGCGCGCATTTTTTCACAAAATTCGGTAACATTATCCCAAAAATAATACTTTTTATATCCGATATTGCTTTAGTAGGCGCATATGTGTTAAAATATATACAACCTTGACAGACATCTGTCAGACATACACGGGGGAATTTTTATGATTACTATTGCGATTTGTGACGATAACGCTCAATTCGCCTGTCTTTTAAGACAGCATCTGCAGCATTTATGCGCCTATAACGTGCCCGAGAGGGTGGATTTGCGTATTGCGCCCACCTTTTTCAGCGCCGACGAGGTGCTGTCATATCTTGAAGAAAGCACCATCGACATTCTCTTTTTGGATATTGATATGCCTCGCACAAGCGGCTTTGAGCTTGCAAAAACACTTTGTAGTGTATATCCGGATACGGTTATTATCTTCGTTTCCTCGTATGAGGAGTTCGTTTACAGCTCATTTGAGTTTTGCCCGTTCCAATTTTTAAGGAAGGCGCATCTTGACAAGGAGCTTCCCTCTACGCTTGAAAGAGTTATCAAAAAATGCGTTCTCGATACGGAAACGCTTTTGTTTGAGTCAACCGAGGCAGAGGTTATTTTAAGAGTGCGAGATATCATGTTTTTCGAGGGGGAGCGAAATTATTATACTATACACACCATAAGCGGAAAGGCTTACAGATGCAGAGGCACTATGAAATCGCTCGAGGCAACGCTTGAAAAATATGATTTCTTTAGAATACACTCCGCTTACATAGTAAATCTTGAGCATATTGAGAGCATAAGCTCCCGTGGCTATCTCGTTATGAAAAACGAAAGACTGCTGAGCATAAGCAAAAAGCGCGCCTCCCCTTTCAAGAGCGCTTATATGCAATTTACAAGAAGGAGGGTGTCCAAATGATTTTTCTTGAATTTTCAGCATCACTTTTCGATGCGATGCTATGTGTGTATTTTATATCGCACTTTAACGGAGTATCGCTTTCACCCGTAAAAAACCGTATGCTTATCCCCTCTGTCGCCGTCATATTCGTGTTTTCGATTATAAACGATATATTTTTATCGGGCTTCAACCTGCTCGGAACGCTTATTTTTCTTTCCCTGTATATTGGCTATGCGTGTCTGATATGTCATGGAAAATACGTAAGAGCAATCATTTCCGGGTGTATTTTTGAGATTACCTTCGTTCTGTTAAGCTCCGTTTTGTATTTGGTAATCACGTTCATTATTAAGGATTACGATGCCTTGGTGCAGGGTTCCAATCATATATTCAGATATGCTTACATTTTTTCTCACAAAATTCTTTTGTTTGTCATTTTGAGGCTCGTGCTTTGGTTCTCTGTATCGCAAAACGTGACGGAAATAAAGCACGGCGCTATTGCGTTCCTATTTTCGTGCATTACTGTTTTGGGGCTTGCATCTACTATGGACCTGGCATCTGTGGCGAGGGACAAGGAAATTCAAGCACAGACTCTCATTATAGCTATCGCCTTTACCCTGACAAATGTGATTTTGTACTTTCTTATTTTTCAAGTGCAAAAATATCAAAGGAACAAATATGAGGTGGAAATTTTGCGACAGAAAATTGCCTTTGAGCATTCACGCCACAGTGATGCGAGCGCAATATGGGCAAGCATTCAGCACATACGTCACGATATAAACCAGCATTTTTCGATAATTTTAGGCTATTTAGAGGACGGGAAAATCGAGGAATGCAGGGAATATATCGGGCAAATCTCGGGCGCTACGGCAAGGCTCGGAGGCTTAATATCGTCGGGTAATACTATTCTTGACTACATAATAAATTCAAAGCTTGGCGCATTGAGCGACACGGAAATTGTCATATCGGGCTCTATCGGAGATTTGTCGGACATAAGGGATATCGACCTCACGGCGCTTATCGGTAATATTCTTGACAATGCAATCGAGGCGTTGGCAAGGCTCAAAAAAGCAACGGGAAAGCGTCTTGAGCTGTTGTTTATGCGTCAAAACTCAAATCGAATAATCATTTGCAAAAACACCGCCGAGCGCTCTGTGCTCGAGGAAAATCCCGAGCTTGAATCGAGCAAGGAAAACGCGCGCGCTCACGGCTACGGCACTAAAATAATCGCTAAAATCGCCTCAGATTACAACGGAATGGTTGATTTCTTTGAGGAGTTCGGTATGTTTGGAGTGCAGGTGATTTTACCCGAGCCGTAAGGCGTGCCTATGCAGTGTCGCTTTTTCGGATTGGTTGGCAATTTTTGGGCTATTTATATTAAATCACTCCGTTGTCCTTATCAAAATACTGTTGGTTGAAAAAGATCAACAATTAGCTTACAAATAAAAATCACCGATTTGAAATCGGTGATTTTTGTTTATTTTGTTTTGGTATTCTCTTGGCTTGGTTGGGAGTGACAGCTACAGCCTCTGCCGCACTCCTTTGAGTGAGGACAGCCAATGCATTTCTGTCCACGTCTTTTGGCGCGTATGATATAAAATATTGCGCCGCCAACCGCAAGCACGATTGCGAGAATTGCGATAATATCTGTAAGTCCCATAATTAGCCCTCAAGTGTATATTCGTTTTTAAGCTTGCCCTTATTTTTGATGATTACCGCTGTAAAGATAGCTACTATCGTGAGCACGATTGCCCAGCCTACAACAGGCATCCATGCAGAGCCCAAGCTTGCGCCTGTAATAAGAGCTCCAAAGAAGAACACAAGGAAGCTTATTGTATATCCTACGGAAAATTGGAGTCCAACGCCCGCCCAGAACCATTTTCTGCTTTTTATCTCGGATCTCATAGCGCCAAGAGCGGCAAAGCACGGCGGGGTAAAGAGATTGAACATAAGGAAGGCAAGACCTGCGACAACGGAAATTCCGCCCATATTCGATGCACCGATTGAACCGATCGCCTCAAAATCCTCGTTAATTAAATTGTCGAACATAAACACGGTTGCGAGTGTTGAAACAACACATTCCTTGGCAATAAAGCCCGTAACCGCAGCTGCGGCAAGCTGCCAAAGAGCCACACCGACAATGGGGGCGATAATATACGCAATAGGTGTTGCGATGGTGGCAAGAATTGATTTTGAAGGATCGCTTGCGATTTGAAGTGTCCAGCTATATGTTTGCATAATGTAAACTATGAAGTTACAAACGAGGATAACTGTTCCCGCCTTGACTATGTATGACCAGCCTCTTTGACACATGGATTTAAGCGCCTGCCAAAGCGACGGTACCTTGTAATCGGGAAGCTCTATGATGAAGTATGATTTTCTCGTCTTGTTACCCGTAATGGCATTGACAAGAAGCGCACAAAGAAGGATGATGGCGATTCCCGCAAAATACATAATTGTTCCAACCCACTCGGCGTTATCAAAGAATGCGCCCGCAAAAAGCGCGATAACGGGAAGCTTTGCGCCACACGGCATAAACGGTGCGAGCATAGCGGTTGCTCTGCGCTCTCGCTCGTTACGGATTGTACGACAAGCCATAACACCAGGAATTGCGCAGCCTGTGCCTATTACAAACGGGATAACCGATTTTCCCGAAAGTCCGACCTTTTTGAAAATGGGATCAAGCACAACGGTTGCACGAGCCATATAGCCACAGTCCTCAAGAAGTGCGATAAGAAAATACATTATCATTACAAGAGGCAAGAATCCTATAACCGCAGAAACACCCTCAATAATGCCTTCAAGTATTATTGCCTGTATCAGATGATGAGCGCCGTCAAGCCAGACGGCAACTATTTCCTTAAAGTATCCAATACAGTCAACAAGTCCCCAAAGATGCGTTTCGCCAACATCAAGTCCCTCGGCAAGCCACACACCCGGTCCTGCCTGAGAAATCCAGAAAACCGCCCACATCACAAGGGCAAATATCGGAATTCCAAGCCATTTGTTAGTTAAAACCGTGTCAATTTTATCTCCTACGCTTCTGTCCCTTGAAAGAACTATGCGCGATTCAACCGCCCTTACGATTTCATTTACAAGCTCAAAGCGCGCTCTGTCTGCTATCTCGGCGCTCTGCTTGTCGGTGGGGACTACGGTGTGAAGCTCGTACGGAATCTCTTGCACTTCTCCTGCGCGGGCAATTACTGCCTGCACAAGCGACCTCAGTCCTCTTGATGAGGTGGAAACAGTTGTGATAACAGGGCAACCGAGCCTTCTGGACAGTGCATCTGTATCTATTTTAGTACCCTTTTTCTCATTAAGGTCACTCTTGTTCAGGGCGACAACCACAGGTATTCCAAGCTCAATGAGCTGTGTGGTAAAGAAAAGGCTACGGCTGATGTTATCGGCATCAACTATATTGATGATTACATCGGGAGCCTCGCCCTTAACGAAGTCGCTTGTAACGCTCTCCTCGCTTGTAAAGGGGGATATAGAGTACGCCCCCGGCAAATCAACTGCAATTATCTGCTCGCCGCATGCGTATTTTTTCTTAATTGTGCGTTCTATTTTATCAACGGTAACGCCTGCCCAGTTTCCAACTCTTTCGCTACTTCCCGTCAAGGCGTTGAACATAGTGGTTTTACCCGAATTGGGGTTACCTGTCAATGCTACTCTCATAATCTCTCCTTCTTAGCTACGCTGTGGCTCACAAACAACAATCGCCTCTGCGAGCTGGTTATCAATACTGTATCTGGCATCCTTAATAACGACAATGCATCCGCCCCTCATGTGACGGACAACCGTAATTGACTCACCGCTATAGCATCCGAGGGTGAAAAGAAAGGAATTTAGCTCCTCGTCGTCTGTTTCAATATCGCTGATTATATATTCCGTGTAATCCTGCGCTTCTCTTAAATTCATATAAAGCTCCGTTTTCTAATGTGCCCCAAGTTAGCATATGCTAACTCAAATGCGTATTTAAAAGTTAGCCGCCGCTAACTACGCTAATATAATATCACATAAGGTATAATTTGTCAATAGTCTTTTTTTAATTTTTTTAAAATTTTTATCATTTTTTCCTTTTCATATCCGCACTTGAGCATTCCCTGCACATTCATCTTGACAAGATGTGAAAAAGGTGATAATATATATGTAGAATTTTGAAGGGAGTGTATCTTATGGCATTACAGGAATCGGGCGAGATGTATCTTGAGTCTATTGCACGTCTTAAGGAGCAAAAGGGCTTCGTACGTGCTATTGACGTGTGCGAATATATGGGCTTTTCCAAGCCGAGCGTAAGCCGTGCTATGGGACTTTTAAGAGATGGCGGATACATTACAATTTCAAAAAACGGCGGAATTGAGCTGACCGAGCTTGGCGTTGAGATTTCCAAAAAGATTTATGAGCGGCACGTGCTTTTGACCTCGTTTTTGACCTCGATTGGCGTTAGCAGTGAGGTTGCGAGCGAGGACGCATGCAAAATTGAGCATGTCATAAGCGACGAAACATTTGAAAAATTAAAGGAGCATTTCAAAAACGAATATGCCACTTGACAGCTTCAAGGTGGTTTTCAATTCAATGCCACAAGGCTTATAAAGACACAAAAAACCGAGGAAAATCCTCGGTTTTTGTTATTTTAATCGGGTATGTGTCTGTAAAAGGCACATTTTATCATTGATTAGCCATTGATTATCTTGTTGATAACCTCTCGACGAGCTGCGAGAATCCTTGCCGCCTCATCCTTATCCTCTCCTCTTACAGAGTAGTAGATTTTAATCTTTGGCTCTGTGCCTGAGGGACGAATTGCAACCCATGAGTTGTCCTCAAAGACGAATTTGAGAACGTCCGCCTTGGGAAGACCGAAAATACCCGGCTCATAGTCGTAAACAACGCTTATTCCATCCATTAACGACTTACCTTGTGTGCGCATTTCAGTCATTATTGCCTTGATTTTCTCAACGCCGTCAATGCCCTTTAGGGTGAAGTTGTCGAGCGCATCAAGATAATAGCCGTATTCCGCATAGATTTCATTCATAACATCTATAAGCGTCTTGCCTTGATTTTTATAGTAGCAAGCCATCTCACAGATGAGCATTGATGCCACAACGGCATCCTTATCTCTTGCGTGCATACCAACGAGATAGCCGTAGCTTTCCTCGTAACCCATTACGAACTTATAGCCTGTTCTTTCATATATGCACATTTGCTCACCGATAAACTTGAAGCCCGTGAGTGTCTCTGCAACTCGGCATCCATGTGCCTTCGCTATCGTCGAGCCGAGCTCACTTGTAACTATCGTTTTTACAACGGTTGACGTTTCGTCAAGCTCTGATTTATTCATTTTTATCACATAGTCAACGAGAAGCGCTCCTACTTGATTTCCCGTAAGGAGCTTCATTCCCTCGCTTGTGTTTACGGCAATTCCCACACGGTCGCAGTCGGGATCCGTGCCGAGAATGAGGTCTGCGCCGATTTCCTCGCAAAGCTTAATTCCAAGGCTTAGCGCCTCTGCGTTCTCGGGGTTGGGTGAGGAAACAGTCGGAAAATCTCCGTTTGGCTTTTCCTGCTCTGTTACCACGGTAACATCATATCCAAGCTCGCCGAGCACTCTGCGAACAGGAAGATTACCCGTTCCGTGAAGGGGAGTGTATACGATTTTCGCACTTTTTTCGCCGATATCGTGCGCCTGCGACTTAACACATTCGTTAAATCTGTCAAGAACTGCGTTGTCAATTCTGCGGAGCATTCCGCTATTTCTCGCTTCTGCTTCGTCGGCAACGGGGATTGCGGTGATGTCCTCGATTGCGTTTACATACGATATGATTTCGTTTGCATCATCAATAAGCACCTGACAGCCCTCGCTATCGTAAACCTTATAGCCGTTATACTCTCTCGGGTTATGGCTTGCGGTAACAACGATTCCGCCGATGCATCCAAGCTCTCTTACCGTGAAGGAAAGCACCGGGGTAGGCTGGAGTGTGTCATAAAGGTACGCAACAATTCCTGCGCCTGCAAGCACGAGCGCTGCCTCACGAGCGAAGGTGTCGGAGTTGTTTCTTGAATCGTAGCCGATAGCAACTCCTCTTGAAATTTCGGCACCGTATTTTGCGATAAGGTAATCGGCAAAGCCACGGGTTGCCTTTCTTATGATATATTTGTTCATTCTGTTCGTGCCTGCGCCCATTACGCCACGAAGTCCGCCCGTTCCGAATTCAAGGTCACGCCAGAAGCGATCCTCTATTTCCTTCTCGGTCAAGGGAGCATTAAGCTCCTCTCTTATTTGAGCATCAAAAAGCTCGTTTGTGCGCCAAAGCTCGTATGTGTCAAGAATTTTTTTGGAAAGAGCCATAGTAATCTCCTCTGCTCACAAAATGGTTTTTGTATATTATATACACGGAATAAGACGATTATTCACCCTTTGTATATGCCAAGAGTCCGCCCGCCTTGAGAATGTCAATTTGGCGCTTTGTATAGCTGCATACAAGAGGAATTTCAACATCGCCGTTTTTCATTATAATTCTTCCGTTCTCCATTCCCTCAAAGAGATTTTCAAGAGAGATAGGTGTATTCTGCTCAAGCTTATCGTAATCGTCGGGATTTTCAAAGGTGAGTGGCAAAATGCCTGCGTTTATGAGGTTAGCCGCATGAATTCTTGCGAAGCTCTTTGCAACGACTGCCTTAACGCCAAGGTAAAGCGGAACGAGCGCCGCATGCTCTCTTGACGAGCCTTGTCCGTAGTTTGTGCCACCAACGATTATACTGCTCTTTGCCTCGAGCGCACGCTGTGCGAAGCTCTCGTCGCATACTGCGAAGCAGAATTTTGAAAGGTAAGGAATGTTGGAGCGGTATGGCAAAATCTTAGCTCCCGCGGGCATGATATGGTCAGTTGTGATATTATCGCCAACCTTCAAGGTGAGATTTGCCTCTATTCTGTTTTCAAGCTTGCTTGTTTCGGGGAATGGCTTGATATTAGGTCCGCGAAGAACCTCAACGCTTGCCGCCTCCTCAGGTGATGCGGGCATCAATACTGCACTATCGTCAATCTTGAACGCCTCGGGAAGAACAACCTCCTCGTAGTCGCCAAGTGTTCTCGGATCTGTTATATAGCCCGTAAGAGCCGATGCAACGGCAACCTCGGGGGATACAAGATAAACCTGTCCGTCCTTAGTTCCGCTTCTGCCCTCAAAGTTACGGTTAAAGGTACGAAGCGATACGCCGCCGGAATTCGGGGAGAAGCCCATACCGATGCAGGGGCCGCACGCACACTCGAGAACTCTTGCGCCTGCCGCAAGAATATCGGAGAGGGCGCCGCAATCTGCGAGCATTGAAAGCACCTGCTTGGAGCCGGGAGATACGGAAAGGCTTACGCTGTCTGCGATTTTCTTACCTCTCAGCATCATTGCAACTCTTAACATATCACGGAGTGATGAGTTAGTGCAGGAGCCGATACATACCTGGTCAACCTTGATGTGTGAGAGCTCCTCGGCGGTTCTGATATTATCAGGGCTGTGAGGGCAAGCCAAAAGCGGCTTAAGCTCCGAGAGGTTGATGTCGATAATTCTGTCGTAAACGGCATCGGGATCGCTTTCAAGAGGAATATATGCGTCGCCTCTGCCCTGCGCCTCAAGGAATGCCTTGGTAATTTCGTCAGATGGGAAGATAGAGGTTGTAGCGCCAAGCTCGGTACCCATATTGGTAATGGTTGCTCTTTCGGGAACGCTAAGAGTCTTTATGCCCTCTCCGCCCCATTCAATTATAGCGCCAACTCCGCCCTTAACGGACAAAATACGAAGGATTTCAAGGCTGACATCCTTTGCGCTTACCCAGGGCTGAAGCTTACCTGTAAGGTTTACCTTATACATCTTGGGCATTGTGATGTAATACTCTCCGCCACCCATTGCAACTGCAACGTCAAGTCCGCCCGCACCCATAGCAAGCATACCTATGCCTCCTGCGGTTGGGGTATGGCTGTCGCTACCGATAAGAGTCATTCCCGGTACGCCGAAGCGCTCAAGGTGAACCTGGTGGCAAATACCGTTTCCGGGGCGGGAGAAGCGAATTCCGTATTTCTTTGCTACGGATTGAATGTATCTGTGGTCATCTGCATTCTCAAAGCCCGATTGAAGCGTATTATGGTCTATGTATGCAACGGAAAGCTTTGTTCTTACTCTTTCGATTCCGATTGATTCAAACTCGAGGTATGCCATTGTACCCGTTGCGTCCTGTGTGAGTGTTTGGTCTATTCTGAGCGCGATTTCCTCGCCCACAACCATTTCGCCCGAAACGAGATGGCTCTTAATGATTTTTTGTGCTATTGTAAGTCCCATTTTTATTCTCCTTATTCTCTTTCAAACTCGGCGATTTGATGCTCGAGCTCCTTGTCGGTTATTGCGGTTTGACGGCCGTTTTCATATTCAAGGTCAACCCAATTCTTCAGGTAAACCACAAGCGGACTGCGCTTATCAACCATAGCCTCACCTGTGAGGTGATAATGCTCGTTTATCCAATAAGCAATTCCCGCAAGTCCCGAGGTCTTAGTGATTGCGACGCCTGCGGGGCGGTTAAGAATCTTTGTGGTGTTGAATATGTTGTAGATTTCCTCATCCTTGAGAAGTCCGTCTGCGTGAATTCCTGCCCTTGTGACATTGAAATTTGCGCCAACAAACGGAGTCATAGGCGGAATGTTATAGCCTATCTTATCTCTGAAGAACTCGGCGATTTCGGTGATTACGGTTGAGTCCATTCCGTCAAGGGTGCCCTTAAGCGATGCGTATTCAAACACCATAGCCTCAAGAGGAATGTTGCCCGTACGCTCGCCAATTCCGAGCAGTGAGCAGTTTACTGCGCTTGCGCCGTAGAGCCAAGCGGTTGTTGCGTTGGACACAGCCTTGTAGAAATCGTTATGTCCGTGCCATTCAAGCATTTCGCTTGGAACATCGGAGTAGTGCTGAAGACCGTAGATAATTCCCGGTACGCTTCTCGGAAGCGCTACCTCGGGATACGGAACGCCGTAGCCCATAGTATCGCACGCACGAATTTTAACGGGAATGCCCGCATCCTGCGACATTTTTTGAAGCTCGTTTACGAACGGAACAACAAAGCCGTAAAAGTCTGCTCTTGTGATGTCCTCGAGGTGACATCTTGGACGTACGCCTGCCTCAAAGGCATCGTAAACTGCGGAAAGATAAAGCTTCATAGCCTCGGAGCGTGACATTTTGAGCTTTTTGAAGATGTGGTAGTCACTGGAGCTTACCAAAATTCCCGTTTCTCTTATTCCAAGGTCACGAACAAGCTTGAAGTCCTCCTTGTTGGCTCTTATCCAAGTTGTAATCTCCGGAAATTCAAGACCGAGCTCCTGGCATTTTTCGATTGCCGCCCTGTCCTTTTTGCTATACACAAAGAATTCGGTTTGACGAATTATTCCGTTTGGGCCGCCGAGGCGGGAAAGGAGCTTGTATATCTCCACTATCTCGTCTACGCTATACGGCTCAACGGACTGCTGTCCGTCACGAAGGGTGGTATCGGTAATCCAAATATTCTCGGGCATACCGATTGGAACTCTGCGGTGATTGAACGGCGTCTTTGGAACCTCGTCATAGCTGTATATATCTCTATACAAATTAGGCTCGGCAACATCCTGGAGCTGATATTTATAGGATTTTTGTTCAAGGAGATTGGTTTTATTTGAAATTTCAAGCATTTTTATACCTCCATATCACATAAAAATGGATTTTCTCAATATCTTTATAATTTAATGTGTATATTATATCAAAAGCGGAACTAAATGTCAAGAAAAAATGAATTGTATGCACATTTTTTCGCTTTTGTCCAAATTGGTGTTGATTTCAAGCATCAAATTTGTTATAATGATTAAAATTGTACCACTGTGGCAGTGCCGCTTTTGCCGGTGCCACTTTTGCCGGTGCCACTTTTGCATAAAGGAAGATATTATGTTTAAGAATAAAAATGTTTTAAAGGAGAAGCTCATTGAATCGGCAAAGAGCGTTTTGCCAATTTCGGCAATAGTGCTGCTGCTCTGCTTTACGGTTGCTCCTATTGACATATCGAATTTTACATCATTTATTTTCGGCTCAGCGCTTCTCATTTTGGGTATTTCTCTGTTCACGCTTGGTGCGGAGACATCAATGACTCCTATGGGTGAATATGTCGGCGCTCAAATGACTCGCTCGAAAAAGATTTGGCTCATTGTGATTTTGTCATTTCTTGTGGGTGTGATGATTACTATGTCCGAGCCGGATTTGCAGGTGCTTGCAACCTATGTGCCGTCGATCAACCCAAGCATTCTTCTTGTTTTGTTTGTTTCGGTCGGTGTCGGTGCGTTTCTTGTAATCGCTATGCTACGCATAATCTTTGCTGTCAGGCTCAAATATTTATTGCTCGGCTTTTACATTGTGGCGTTTGGAATGGCGCTCTTTGTTGACAGTGACTTTTGGAGCGTTGCCTTTGACTCCGGTGGAGTTACGACAGGGCCTATGACCGTTCCGTTCATTATGGCGCTCGGCGTCGGTGTTTCATCTATACGCTCCGACTCTCAGGAGTCAAATGACTCCTTCGGTCTTGTTTCTCTTTGCTCGGTTGGCCCTATCATAGCGGTGCTTACACTCGGACTTATTTACAGTCCCGAAAGCTCAAGCGGAGTTGGATTTGAAATTGAGCGAATGGCAAGCTCAAGAGATCTTGGGTGGAATTATCTTATCAATTTCCCGCACTACATAGTTGAGGTTTTGAAGGCGGTGCTTCCCATTGTTGCATTCTTCCTCGTGTATCAGGCATTTACTAAGCCTCTTTCAAAAAAGAGCCTTCTTAAAATTCTTATCGGTCTTCTATACACCTTTGTCGGTCTTGTTTTATTCCTTACTGCCGCAAATGTTGGCTTTATGCCTGCGGGCTATCTCATAGGAAACGGACTCGGCTCAGGCGGCTTCTCGTTTGTTGCAATTCCCATCGGAATGATAATCGGCTTCTTCATAGTTGCGGCGGAGCCTGCGGTTCAGGTGCTTCAGACACAGGTTGAGGAGGTCACCTCGGGCGCAATTCCCAAAAAGGCGCTTGCGGTTGCGCTTGAGCTTGGTGTTGCGCTATCTGTTGGAATTGCCATGCTAAGAGCGCTCACGGGTGTTTCGATTATGTACTTCTTAATCCCCGGCTACACAATCGCCTTTGTGCTTGTGTTCTTTGTTCCCGAAATATTTACCTCTATTGCCTTCGACTCGGGCGGAGTTGCCTCGGGTGCGATGACATCGACGTTCCTTTTGCCGTTTGCTATCGGCGTTTGCGAGGCGTCGGGAAACAGTATCGCAACTGATGCGTTCGGTACGGTTGCTATGGTTGCTATGACGCCGCTTATCGCCATTCAGATTCTCGGTGTTGCTTATAAGGTCAGAATCCGCAAAATCAAGGAGGTTGCATCTCCATCGCTCGACGAAATTATCGATATGCATCTTGCGTCGCCTGCGTACGAGGTTGACGATGCGACGGGTGAGATTTCGATAATTCCCGCTATAACCGACGATACAAAGGATTCGCCTGATGATATCATTGATTTTGATTAAAAGGAGGGGTACTGTATGCAAAAAATGTTCTTTTTGATAACGATAACAAACCGTGATGACAGTGACGAATTCACCAAATTCTTCAGCGGTAAGGAAATACCTGTTATATACAGCACTCCTTGCCTTGGAACAGCACGGCAGAAAACGCTTGATTTGTTTGGAATTGAAAGCTCTGCCAAAACCGTTCACTACTGTGTCGTTACTGAAAACAAGGTATGTGAGCTTATGAGGGCTCTCACAAGAGAAATGGCAATTGACTTGCCGAACAGAGGAATTTCCGTTGCAATTCCGCTTAGCAGTATAGGCGGCAAGCGCACTCTTGATGCGTTTGCAAACGGACATTCCGAGGACGAAACTATTGACGAGGTGAAAAGTATGAATGAGTGTGAAACCGAGCTTATTGTTGTAATTTGCGCAAAGGGTAACACGGATTTGGTTATGGATGCTGCAAGAGAGGCAGGTGCAGGAGGCGGAACCGTTGTTCACGCAAAGGGCACGGGCTCTCAATATGCAAGCAAGTTTTTCGGCATGACTATCGCCGACGAAAAGGAAATGATTTACATTGTTTCCACAAAGGAGCGTAAAAAGGAAATTATGAAGGCGGTAATTGACAGGGCCGGCCCCGAAACAGATGCTCACGCCATTGTGTTCTCATTGCCCGTCAGCGCAACCGCAGGACTTAGAATTTTCGATAAATAAGGCTCGCAATCCCCGAGCACAAGCAAAAAACGGCACACAGAGTGCCGTTTTTTTGTTTTTCATTGATTTTTGAGATTGAGATTATGCCTCAACGGGAGCTGACTCCTCGATATCAATTTCGCCATTTTTCGCTCTTTCGAATTCCTCGATAATTTCGGCATCGGGCTCCTTTGTAAGAAGTGATACAACGACAATTACGATGCTTGAAAGAATGAATGCGGGAAGAAGCTCATAGATGCCAAAGAAGGCTACCTTGCTTGCCAAGAACTTGGTGAATACGAACTCCCAAAGGAATACGCTCACACCACCTGTGATCATGCCTGCAATTGCGCCCTGTCTTGTAATTCTCTTCCAGAAAAGTGAGAACAGCATAAGAGGACCAAAGGTTGCGCCGAAGCCTGCCCAAGCGAACGAAACGAGCTTGAAGATGATGCTGTTTTCGTCCCAAGCGATTATCATTCCTGCGATTGCAATTACGATGATTGTAATTCTTGAAACCCACATAACCACCTTATCGTCTGCTTTATCCTTTTTGATAATACCCTTGAAGATATTGGCGGAAACAGCGCTTGATGCGATAAGAAGGTATGAGTCTGATGATGAAATTGTTGCGGCAAGAATACCTGCCATAATAATTCCCGCTACGATGAATGGCAAGAATGTTTCAGAGAACACGATAAGAATATTCTCTGCACCTGATTTTGTTGCAAGCTCTGCGTTGTCGGGAATAAGCGTTCTGCCCATAACACCGATAAGAACTGCTGCTGCAAGGGAGATAACAACCCACACGGTTGCGATAATTCTTGAGCGCTTGATTTCGCTCGGATTACGGATAGCCATAAAGCGAAGAAGAACCTGAGGAACGCCGAAGTAACCAAGTCCCCAAGCCATCTCGGAGACGATGCTCCAGAAGCCAAATCTGCCTGCCTCACCCCAGCCGATTTGTACGCCGTTTGCGTCGGTTGCGGGTGTTGCGCTTCCAAAGAGTGACCAGAAGCCGTCGATTGCCTTTGCATTATTGATAACCTCGCCGAAGCCGCCTGCCTTAACTACGCCGACGCCGATTACGGTGACGAGGGCTATTATCATAACAATTGCCTGCATAAAGTCAGACACACTCTCTGCCAAGAAGCCGCCGATAAGGGTATAAGCAACTACAAATACTGCTCCTATAATGAGCATCACATGATAGTCAAATCCAAAAAGTGATGTGAAAAGCTTTCCTACGGTTGCAAAGCAGGATGATGCGTAAACTGCAAAGAACACGAAGATGAACACGGCCGAAACGCCGAGAATAATCTTTTTCTTTTCCTTAAAGCGATTTGAGAAAAAGTCGGGGACTGTGATTGAATTTCCCGCAATTTGCGAGTAGTTACGAAGTCTTTTTGCCACGATAAGCCAGTTTATATATGTACCGATGGCAAGGCCGAGCGCAGTCCAAAAAACATTTGAAAGTCCGCACCAATAAGCAAGTCCGGGAAGTCCCATAAGAAGCCATCCGCTCATATCTGACGCCTCTGCGCTCATTGCGGTAACCCAAGGGCCGAGTGTTCTTCCGCCGAGGAAGTAGTTTTCCGAGCTCTTTTGCGCACGCTTGAAGAAATAGATTCCTATTCCGATAACGGCGCACATATAAAGAACCATGATGATTAGAATCTTGTACTTGTATTCCATTATTTTTCTCCTATTTTTTATATTTTTAGGCACAGGATGCCTTTTTATCTGTTTTTGTATTCGTCTGCCAACGCCTTGAAGGCGGGGAGTGCTCTTACAATTCTCTGCTTGTCAACGCAGTAGGCGATTCTTACATAGCCCTTAACTCCGAAGTCATCGCAAGGGACAACGAGAATTTCCTTTGATTTTGCTCTTTCAAAGAACTTAAAGGCATCGTCCTCAAGCGCCTTTACAAACAGGTAAAATGCGCCGTCGGGAGCAACACATTCGTAGCCGTATTCGGTCAATGCTCCAAAGAGAATATCTCTGTTTTCCTTATAGATATTCACGTCAACGCTTGCGCCGATTGTTTTTTTGATTACCTGCTGGAACATACTCGGTGCGCATACGTAGCCAAGAGAACGTCCTGCTCCGCATACTGCAAGGTACAGCTGCTCGGAGTCTGTTGCCTCGGGGCTGACTGCAATATATCCTATTCTTTCTCCGGGGAGTGAGAGCGCCTTTGAGTATGAATAGCAAACTATTGTGTTCTTATAATAATTCATAAGGTAAGGAACATCAATTCCATCGAAAACAAGCTCACGATACGGCTCGTCTGCGATAAGATATATCGGGTGAGCATACTCCTGTTCCTTTTTTCTTAACAGGTCGCAAAGCGCTTTAATTGTTTGCTCGCTGTAAACAACTCCGCTTGGGTTGTTGGGGGAATTTACGATAACTGCCCTTGTTTTTTCAGTGATTTTGCTCTCCAAATCCTCGATATTTATTTGGAAGGTCTTGGGCATCGGCTCTGATACGACAACCTTGCCTCCTGCGTTCTCAATAAACACACGATATTCGGTGAAAAACGGTGCAAATACGATACACTCCTCGCCGTTTTCGATAAGTGCACGGAGCGAAATCGTAAGTGATGCGGCGGCGCCGCAGGTCATATAAATGCTATTTGGAGTAAGTGATGTGCCAAAGCGCTCATTTATGTGATTTGAG
This sequence comes from Eubacteriales bacterium, assembly GCA_045636605.1. Classification (GTDB taxonomy): domain Bacteria; phylum Bacillota; class Clostridia; order Oscillospirales; family CAG-272; genus RGIG2000. The sequence continues at coordinate 30,896 of JAZTXV010000014.1, read as the reverse complement.
ATTGCAGTGCGAACTCCGAGATCGCCCTGCGCCGAGGTATAGCCGTGAAGCGTAACGGGGTTTTCCGTTCCTGCAAGCTCCATAATTGCCTCAGTTATTTGTGACGGAGCAGGAACACTTGGGTTTCCGATGCTAAAATCGAAAACGTTCTCTGCGCCGATTTCGGTTGCCCTGGTCTTGCAATACTCAAAGATTTCTCTTATTATTGAGCGCTTACTGCCGAGAGCATACATTTTTTGATTAAACATAAATACCTCTTTTAAGCTCCGCACAAATTACAGAGCGTGAATTTCCTCTTGAGTCATTGTTCCGATGTTGTTTTTCCTCAAAACCTCGCACGCTCTGTCAAGCTCGTTGGTTTTTACAACGATTGTGGCATCGTTTGCCTCAACGGACAAGCCGTACATATACTCGATATCAATTTCGTTCTCTGCGATAAGAGCGAGAATGTTTTGAAGAGAGCCGGCAACGTGCGGAACCTTTACGATAAGAATATCTGTGAGCATGCTTGAGAAGCCCGCCTCGAGAAGCACGTCTCTGCCCTTTGCGGCATCGTTTACGATAAGTCTTAAAAGACCGTACTCGGTTGTGTCAGCCAAGCTCATTGAAAGAATGTTTACTCCGCTGTTCTTTAAAACCTTCAGGACCTCGCCGAGTCTGCCGCGTCTGTTTTCGATAAATACGGATAATTGCTTTACTGTCATAGCTGTTTTCTCCTTAATACAATTTTCTGTTATCGACCACGTGGACTGCCTTGCCCTCGCTACGTGTGAGAGTATTCGGTCCCATAAGTCTTATTTTTGCGCTTATACCGAGCGCCTGTTGGATTACGGTTGCTATTTTCCTTGTAAGCCTTTCAATGCCCTTAACCTCGTCGGTGTAGTAGTTTATATCTACCTCAACCTGAATTTCGAGAGTGTCAAGGTTATTTTCACGGTCAACTATCATCATATAGTGAGGTGTTACCTCCTCAACATTGATAAGCGCCGCCTCGACCTGTGACGGAAATACATTTACGCCCCTTATTATGAGCATATCGTCGCTTCTTCCCTTGAAGCGCGAAATTCTCGGAGAGGTTCTTCCGCACTCGCACACCTCGTGAGTGATGCTTGTCAAATCCTTCGTCCTGTATCGAATAAGCGGTATTCCCTGCTTGGTTATTGTGGTGAATACAAGCTCTCCAACCTCGCCGTCGGGAACGGGCTCAAGGGTTACGGGATCAATAATTTCAGCATAGAAATGGTCATCGCAAATATGAAGTCCCGTATGGTATTCGCAGTCACACGCAACACCCGGCCCCATAACCTCGCTAAGACCGTAGATATCGTGCGCGGTGATTCCCAATCTTTGCTCAATTTCATATCGCATTTTGTCTGTCCACGGCTCAGCGCCGCAGATTGCGCTCTTTAGCTTGATTTTGTCAAGGAGTCCCTCATCCCTTAGCACCTCTGAAAGATGGAGAAGGTATGATGGTGTGCATGCGATTGCAGTAGCGCCGAAGTCAACCATCATTGTGGTGAGCTTTTTGGAGTTACCGGTGCTCATCGGCACAACCATAGCGCCGAGCCTTTCGGCGCCGTAGTGCGCGCCAAGTCCGCCCGTAAAAAGACCGTAGCCGTATGCAATTTGAATTATGTCATCTCTTGTGATATTTGCCATTGACATACATCTTGCGACACATTCGCTCCATATATCAATGTCGTTTTTGGTGTATCCGACAACCGTTGCCTTACCTGTTGTACCTGACGATGCATGTACTCTGACGATTTCCGAGCGAGGCGCAGCAAAAAGTCCGAAGGGATACGTGTCACGAAGGTCATTCTTTGTTGTGTACGGGAGCTTTACGATATCGTCTATTCCGTGAATGTCGCTCGGCTTAACACCGTGCTCGTCCATACGCTTGCGATAAAACTCCACGTTATTATAGACGTATTCCACGAGCTTGACGAGTCTTTCGCCCTGAAGCGCCCTCATCTGCTCACGTGGCATACGTTCAATCTCTGTATTCCAAATCATTTGTATCTTATGCCTCGTAGCCTGCCTTAAATGCAAGGGTATTGATTTCTATTGTCTTTGGGGGTACGGTGCTCTTGAGTGTTTCAAGCCATTCGTTCTCGCTGAAGCCGATGTGCTTTGCGCTGAGTCCCAAAACAACTGTATTTACTACCTTACTGTTGCCGAGTGTCTTGGCAATCTCACCTGCGTTTATTGTGTAGAGCTTGTGAGATCCCTCAAGCGTTTCCAAAATTCCCTCGGGATAGGTCTTTGCTCCGATAACTACCGTCATAGGATCAATTCTTGTGTCATTTACTATCATAATTCCGTCGGGCTTCAAAAAATGCGCATATCTCAGAGCCTCAAGACGCTCGAAGGAGATAAGAATATCAACTGTACCCTCCTCGCAAACGGGCTCATATACCTTTTTGCCAAATCTTACGAAGGTAACAACGCTTCCGCCACGCTGCGCCATACCGTGAACCTCCGAAAGCTTTACGTCCCACCCTGCGTTAAGGGCGGTTTTTCCTATAATTCTGCTGGTGAGAAGTGTTCCCTGTCCACCAACGCCAACTACCATTATATTCATTTTGCTCCCCCTTACGCTCTTGGAATTTTTTTGATTGCGCCGAACTTGCAGTAGCTTTGGCAAAGTCCGCAGCCGTTGCACATTGTTTCGTCGATTTTTACTGTTCCGTCAGGCTGCTTTGTCAGCGCAGGACATCCTATTTTGAGGCACATTCCGCACTTTTTGCAGTCCTCGGGTGTGCATACGCACACGTTCGGGAACTTCTGTCCCTTAAGAAGCGCACAGGGCGCCTTTGCGATAATCACCGTCAAGGTGTCGCCGTTTACGCTTTCCTTGATTGTTTTTTCAAGTCCCTTTACATCGAAGGCATCAATTTCGATAACTCTCGGAACGCCTATGCTGCGACAAAGCTCTGCCAAGTCGATTGCGTAGGTGTCCTCGCCCTTAAGGGTTTTACCCGTTGCGGCGTGCTCCTGATGTCCTGTCATACCGGTTGTACGGTTATCAAGAATCATAACCGTCGCCGTGGACTTGTTATATACCATATTTATGAGCGAATTTACGCCTGTATGTAGGAAGGTTGAGTCACCTATGGTTGCAACCCAATTTCTAATAAATTCCTTGCCGTTTGCCTTTTCCATTCCGTGAAGGAGTGAAATTGACGAGCCCATACAAATTGTTGTGTCAATTACATTAAGCGGTGCTACTGCGCCGAGAGTGTAGCATCCGATATCGCCCGATGCGTGAATCTTTAGCTTATTAAGCACAGAGAATACGCTTCTGTGTGGGCATCCGGGACAAAGAATCGGAGGACGTGCAGGCGCTTCTGCCTTCTCAAATGCGAGGGCGCTTTCGCCGTAGATTACGGCTCTGAGCATATTTGCGCTGTATTCGCCCTGTCTTGTAAAGCATTCCTTACCCTTAACCTCAAAGCCCCAGGCTCTTACCTGCTCCTCAATTACGGGCTCAAGCTCCTCGAAAATATATACTGTATCAACGCTTGCGATAAATTCCGCTATCATTGCCTTGGGAAGCGGATTTACCATACCGAGCTTAAGAACGCTTGCGTTGGGGCAAGCCTCCTTTACGTACTGGTATGCAATACCCGAGGTGATAAAGCCGATTTTTGTGTCTGCCATTTCCACTCTGTTGATAAGAAGGCTTGATGCGTCCTCGGCAAGCTTGATTTCTCTTGCTTCAACGACCTTATGTCTGCCGATAGCAGATGCGGGCATCATAACATATTTTGCCATATTTCTCTCGTACGGCTTACCCTCGAGCTCAATTCTTTCACAGGTGTCAACAATGCTCTGCGAGTGAGAGAGCTTTGTTGTCGTTCTGAAGATTACGGGTGTGTCATATTTTTCGCTTATCTCGAAGGCGTACTTGAAGAATTCCTTTGCCTCACCGCTGTCTGACGGCTCAATAACGGGAAGATGCGCACTTCTTGCAATCATTCTTGTGTCCTGCTCATTTTGAGAGCTTGCAAGTCCGGGATCGTCTGCAACGACTACCACGAGTCCTGCATTTACGCCCGTGTATGCGAGTGTGTAAAGGGGATCCGACGCAACGTTAAGACCAACGTGCTTCATACAAGCCATACTGCGTACACCTGCGATTGATGCGCCTGCGGCAACCTCGAGCGCTACCTTTTCGTTTGGCGCCCATTCAGTATAAACCTCGTCATATTTTGCCAAAAATTCACTGATTTCGGTGCTTGGCGTGCCGGGGTATGAGCTTGACACCTTAACACCTGCCTCATATGCACCTCTTGCGATAGCCTCGTTTCCGAGCATTATTCTCTTTTCCATATTACACTCCATTTCTCAAATCTCTGACTCTTTTTGCTTTTCCCTCAAAACGAGCAAGAGTGTTTGGTGATTCCAATTTTATTTTTGCATCAAGTCCAAGGACAACTCTCAGCTTGGATTTGATTTCCTTTTCAATTCTTTCAAGCTCCTTGAAGGAGTCCGTTGCGACTGCAAGCTCAACACGAATGGTAAGCTTATCGGAGTAGCCATCTCTTTCGACCACTATTTCATAATGAGGACCAAGACCGTCAACCGAGAGAATAACCTCCTCGATTTGACTTGGGAATACGTTTACTCCTCTTATCTTAAGCATATCGTCGCTTCTGCCCGAGAGATTTTCCATACGGACTGTTGTTCTTCCGCATTTGCATTTCTCGTAGTGAAGACGTGTGATATCTCTTGTTCTGTATCTGATAAGCGGGAGAGCTTCCTTTTTTATACAGGTAATAACAAGCTCGCCCCATTCGCCCTCGGGAAGCACCTCTCCCGTTTCGGGGTTGATTATCTCGGGGATAAAGAAATCCTCATTGATGTGCATTCCGCACACATATTCGCACTCGCCCGAAACGCCCGGACCCATAAGCTCGCTCATTCCGTAGTTTGAGGTAATGAGCATATCGTCACCCCAATACTTGTGCATTTCCTCTCTCATAGCATCGGTCAAAAGCTCGCTTCCGACAAGACCGATTTTTACGTTGAGATCTGTTTTGGGATCGACTCCCATTTCTCTTGCGACCTCGGCAAGACGAAGTGCATATGACGGAGTGGCAACCAAAAGAGTTGTGCCGAAATCCTTCATATACATAATCTGCTTTTCGGAGTTGCCCGTTGACGAGGGAACTATCGTTGCGCCGATGTTTTCAAGGCCGTAGTGAAGGCCGAGTGCGCCTGTGAACATTCCGTAGCCGAAGCAAATCTGAGCTACGTCCTCTGCTGTCGCTCCGCCTGCGCAGGCTATTCTCGATACGCACTCAGTCCATACGTCCATATCGCCCTGCGTGTAACCGACAACGGTAGGCTTTCCCGTTGTGCCAGACGATGCGTGAATTCTGAGCAAATCGGTTTTCGGCACTGCAAAAAGGCCGAAGGGATAGTTATCTCTCAAATCCTGCTTGGTTACAAAGGGAAGTCTTGAAAGATCGCCAAGGGATTTTATATCCTCGGGCTTTATGCCTGCCTCGTCCATTTTGCGACGGTACGGCTCAACCCTTTCATATACTCGGAAAACGGTTTCCTTGAGACGCTCGAGCTGAAGCGCCTCCATTTCCTCTCTTGACAGAGTTTCATTTTTTGACCAAATCATTTTATCACCTTACTTTGTTCATTTTCGGCGGGCAAACGGCCTGTCAAGGCTACCGAGCCCGCATACGCATAAAAAATGTGCGAAATTTTAAAAAATAATATAACTATTATATAACAACGGCTCGCTATTTGTCAACAGATTGGAGATTTTTTTTGAAAATTAAGGCTTTTTTCTTGTCGGCGGGGTGTTTAACAATGAAAAAAGCACCCTTTTTGGTGCTTTTTGTCATATATCCTCCGTTACGGATTTGATAGCACGGGGGATTTGCGATACGGTATCGGACGAGGTCATTGAGATAGCACCCACCGATGCCTGCGCCAGCTCTCCCGCAAGACCGTTTACATATGCGGCGGCGCAGGTGTTTAGTGTCTGCGCGCTTGGTGCAGGGGATTGAGCGCAAATGCCGAGCAGAATGCCCGACAAAACATCTCCGCTTCCCGCCGTTGCCATTCCGCCACAGCCACGGTCCACGAAATACACCTCGTTTCCGTCGGTGACGATTGTGGTTGCGCCCTTTAAAAGCAAAACCACGCCGTAATCAAATGCGAATTTCCTTGCAATTTCTATGGGAGAATCTAAAATTTCGCTCACGCTTACCCCGCAAAGACGCTCAAGCTCCTTTGGGTGCGGAGTTAAAATTACAGTGCATTTTGTCTTCTTCAAAATATCAAGACCACCCCTTGCAAGCGCATTAAGGCCGTCTGCGTCGATTATCACGGGCATTTCATATGAGCCGAGAATATGAGAAATGATTTTATACACCTCGTCGCCCGAGCCTATGCCCATTCCTATCGCCACGGCACGCACTCCCTTTAGTGCGCCGTCAATTTGCTCCGAGCTGAAGATGATGTGTCCGTTTTCGTCGTCAAGCGGGTACAGTGTGCTTTCGAGCAGATACGGCATAACAGAGTGACAAATTGATCGAGCAGTAGCCAATTTCGACACACCTACGCCCGATTTTAATGCACAGAGTGACAAATTTGCCAGCTTTATTGCCCCGCTGTACTCGGTGCATCCGCCGATAAGCGTGGCGTAGCCACAGGTACCCTTGTTTGACATCTGTGAGCGCTCTTTAAATGCTTTCTTGACGTCTTGGGCTTCTATTAAATGGTACGGATTTCCAATGATTTCTATGCCAATATCGACACAGGTAAGGCTTTTTATGAAATCCTTTGCCATTGAAAGAAAATGTCCCGGCTTATACGAGCCGATTGCCACGGTTAAATCACTTTTGACAGCAGCTGTGCAAAGTCCGGTGTCACCGTTAAGGGCGCTGTTTATATCGGCGCTGACAATGTATGCCCCGCTTTGATTGATTTTTTCGATAACCTCGCATATTCTCTTGCTCGGCGTTCCGTGAAATCCCGTTCCAAATATACAATCGACGATAATATCGTATCCGTCAAGCATGGTGAAATCATCGTAAAAAACGGTTTTTACAGACACATCACGGCATTTTTTGTAGTAATACTCTCCGTCCGGGGTGAATTTATCGCACGTCAAAATCAGTGTGCAATCTATTGCGTTTTCCTGCAAAATAAGAGCAAGCGCATAGCCGTCTGCTGCGTTGTTTCCACCTCCGCATATAATTGCCGTGCTGCCGTGCCAGCTCACGCTGTTAAAAATTCCGTTGGCGGCACGCCATATAAGCTCAATGCCCGACACGCCCGCCTCGATTGTAGCAAGATCGCTTCCTCGCATCAGCTCACATCCTACGACATCTATCATAACATCACCTCTATTCAAGTATATTTTACTACTATTCAGCTCTAAAATCAAGAGAGAAAAAATTTCTATTGAATTATGATATAAAAAATGATAAAATAGTATTAACATCTAAGGTAATCTACTAAATACAGGAGAAACATTATGAGAAAAATACTTATTGTGGTTGATATGCAAAACGATTTTATTGACGGGGCGCTCGGCACGCCCGAGGCTATCAAAATTGTAGAAGCGGTAAAGGCGAAAATCGCCTCATTTGATGGTGAGATAATCTACACCCGTGACACGCATCCCATATCCTATCTTCAAACGCAGGAGGGCAAAAATCTGCCGGTTGAGCATTGCATCAAGGGAACTCGTGGTTGGGAAATCAAGGAAGAAATTTATGCCTCGGGCGAGGGAAAAATCATTGATAAGCCCACGTTTGGCTCGAGCGAGCTTTTTGCATATTTAAGAGCCGAAAACGAGGCGGAGCAAATTGACGAAATCACCCTTATCGGTCTTTGCACTGATATTTGCGTTATCTCAAATGCTATGGGAATAAAGGCATTTTTGCCTGAGGTAAAAATAATCGTTGACAGTCATTGCTGTGCCGGTGTAACGCCCGAAAGCCACGAAAATGCGCTCAGTGCTATGAAAATGTGTCAAATAGAAATTATATAAGGTAAGATTAACCTATGAAAAGGGCCTGCTCCATCGAGCAGGCCTTTTATCAGCTTGAAAATTCGTGAGTCTTGATAAAATCAATGAACACGTTCAGGCCCTTTGAGAGCCATTTGTTTTTGTGGTAAATGAGTTGCTTCCAAATATCGACGTTCATATCACGCACATCAAGATAGCAAAGGCTTCCTCTCTCTATGTAATCCCTTGTGACAAAATCGGGTAAGAAGGAAATCATATTGCTCTCGGTCAGCAAGGATGTGATAACATCAGTCCTTCCGATTTCAAGCACGGGAGTGATAAAGAGGGATTTTTTGGCAAGCTCTCGGTCGAAAACACGTCTGTATCCCTGCCCTACCTCTGTCAATATAAACGGCTCGTCTATTATGTCCCTTATTGACAGATTTTTTCTTTTCGCAAATTTTGAGTCCGCTCTTGCGACAAAGTGCATCGGAAGCGGCTCCTCCTTTGCGATAATATAGTCGCTTCTGTATGTGTGACTGTCAAGGGTTATGATAATGTCTGCCTCGTTATGATCAAGCATATCAAACATAACAGATGTATCGGCGGTGGTGAATTTAACCGATATTGATGGGTACCTGCTATAAAAATCAATATAGTAATTGTGTATAAGCTCCTCGCAAACGGAGTCGGGAGTTACAATGTGAATATGCCCCTTACATTCACTTTCACTGACCAATCCCTCCTTAAATTCCTCTGTGAGCGCACGCACTCTGTGGGCATAGGACACGAGCTCGTGTCCACGCTCGGTAAGGGTGATTGTATGGTTTATTCGTTCAAACAAAAGACAACCGAGCTCGTCCTCAAGCTGCTTTATTTGAAACGATATTGTGGATTGAGAATACCCAAGCTGCTCTGCCGCCCTTGTAAAGCTGCCAAGCTCGGCTACGTGTATAAAGGTTATCAAATTTCTAAGCTCCATATTATGCCTCCCTTGCCAAATTCTTAATCGAAAATTTCGATAGTAATCATTAAAACTATTCGCTTGACTAATGCTAAAAAGTATTATACAATGTTATCAGGCAAAAATCAAGGCTTTTGAGAAAAAAGGCAATTACGGAGGTAACAAAATGGAAAAGGCGCAGATTTTCACGGTTGTGGCGCTTGTTGCATATGCTATTGCAATGGCATCAATCGGCTTAATCAGCTACAGAAAATCGAAAACACTTGACGGATTTCTTGTGGGCGGCAGAAAAATAGGAGCGTGGTCAACCGCATTCGCCTACGGAACGTCATATTTTTCCGCAGTTGTTTTTATAGGCTATGCAGGACAGCACGGCTGGAATATAGGAATCGCAGCGATTTGGATCGGTATTGGAAACGCACTTGTGGGATGTCTGCTTTCCTGGCTTTTGTTCGCAAACAGAACAAGAAAAATGACAAAGAGCCTCGATGCGAAAACAATGCCCGATTATTTCGAGAAAAGATACGCCTCCAAGGGCCTTAAGATGCTGTCAGCGATAGTTATTTTCATATTTTTGGTGCCGTACTCAGCGGCGGTTTATAAAGGACTCAGCTCGCTTTTCGGCGCAATATTTCCCGGAGTTGAGGCGTGGGTGTGGATGCTTTTGATTGCGTGCCTTACTGCAGTATATTTGGTTGCGGGTGGCTACACGGCAACGGCTTACTCAAATTTGATACAGGGAGTTATTATGATAGTCGGGGTTGTTTGTCTTGTGGTAGCGGTGCTATGCAATGACTCCGTCGGCGGAATTTCGGGACTTATTGAACGTCTCGGCAGCTTCAAGTCGCTCCCCGACGATCCAAATCCGACAACCGGCTCACAGCTGACAAGTATTTTTGGAGGCTCGTCATTCAAATTCCTTTGCGTAAATATAATGCTTACAAGCTTCGGTACCTGGGGACTTCCTCAGATGATAGGAAAATTCTATGCGATAAAGAACACGGCGGCAATAAAGAGAGGAACCTTGATTTCAACAATTTTCTGTCTTGTTATCGGCTGTGGCGCATACCTAATAGGAAGCACATCAAGGCTTGTTTTGGGCGGTGAGCTGCCTGAGGGCGGAATTGACTCGGTAATTCCGACACTTCTGATAAGAGTTCTCGGTAACGGAACCTTGGGAGTTATTTTGCTTGCAATTATTATGGTACTTCTTCTTTCCGCATCAATGTCAACGCTTGAGTCCGTTGTGCTTACCTCTGCATCTGCGGTGGCGGTTGATTTGATTCCCGCAGTAAGCAAAAAGGAAATCTCTCAAAAGAAGCAAATGACTCTTACAAGAGTGCTTTGCCTTGCGTTTATTGCCTGCTCGTTTATATTCGCAACGCAAAATATTCCTATTATCGTTAATCTTATGTCGTTTTCGTGGGGAATCGTTTCGGGCTGCTTTATAGGCCCATACATCTGGGGACTTTTCTCAAAGAAAATTACAAAAGCCGGCGCTTATGCGGGCGTTATCTCGGGCTTGGCTACGGTTGGTGGTGCAACTCTTGTAATCTCGCTCACCTCAAGCTTTGGCGAGGCAGCATCGAAATCTCCCGAGATGGGCGTTATCGCTATGGCCATATCGCTTGCAGTTGTACCGATTGTCAGTCTGATATCAAGACGCAGTGACGCAGAAAAGCAGCGTGTAGACGAGATTTTTGCCTGCTACGCCCAAAAAAGCGAGGAATAAAATCAACAAAAATCAAGTGAAAAATCAAGCGGTATTTTATAGCGTGTATGCTATATTATAGGTCGAAAATTTTCTCAAAAAAATTTCGAAAAACCTATTGACAACGCAAAAAAACGGTGTTAGAATTCAATTATCAAAGGCGAATAGCAGAAACCAGTAGGTTGGAAAGATCTTCACAGAGAATTGCCGGTCGGTGCGAGGCAAAAGGGACATCCTTCACGAATTCATTCTGTTAGCTGTGCGCTGAATAAGAGAAATCTTTAGTAGGATGCAACGGGTGTTCCCGTCACAGAACTAAGGTATGTTAGTACCTGATAAGGCCGCTACCGTGAGGTGACGGTGAACTGAGGTGGTACCACGGGATATTTTCTCGTCCTCTGTATTCTTTTTGGAATGCAGAGGACTTTTTTGTTTCCCCTCTCATTCCAAGACAAAAAAATAATGCATACTAACATATGCAAGAGCAAGAAGGGATGAAGAAAAATGGAACAAAGCTACTACCAAAGAGAAATCGAAGCAATGCCTGTCGAGGAGCTGAAAAGACTTCAGTCGGAAAAGCTTGTAAAGCAGGTGAAGCACGTTTACGACAACGTACCGTACTACCGTGCTCTTATGGACGAAAAGGGTGTTACGCCTGAGGACATTCACGGTATTGAGGATCTGCACAAGCTCCCCTTCCTCACAAAAGCGGATTTAAGAGATGCATACCCCTACGGGCTTTTGGCAAAGCCGCTTGAGGATTGCGTGCGTATTCAATCCACATCGGGAACAACAGGACGCAGAGTTGTTGCCTTCTACACTCAAAATGACATCAATCTGTGGGAGGACTGCTGTGCAAGAGCCATCGTTGCCGCAGGTGGCACAAGAGGTGATGTATGTCAGGTAGCATACGGATATGGACTTTTCACGGGTGGCCCGGGACTTAACGGCGGCTCACACAAGGTGGGATGTCTTACTCTGCCCATGTCATCGGGAAATACGGAAAGACAAATCCAATTTATGATGGATTTGAGCGCAACAATTATTTGCTGTACTCCGTCATATGCGGCGTATATCGGCGAGGCATTGAGGGAGCAGGGCTACAAGCCCGAGGATATTCCTCTTAAGGCGGGAATTTTCGGCGCTGAGCCTTGGACCGAGGAAATGAGAAAGGGAATAGAGGCGACGCTCGGCATTAAGGCTTACGATATTTACGGCCTTACGGAAACATCGGGCCCCGGTGTTGCATTCGAATGCTCTGAGCAAACGGGAATGCACATAAACGAGGACCACTTCTTAGCGGAAATCATTGATCCTGATACGGGCGAGGTGTTGCCTGAGGGTGAAAAGGGCGAGCTTGTGTTCACCTCTCTTGACAAGGAGGCATTCCCTCTGCTCCGCTATCGCACACGTGATATATGTGTGCTTTCGAGAAAGAAATGCTCGTGTGGCAGAACTCTTATCAAGATGGCTAAGCCGATGGGCAGAACTGACGATATGCTCATAATTCGAGGAGTAAACGTATTCCCGAGCCAAATTGAGACGGTGCTTTTGAACGAGGGCTATGAGCCGAACTATCAAATCATCGTTGACAGAGAAAACAACACCGACACATTTGATGTCAACGTGGAGATGACTGCCGAGCAGTTCACTGACAAGGTGAGCGAGGTGCTTGCCATGGAAAAGAGGCTCGCTGAGGCTATGAAAGCAATGCTCGGAATAAACCCGAGGGTTCACCTCGTCGCACCAAAGACCATCGCAAGAAGTGAGGGAAAGGCGGTTCGTGTTATTGACAGACGCAAGCTTATATAGTATAATAGAAATATAGCATAGCAGGAATGGAAGGAGATTTTAAAATGGCAATAAAGCAATTAACCGTATTTGTGCAGAACAGAAAGGGTACGGTCGTTTCCGTTACCGATATTCTTTCAAGCAACAATGTGAACATAAGGGCGCTTTCTATTGCGGAAACAGAGGAGTTCGGCATTTTAAGGCTTATAGTAAATGACGAAAGGACAGCTGAAAGAGTTCTTTTGGAAAACGGCTATCTTATCAAAACGATTGACGTTGTCGGCGTTAAGATAGGCGATGCGCCCGGTAAGCTGAATGCGGCGCTCAAGGTGCTTGACGAGGCAAATATCAACATAGAATATATGTACGCATTTATGGCACGCACGGAAAAACACGCATATGTTGTGCTCAGAGTTGAGGAAAACGAGGAGGCGGAGTCGGTTCTTTTGAACGCAGGCTTCCATCTCATATCAAGCTCCGATATCTGTAAGCTCTGATGCCGAAAGCAAACAAAAAAAGTGGGCGATTGCCCACTTTTTATTGTATTTAGATATTTGAATTGTGATTTGATTGACGAAGCATATCGGTATGATAAACCTCGCTGCCGAAGGGAACGTGCGCAAGCTTTGCGATTTTTACGCATTGCTTTGCAAACGGAATTCCTATGAGCGTCGGGCAAAGAATGAGCGCAATTATGAGATACGGAACGGAAATACTCGCACCGATAAACGCAACCCACAGAATGTTTGGAATGCTTGGCTCCTCTGCCTTTAGCTCCGTAGTTTTGCCAAACGGAAACGCCTCAAGCTTTGCAAGCTTGAAAAGTGCCATTCCTGCGGGGAAGCCAACAAAGGTACAACAAAGAATAGCGCCGAGAACAAAGTGTATAGCGCAGGGAATCATTCCAAAAAGCACAAACCAGATGATATTTCCGATTACCTTCATTTTTTCCTCCTTCAACGAAACGGTCTTTTGATGCTATCTTATATTTTACTATATTATTTAACTTTTGTCAAGTTAGAAAATATATAAAAAACCTTTGAAATTTTTGCAAAGGTGTGATATACTATAAAATAGAGTATTGGCGGAAAATATTTTTGGTGTGTGCTCGTCCGCCCTTTGCTTGACTTTATATGATTTTTGAAAGGACATATTATGGCTAAATTCAGAAGAAACAGAATAAACGATGCGGTAAAGGAGGAGCTTGCTCAAATTATCAGGGACACAAAGGACCCGAGAATTGCCGATGCGTTCGTTTCCATCACGGGTGCGGAGGTTAGCGGAGATTTGAAATTTGCGAAGATATTCTTCTCAGTTATGGCAGGCGACAAAAATGAGGTTTTGAAGGGACTTAAGAGCGCATCGGGCTTTTTCCGCTCCGAGCTTGCAAAACGCCTTAATCTTCGCCAAACTCCACAGCTTACCTTTGAATACGACGGCTCGGCAGAGTATGGCGCAAGCATTTCCCGAATTTTGAATACTCTTGACATTCAAGACGAGGACGCAAGCGAGGAAAACGATGATTAAGCTTGACATAAGAGCGCTTATAAAAAGGCTTAAGGAGCCTAAGCGCACCGTTATTTTCACACACAGAAATCCGGATCCCGACACGCTCGGCTCGGCGTTTGCGCTGAAGCACATTTTGGAGCTTTTGGGCTCGGCGGTGACAGTGGTATGTCCTGACAGGGCAAATCCAAAATTTGATTTTATCACAGGTGGCGACAAGATAAATGCAGAGCTTGATATGAGTCTGTATGAGCGAGCTATTGCGATTGACATCGGCTCAAGCTCTCAAATGGGCGCATACTCATGCTATTCCGATAAGGTTGACATCATTATCGACCATCACGAGAACAACTCTCGCTTTGCCGATTACTATGAGGAGTTTACTCCCGCCTGCGCTATGATTGTTTATCGCTTGGCAAAAAAAATGAAGCTTTTGAAAAGGCTTCCCTCTCACTTCTTTGTGTGTGCCTATGCAGGTCTTTCGGGCGACACAGGGTGCTTTAAATACTCGAATACCACTCCCGAGGCGCTCAATATGGCGGGTGAGATGATTGGTACGGGAATTGATTTTGCCGACATAAATTACAAAATATTCGATTGCAAGAGCAAGGGCGAAATTTCCGCTATCAGAATGGCATACGACAGCATTGTCTTTTTCTGTGAGGGCAAAGCGGCGATTTTGCTTGTAACAAACGAAATGAAGCATGCTTACGGAATTTGCGATGACGATATTGGCGACATCATCAGTGTTGTAAGACAGATACAGGGTGTGATGATTGCCGCAACAATCAAACAGGTAAGCGGTGATGACACGAAATTTTCCGTTTCCACAAGAGCCAACTGCGATATTGACGTTGCCACTCTTTGCGCATCCGTTGGCGGTGGCGGGCATCCGAGAGCCGCAGGCGCAACGCTTTTGAACACAACAGCCGAGGGCGCACTTGATACGGTAAGAGGCTTGCTTGAAAGAGGATTGAATGAGTACAAATAATACTGATTTTTGCGGCGTTGTTATTGTTGACAAGCATCAAGGGGTTACCTCTCACGACATTGTGTTTAAAATGCGTAAGCTTTTTGGCACAAGAAGCGTCGGTCACACCGGAACGCTGGACCCTATGGCAACGGGAGTTTTGCCTATTCTTATCGGCAGAGCCACAAAGGCATCTGATTTGCTCAGCGCCGAAAATAAGGCGTATATTGCCGAGATTACTCTCGGAATAACAACCGATACAGAGGACACAAGCGGAAAAATACTGTCGAAATGCGACACACTTCCCACAAAAGAAGAATTTTTTGATGCTTGCTGTCGCTTTGTCGGTGATATTATGCAAACGCCACCTATGTATAGCGCCCTTAAGGTTGACGGAAAAAAGCTCGTCGACCTGGCAAGGCAGGGCATTGAGGTGGAAAGGCAGGCTCGTACGATACATATTTCATCAATTATGCCGAGAGTGATTGACGAGGCCAACGGCATTTACGAAATAGAGGTTGAATGCTCCAAGGGTACTTATATTCGTACTCTCTGCTCCGACATCGGCGCAAGCCTTGGCTGCGGAGCCTCAATGAGCGCCTTAAGACGTACCAAAAGCGGGAATTTTACAATAAAATCCGCATACACCATCGACCAAATTGAGAAAATGACGCTTGAGGAGCGACTGTCTCTTATCGTACCGACAGAGGAGCTTTTTTCAGAGCTCACCTCTGTTAAGCTAAGCGATTTTTATTCCCGTCTTTGCCGTAGCGGCTGCGAGATTTATCAAAGAAAAATCGGTACATCTCTGAGTGTTGGCACAAGGGTGAGAATTTGCGATAAAAACGGATTTTTTGCTCTCGGAGAGGTGCGTGAGTACGCCGACGGCACGGCAATCAAAGCCTTGAAGCTGTTCGTTTTATAAAGGGCGAATTGTTTTTTGATTTTACATTGAATTACATTGAAAAAAGGATAGCGAAAGCCTCGCTATCCTTTTTATTTTGATGCTTTTTGATTTTTTATGGAATGACGTATCTGTTATTCTGCCTTAAATGAGTATTTTGCGTCATCGGTGATTTCCGTTTTATCAACCCCCGACATTGAATATGCATCGTTTACGTAGAATGCCCAATACTTGCCGTCCTTATCGTAATCGAGTGTTTCGCCGTCTACGGTCTTTACATAAAGGCCGTATGGACCATCCTCCCCTGCGATAAGTCCTTGGTCAACAAGGGCCTCTCCCACATATTTTTTGCTTGAGGTGATGTCGAAGGATTTTTGTTCTCCGTTATTATGCACCACAACAAAGGTAAATGACCTTTCTGCCTGTCCTTGACCTGATGCTTCGTCATCATTGTTACACGAAACGAGCACGAAAATCAAGGCGAAAGCCATTAAAAGCACGAGTGCCGGTAATAAAATTCTTTTCATTTTTGTTCTTCCTTTTCATTCTTTCTTAGTTTTTGAGATAAAAACAATCGAAGAATGAAGCATCGGCATTCCTCGGTCCCTTCGCCCCCGTTTGCCCGGAGCTATTTTACCATTCGCTATGCGAAAACACACTCAGGGCATTCGGACTTTTACCGTAATGGCTGTTGCGACGGATTTGCACCGTTCTTTCCCCTGTGTGCGCTCACCAACATTTTACCACATCAAAGCACCTGTGTCAAGAAAAATCCCCGACACACATCGGGGATTTTATCATTTCATTTCAAGCTCGCTTTTTTTAAGCTCCTTAAAAAATTTGATGCTCAGGAAAACGCACACTGCCATAGCGACGATATCGGATATGGGGGAGGCAATCAAGATGCCGTCTATGCCGAGCCTTGTCGGCAAAAGCACGACAAGCGGAATAAACAAAAGAATATCTCTTACAAGGGAGCTTATCATTGCGCTGACGGGCTTGCCTACTGCTTGGAAAAAGATTGCGGACATTTTGATAAAGCAGGTAAAGGTTACGCACGACAAAAAAATTCTGAAGGTCTTTTTTGCAAATTCAAAATACAGCTCGGAGTTTGAGCCACTCGTGCCGAACATCTGAACAAGCGCCCCCGGGAAAAGCTCGCAAATAACCGTGGAGATTATTCCCGTCGAAAGAGTTACAATCGCAACCCATTTATAGCACTCTCTTACCCTGTCGAAGCGCTTAGCGCCATAGTTGTAGCCCACAATCGGCTGAGCGCCAAGGATTATACCGACAACGATATTTATAATGAGAGTGAAAACCTTTGTTTCTATGCTTGCGGCGGAGATTGGAATGCTTGGATCATAGCCGACAGATGCGGACATGTATGCGTATTTCTTCATCATCATACTGCAAACGAGTGACATTACGACAATGGAAATCTGCGTAATGAAGGTTGAAATTCCGAGCTTAAGCGATACAAAAAATGCTCTCATATCCTTGCCGAAGCTTTTTGCAGTAAGCTTGAAGGTTTTTGTTTTTCTGAGAAAATAGAATACAGTCAGCGCAAAGGAGGCTATTTGTCCTATTATGGTTGCGTATGCCGCACCCTGTATTCCCCAGCCGAAGCCGACAATAAAGAGCGCATCGAGCACTATATTTATGATAGCGCCCGAAAGGGTTGCTATCATGGCGAAGCCGGGGCTTCCGTCTGCCCTTATGATGCTTGAAAGGGCGTTTGTGAGCATATTGGGAGTTAGGGCGCACACAACTATCCAAAAATACTGCTTCGCCATTTCCATCGAGCCTGCGACAAGCGCTCCGTCCTTATCATAGGAGTCATAGGTTGCGCCGAAAAGGCTCAAAAGCGGCTCGTCAAGCATTAAGAATAAAGCGATAAGCGCAGCGCTTGTAAGTGTCGTTACGATTATGAGTGAGCCTACGCATTTGTGGGCGTTTTCTGTATCACGCCTGCCCTGGCAAATGCTTAGGTACGCCGCCGCACCGTCGCCGTAGCACCACGAAAATGCCATTGTGATTATAAGTATAGGGAATGCCACTCCCGTTGCGGCATTGCCGAGATAGCCTACGCTGTTGCCAACGAATATTTGGTCAACTATATTATATAGAGCGCTTATCAAAAGTGATGCGATGCAGGGGATTGAAAACCTGAAAAGCAGTTTTGAAATTTTTTCGCCCTCTAAGTAGCTTGTTCTGTCCATTTTTTTCCCTTTCCTCAAATCATCATAACGCATTGCGCAGTTTGCTCTTGTAATATATCATATTTCACCATAAAAGTCAAGAAACAAAAATCCAAAAAATAAACTTTTTATAATATCAATATTGCAAACGGAGCAAAAATGTGGTAAAATAATGATAAGTATGGATTTTTAAATAAGTGAGAGATGAAATGATTCTTGAAAATATTAAATCGGTGAAGGATTTGAAGGCGCTGCCACTTGATGCGTTGCCTGTGTTGGCTCAAGAGATGCGTACGGCTCTTATAAGGAAGCTTAGCATCCACGGCGGACATTTTGGCTCAAACCTCGGAATTGTCGAGGCGACCATTGCCCTTCATTACGTTTTTGATTCACCCGAGGATAAAATTATTTTTGATGTTTCACATCAAAGCTATTGTCATAAGATGCTCACGGGCAGAGCCGATGCGTTTTTATATGAGGACAAATTTGGTGACGTGTCGGGATACAGCTCTCCTCTTGAAAGTGAGCACGATATATTCACAATGGGACACACCTCGACCTCTGTCAGTCTGGCGCTCGGTCTTGCCAAGGCAAGAGATTTAAAAGGCGAGAGCTTCAGAGTTGTTGCGGTTATCGGTGACGGCTCGCTTAGCGGTGGCGAGGCGCTTGAGGCGCTTAACTACGCAGGCGAATTCGGTGGCTCTCTTATCATTTTGGTAAACGACAACGACATGTCCATTGCGGAGAACCACGGCGGTATTTATCGCTCCTTAGCCGAGCTTCGTGAAACGAAGGGGCAATCCCAAAATAACATTTTCAAGTCCTTTGGGCTTGATTATATGTATGTCGACAACGGAAACGATGCCGCCTCGCTCATTGATGCGTTAAGTCGTATCAAGGACACAAAAGCGCCTATCGTTGTTCACATAAGAACTCAAAAGGGCTTGGGCTATTCCTTAGCCGAAATTGAAAGGGAGGCTTGGCACGCAACGACTCCGTTTGACATTGAAACGGGAGAGCGCCACTTCTGCAAAAACGGTGTTGACAGCTATGCTAATATTACTGCGCTCCACCTGCTTGAGCGGATGAGAAATGACCGTTCTGTTGTTTCCATCACTGCCGCAACCCCCACCGTTGCAGGCTTTGACGAGGAAAGGCGAAAAATTGCGGGAGAACAATTCATTGACGTTGGAATTGCCGAGGAAAATGCTCTTGCAATGGCAAGCGGAATTGCCAAGGCGGGCGGAAAGCCTGTTTGGGCGGTAAACAGTACATTCCTCCAGCGCACCTATGACCAGATGTCACACGATGTTTGCCTTAACGGCTCACCCGTGACAACACTCGTTTTCAATTCATCAATCTACGGTCACAGCGATGCTACGCATCTCGGAATTTACGATATTGCGATGCTTTCGGGAATTCCCAATTTGAAATATTTGGCTCCTACCTGCTACGAGGAATACATTTCCATGCTTGATTGGTCGATTGACCAAGACAAATACCCGGTTGCAATTCGTGTGCCGTTTGGCAAGGCTGTTTGCCGTGGCAAGAGTGTGCGTGGCGACTACTCCGCGCCGAAATACGAGATTGTAAAAAAAGGCGAGGGTGTGGCTATAATTGCACTCGGCTCGTTTTTTGAGCTTGGCAGAAGCGT
This sequence comes from Eubacteriales bacterium, assembly GCA_045636605.1. GTDB lineage: Bacteria > Bacillota > Clostridia > Oscillospirales > CAG-272 > RGIG2000. Next base: position 11,211 of record JAZTXV010000014.1, on the reverse strand, counting down.
GTGCGATGCTCTTTGCGAGGGTGGAATTGATGCAACGCTTGTAAACCCTATCTTTATAACAGAGCTTGACACGGACACGCTTGATACGCTTGTAGGCTCTCACTCGCTTATTATCACCTTAGAGGATGGCGTTGTCGAGGGTGGCTTCGGCGAAAAAATCGCAAGATATTTGGGAGATGCCCCCATTAAAGTCAAGTGCTACGGTCTTAAGAAGGAATTTCCTCTAACCTACACGCTTGAGGGTATTTTGAAGGAAAACCGTCTCACCACAGAGCAGATTACAGAAGATATCATATCCCTTCTTGGCGCAAATTGACGCTTTAATTGCACATTCAGGAGATTTTTATGAAGACTTTGCGGAAGGTTATTTGCGGGCTTTTGCTTGCTATACCGTTTTTAATTGCTTATTTTACAAAGAGCGAATATGCTGACGGGGGATTTTTCCTTTTCTATGCTATTGCCTCTATTGTGCTTTTGGGTGCGCTCGTCGGAGTTGCATTTTACGAGGACCAATGGGACGGCGATCCCGGGCTTACCTGCCGTGTAATACGGGTTATCGTGCTTGTCGCTATGGCTATTCTCAGTGCTCTGTCAGGGGTTGACGACAACCTTGTCCTTGACGAATGGTACTCATATATGATGGTGGTGCTTTTGGTAACGATTTTCTGCTATTTTATGTTTTTGGCACTATCGTTTGTTTCTGCAGAGGCTTTCTTTGCCGTAAGCTCTGTTGTTTCATTTGTAGCTCTTATCATTATTCCGCTATTTGAGCTTGACATTAAGTCCATTGAAGCGCTTAGCGGTATCGCTATTGCCCTGGCCGTTCTCGGCTTCCCTCTTTCGTGGCTTATTGGTAAGCTATCGGGAGTCTTTGGCGGCTCAAGGTCACGCACATCGTCCTCGGGCAAGCGCGCAGGCTACAACGAAATCTACAACGCAGTGCAGGCGTTCAACCGTGAGTGTGCGGGCATCTTCAAGGCGAGCATTTCGTCCTCGTCGGGTGGCTCTATCCGCATTACGCTAAGCGATGCAAATGGCGGCAGCGTATATAGCTCTGATGCGAATATGCTCCGTAGATATATCGAAAGAAAAACAGGCGCGGACCTTGATGATAGTAATGTATATATAAATTATTAAAGCAAAAAGGAAGTGAATTCTCACTTCCTTTTTATTTTTATATTAGTTCTCCTTGCTTACAGGAGCAGGAATAAGTGCGACAACCTGAGCAAGAGTTACGCTCTTGAAGGCATTGGAGCCGATTGTAACATCGCTACCGCTATCCTTTTGGATAAATACAACGCCATCATCTGTGATTACATATGCACAGATTACGAGGCTGAGATCTACGCCTGTGTTCGCGCCAAAGCTGATGGAGCAATCAAAGTTGCTGTATTGACTGTCAATTTCAACCTGAAGCGCCTTGTTGGTGTTAACCTTGTTATTCTTATCAAAGAATTCACCATCGAAGCCCTTTGCGTTTGCAATTACAACACCATAGGTGATGGCTCCGTTTAATCTGTTATAAAGAGCAAGGCTATCAAGCTCAACGGAATAGCCACCGTTGATTGCGTTCTTTTCGGGATTGGTTGAATAGCCCTTTGCAGTGAATATCGCCTTTATTGTCTTATCCTTAACATCTATCACGGTACAACCATCATTTGCACACTCGCAGTTGTATATGCCGTCCTCTGTGAACGATGGCATAATGAGCACCTCTGTCTTATCGTGCTGCTCGTACGGAGTGAAATTCTCACCTGTTCTGCCGCATCTTGAGCAGGTTGTACCCTGTGTGCAGTTGGTACTGCTCTTATCATAGTCGTAGCCATAATAGAAGGCATCACAATGATTGTAATTATAAACGATATAGTTCTTATCAGACGATGCGCCTGTAAAATCGTCAAAATCTATCCATTCAGCCTCAAGGAGTGCGTGATTGTTTGAGGAATTGATAGGAAGATTGCTTTCGGTATTTTCCGCATCGTATGTGCCTGTGTAGTAGTAAACAACGCCCTTTCTGAGTGTGCCGTTTACAAAGCCCTGTGAAACAGCCTCAAGAGTCTTTGGAATGTACATTTCCGTGAAGTTCCAATACTCGAAGTTATAGTTTCCGGTAATGGTTGTTAATTTTCCGGGAAGATAAATTTTTACGCTTGACGGTGCTGCGCCATTGTTGTTATTTCTTACAAATGCGTGGTCACCGATAGTGGTAACTCCGTTAGGAATTCTAAGCTCAGTCTGCGCCGAGCAATGCTGGAAGAATGCGTAGCTGCCTATTGATGTGATGTTTTTAGGGAATGTAAGGGTTGTGAGCGGGCAGAATTGGAACATATTTGCTCCAATGCTTGTGATATTATCACAAAGCTCATAGCCCGTTACCGTTGTAAGAGATTGGCAACGGTTGAATACTCCCTGTCCCATGCTTGTAATAGTCTTTGCAAATGGAGTGAAGTCAAATGATGTGATGACTGCCTTTTCAAAGCAATACTCACCAATTGCGGTAAGCTTGGTGCATTTTGACATATCAACGCTTGAAAGGCTTGTGCACGCTGCAAACGAGTGGTTTTTAAGTGTCACAAGGCTTGATGGGAGCGTTACACTTGTCAAATTTACACAGTCCTGGAAGGAGCGTGAGCCTATTTGAACAAGCTTATTATGGAATGTAACAGATGAAATTTTTGTGCCCTGGAAGCAGTTGTCCGGAATTTCGGTAATTGTTGTTGGAATAACAAGGTCAAAGCCCTGTCCCCATTTTGTTCCGTTGAGCATAAGAGTTCCTATCATTTGTGCTCTTGACATAAAGCCCTGCATACCGTTTATTGTAACAAGGTTAGAGCATCTGTTGAATACATATCCGCCCATTTTTGTAAGGGTTGAGGGAAGCGTTACCTCAACGAGCTTTGTCGCATCCTCAAATACATATGCTCCTCCGTTGTACCCGGAGTTCATATCCTCAATTCCCTGCGGAATTTCCATACGAACGATTTGCTTTCTCAAATCTGTTGCAGAGCCACTAAATCCGATGATTTCATTAAGTGCATCGTTTTTAACCCAAGTAAAATACGAGTCATCTGCCAAAATGTAGTATGAGGGGAAGGTGTAGAAGGTACCGTCTGATGCCTCAATTACTACTCTTGATGTTGTATCAAGCACCGATGGCTCGGCAACTGTGCCGATTTCGGTAATCGTACCATATGCGTCAACATCTGCACCTGCGGCGCAAATCGACAAAGCAAAAACGCACATCAACGCCACAATGGCAATTAAGAGTGTTAATCCTTTTTTCATAAATTTCTCCTTATGTAAAATAAATATATAAAAATTTTAGCACAAATAACCTTTAATGTCAATACATAAAAAAAGAAAGTGAAAATCACTTTCTTTTTATTTTTATATTAGTTCTCCTTGCTTGCAGGAGCAGGAGCAGGAGCAAGTGCGACCACCTGAGCAAGAGTTACGCTCTTGAAGGTAGCCCCGCCTATTGTAACATCGCTTCCGCTATCCTTTTGGATAAATGCAACACCGTCATCTGTGATTACATATGCACAGATTACGAGGTCAAGCTCTACGCCTGTCTGAGAGCCGAAATTGATTGCAACACTGAAATTGTTGTATTGGCTATCAATCTCTGTTTGGATTGATTTTGTGGTGTTAACCTTGTTATCCTTATCAAAGAATTCGCCATCGAAGCTGTTCGCATTTGCGATTACAACGCCATACTTGATTTCGCCCTTGAGAGCCTTGTAGAGCGCAAGACTGCCGGGATTTACTGTGTATCCGCCGTTGATTGCGTTCTTTTCGGGATTGGTTGAATAGCCCTTTGCGGTGAAGATTGCGGGAACAACATCTCTGCCCTGCTCATCGCCTACTAAGATGTCAGCAACAGTGCAGCCATTGTTTATACAGTCGCAGGTGTATGTACCGTCTGCGGTAAAGCCGTTCAGGAATACGAGCGTCTTATCGAAATCGTGGTCATCTGCTTTAGAAGCGGTAAGTCCGCATCCGTTTTTGCAGGCATCGGCAGTGGTACAATCGTTATCGAAGCTATGCACTCCGCCATGGAAGGCATCGCAGGAGTTGTAGCCGCAGATTACATAGTCGGCATTTTGATACGCGCTTGGATTTGCAGAATAGTCTGTCCAAGAAACCAATGTTGCATTATTGAAGTTTCCGTTGTTATCCCAAGAGTTGCTTGTACCGTTTTTAAAGTTGCTCCTTGCAATCTCAAATTGCTCTGCCGTGCCACAGTAGAAGAATTTAACATTTCCCTTTCCACCATAGAAAGCATATGATGATCGATATACGGTGTCAGGCATTGTCGCATAGAAGGTAACAGGAATATACCATTCTGTTACGATATCGCAGCCATACGAGAATGAGTGGTGGTCACCTCTTACGCTTCCGTTAGAGTTGGTGTTTACAAAGTGAGTTGCAAATTCAGGAAGTCTGATAACCTCAAGTCCAGTGATATAGCTGAGCATATTGTTTTCAAGAGTTGTAATGCCTGATGGGAGCTGAATTTCCTTTAGCTTTGCGCCCTTGAAAGCACCGCTCTGAATAACCTCAAGCTGTGAGCCCTCGTCAAATGTGAGCTGGTCAAGAGATTCGCACTTATAAAATGCCCTACCGTTGTTATCACTTTGAGAAAGAATTTTCTTAACAGATGCAGGAATATTAACCTTTCTAAGTGACTTTGACTCGTGGAAGGCAAGATGGCTAAGCTCGGTAAAGGTGGAATTCTTATCAAACTCAACCTCAAGTACCTTTGATGACTGAACAAGTCGATCTGTATTGGTAAGAGTGTTAGGACAACGAAGGAACAAAAGCTCAAACGCATCGGGAGTATAGGTTGTGCCTGCGTGGAAGTTTACATTGCTATAGTTGGAAAATGCGGTGATGCCCTTATCGTTTGGCATATTCAAGCTAACTACATTTTCTCTTGTAGGCACCGGATATCCCTCAACGGTGAAATCCTCGCTCTTTATAAATCTGAAGTAGTTGTTACCGTGATTTGTGTACAATGGGTCGGTAGAAACAAAGCCCTTTACGGTCTTTACGCCGTTTGTGTCATCAGTTGCGATAACATACCAGGTAAGAGGCTGACCTTTTTCGTCCCACATTGGGAAGCGTCCCTCGTACTCTGTGATGATTTTTGAGGAGTCATCAATTGTAAGGGTGAGATAGGTCTTGCCTGCCTCGTCCTTATATGTCCACTCCTTCGCGCTTACGCTTACTGCAAAAACAGTAGCAAGGCAAAGCACCAAAAGCGCGAAAATCAAGATTTTTCTTTTCATAATTCTCTCCTTGCGGGCACGCCCCCGCGAGCATAAAATATTTTGACATTGTAATTATATCATACTGTCCACTATTTGTCAATATGCACAATAAACAAATCCCCCCCCCCATTTTTTGTGCACTTTTACCAAAATATACAATATAAAAATCAGCCACGCACGAGCGTGACTGATTTTGTTATTATTCGTGGTGATGCTCCTTGATAAGTCCTGTTGCCTTTGAGATTTCCATCAAGATTGTTGGAACAAGGATAAGTCCAAGACCGATAAGGTACTTATGCCAAGGAAGGTATGCAAGACCGAATGCGCCCTGAATGCCCGGAACGAGCATTACTACTGCCATAAGAGCAACTGAGATAAGCGCGGATTTATTGAGCATTGAGTTGCCAAAAAGTCCTGTTTTGAAAATGGAGCGCTCACTTCTCATATTAAACGCCTGTGCCACCTGTGAAAGTGCCAGAACCATAAATGCGAGGGTTCTTGCCTCTGTAAGAAGGGCTTCGTTTGTAGCGTCAATATTAAAGCTACCGTAGCCGATAAAGAACGCGCCAAGTGCCAAAAGTCCGAACATAACGCCCTGAAGCACTATGCGAAGTCCGTAGCCGTGTGCGAACAAGCCCTCTGTTTTCGGGCGTGGCGGGCGTGTCATAACGTCCTTTTCAAGTGGCTCCATACCAAGTGCGATAGCAGGAAGGGAGTCGGTGATAAGGTTTATCCAAAGCAGCTGCATTGAAAGGAATGGCGATACATGACAAAGCATCATGGCGAGAAATACCGTGATTACCTCACCGATATTCGTGCCGAGAAGGAAGCCGACAACCTTTTTAATGTTTGCGTAAATTCCTCTGCCCTCTTTTACTGCCTCGACGATGGTTGCAAAGTTATCGTCTGCCAAGGTCATATCAGCTGCACCCTTGGCAACGTCTGTTCCCGTAATACCCATAGCACAGCCGATGTCTGCCGCCTTAAGCGCAGGGGCATCGTTTACGCCATCGCCTGTCATAGAAACGATTTGTCCCTTTCTTTGCCAAGCCTTAACTATGCGTATCTTGTTTTCGGGAGATACACGGGCATACACTGAGATTTCCTCAACGCTTCTATCAAGCTCCTCGTCGCTCATAGCATCAAGCTCTGCGCCGGTAATGGCTCTGTGCCCTGCCTGCAAAATACCAAGCTCACGCGCGATTGCCGATGCGGTAACAACGTGGTCGCCCGTTATCATAATGGGGCGAATGCCTGCGGCAATACATACCTTTACTGCTTCCCTTGCCTCAGGTCTTGGCGGATCTATCATTCCTACAAGTCCCATAAGCGTAAGGTCACTTTCAAGAGCCTCGCTTGTGATTTCGTCGGGGAGTGTGTCTATAATCTTGTAGCCGATTGCAAGAACACGGAGCGCTCCGCTACTCATTTCGTCGTTTATTTGACGAGCCTTTTCGATATCTCCTGCGATGCAACGGCTTGCCATCATATCAAATGCGCCCTTTACGATTACAACAAGCTTGCCGTCAATTTTGTTGACGCTTGTCATAAGCTTTCTGTCAGAGTCGAAGGGGAGTGTTGCAACTCGCTCGTATTTTGCCTTAAGCTCGTCTTGAGCAAGTCCGTTTCTGTGTGCGGCGAAGATGATTGATGTTTCTGTCGGATCACCTATATGAATAGCCCTCTCGCCCTCGAATGTGACAGCTCCGTCACAGCAGAGTGTGCCGTAAGTAAGAAGCTCTCTTATTTCGTCGCTGTTGCTTTCACTGATTTCCTCGCTTACGCCTGTTCTGTCAAGGTATGCGCGGACAAGTGTCATTCTGTTTTGAGTGAGTGTACCCGTCTTATCAGAGCAGATAATTGATGCTCCGCCGAGTGTTTCAACGGCAGGCAAGCGACGAATTATCGCATTTCTCCTTGCGAGCCTTTGTACGCCTATTGACAAAACTATTGTGACAATGGCGGGAAGTCCCTCCGGAATTGCAGATACGGCAAGAGAAATAGCCGTCATAAAGAGGTCCATAACCTCAAGGTTATTAAGAAAGCCTACTGCGAATATGATGGCACACACGCCGATTGCGAGGAAGCCAAGATATTTTCCAAGCTGCGCAAGCTTTTTTTGGAGTGGGGTTTGAGTATCGCCCTCTCCTTGAAGCAGGCTTGCGATTTTACCCATTTCGGTATCCATACCCGTTGCGGTTACAACTGCTGTTGCCGTACCGTAGGTGATTGAGCAGCCCGAGTATATCATATTCGTTCTGTCACCGATTGGCGCTTTTTCGTCTACCGTTGCGCCCGCATCCTTTTCGCTCGGAACGCTCTCGCCTGTGAGGGCGCTTTCCTCGCTTTTGAGGTTTACGCTATGAATGAGTCTTGCATCGGCGGGAACGAAATCACCTGCCTCAAGACGAATGATGTCACCGACAACAAGCTCGCTTGATTCGATTATTTCCTCCTTGCCGTCACGAATAACTCTCGATTTTGGCGCAGACATATTTTGAAGCGCCTCAAGCGCCTTTTCTGCCTTACTCTCCTGTATTACGCCCATTACTGCGTTTATTACTACTATGAGTAATATGAGTATGGGTTCAAAAAACTCTCCGTCAGGCTCAAGACAAGCCATTACGAACGAAATAACCGAGGCAACAAGGAGAATTATTATCATTACATCCTTAAATTGCTCGAAAAATCTTCTTAAGTTGCTTTTTGGTTTTTTCCTTGCAAGCTCATTTTTGCCGTTTTTTTCAAGTCGCTCGGCCGCTTCGCTTGCGCTAAGACCTGTGTCGGAGTTGGTATTCAGCTCTGACAATACCTCATCACAGGGTTTTGCATGAAAATTCATTTTAGATTTTCTTTCCTCCTAATATTTAAGAAACGCATATGCGCTACAAAGTATATTAGCACACTTTGATTGACATGTCAATGATTTGTTAAAAAATCCGATACACACTTTATCTGTTTTGTGTATTTTCGTCCTCGCTGTGAAGTGAATGAACGGGCTTGGGGGTATTGGTGTTATCGGTATCGCTTGGAATTATGAGATTGTTGCGCATTACGGCGTAAATTATCGCACCCACAGGAACGAGAAGCCTTAGCACTGTGGCTCCCGTTTCATATTTTGCAAGCATTGTCATATTGATAATTAAGCCGAGTGTCATTGTCGTATTCATGCCCGCTTCGCTCCAGGTAACCGAAATGGCAAGCATGCCGAGCAAAATGAAGATAATCCAAACTGCCTTTCTTTGAACCTTGTGAAGAATACAGTCGATAAGCATCCACAAAACAAATCCGATTTCAAGAATGGCGATAATGAGAACCACCCACTGTATCGGTGTTGCGCCCTTCATTGTAGTGATTGTGCCTGTCTTGTCGGGATCGAGAATGAGGATTTGGAAGCCGCTGAGTCCTTCCTTGCCATCTGTTGTGCTTGCTACCACCTTATAGGTATGCTCCGGCGTTTTCATTTCAAAGGTTGCGGTGACCGTGATGGTATCGCCACTTTTGCTTGTTTTCCAGCCCGTTTGGGTAAGCTCGTAGGTGATGCCCGAGTCGATATATCTTCTCATATTATCAAATATGGGGGTAAATTCCTCTCTTGATATGGCATCCTTTACCAGCTCGTATGCTGTATCGGGCTCATTTGCAATCAATGCATCAACAAAGACGGAGCTATATGCCTTTATTTGAGCATTTTCCTCCTTTGTGCCACAGGATGTCAAGAGCGCTACGACGCTTATCAACGTTAAAATTATCGCTAATGTTCTTTTAAGCATTTTTTACTCCGTTTCTATTGTATAATCAAAAAATTTTTCTTGAAAGCGTACTGCCTTCTCTATTTGCTCCCTTGTGTAAGGCTCGGCTGCGACAACCCACTTGTCCTCTATATCGTTTTTGCGGTGAATTATCGCAATCACTCTGCCCTCAAATGCATCTATCGGGGTATCGACGCCTAAAACATATGCGTCCTGAAATTCTCCGTCGGGAGCTAAAATTCCCTCGACATATCCATAATTTATCGGATACATGTAGCCGTGAGTGGGGTGAGGCTCTCCCATTCTTCTGTCAACTGTAACCTTTACCGTTTTGCCAAGCATCAAAGGTCTCCTCGCTCTCTTTTTTCCTGTTCCAAGCGCTGTTGCTCCTGCTCCAGCTGACGAGCCTTGATTTTTTTGCCGTACACGATTTTGAAAAGCAGGACTCCTACTATGACAAACGAGCATAGCATTATTGCGGGAACGATAACCTTTATCTTATCATTGAAGAAGAACGAAAACGGCAAAAGCAACGGTATTGTTCCAAAGGAAATTATCTCCAAAACTCCGCCGAGCCTCGATAGCTCCTCATCGCTTAGGTCACTTGCGCCTGCGTTCATTGGCATCTCCCCTCTTTTTACCATATTGAATTGCCACGAAAGAAAGCCCATAACTATCATAAATATCGCATTTGTGCCTGACATTTCACTTATTCTTACATGCTCCTTGAAGACTATTATCGCCACAATATTGAGCGCTATCATAAATAGCATATAAATGGTTTTCTTCATATCATTCTCCTAAAATCAAAAGCGTAACTATCATTCTTCCGCCAACCCAAAGAGCTGCTGCCAAAAGAATTTGCAAAAGCCAATATGCCTTTCCCTTATTGGTTATGAAATTATAGGCTTGATAATTTTTGTTTATCGGTCGCAAACCCGTAACAACACAGCAAGGAATTCCTGCAATTATGAACAGTCCCGGAAAATCCAACGGTATAAGCGAAATAACGAAATATATGAAATAAAAGGGTAAATTTGACATCATAGCAAAAAGAAGCGGTCTGTCCTTTTTTGTAAGCTGATAGCCGAAATCGAGCATTATTTTTTCCTTTAGTCCTTCAAGACGTCTTAGCGCTCTCATCGATGCAAGCATACAAAGAATATATGCGCCGATAATCAATACGAAAAGGATTGCGACCATAGCACCCGAGCTTATAACCATTGCAAGCATCGCAAGGGCATAAAATGCAAGGATTGCATATATAACTTTTGATAATATCTTTTTTAACATATAATTCTCCCTTCGAGTGTATCTCTTAGAAAATTTTAACATATTTATATATAGTGTGTCAATGAAATTCGCCTTGATTTTGGACACACGAATGAATTTGTGTAATTTTTCTGTGATTTTGAGGATAAATTGGCCTGAAATCGGCCTTAAAAGAGCCCTTTTTGACGGGTTGAAAAAATTTTTTAAAAAAAGTAAAAAAATTTTGAAAAAGGTGTTGACAAACAAAAATTACTGTGATATAATCATATCCGTCGCAAGAGAAAACGGAAGCATAGCTCAGTTGGGAGAGCATCTGCCTTACAAGCAGAGGGTCATAGGTTCGAGCCCTATTGTTTCCACCATAAAGCGGATACAGTGTATCCGCTTTAATAAACGGCGGTGTAGCTCAGTTGGTTAGAGCGCCAGCCTGTCACGCTGGAGGTCAAGGGTTCGAGCCCCTTTACCGTCGCCACTAAAAGCCTCTGTAGCTCAGTTGGTAGAGCAGGGGACTGAAAATCCCCGTGTCGTTGGTTCGATTCCGACCGGAGGCACCATTAAAAATGCGGATTTAGCTCATTTGGTAGAGCGCAACCTTGCCAAGGTTGAGGAGGCGGGTTCGAGCCCCGTAATCCGCTCCAGCAAGGCAACACCTCAACAGGTGTTGCCTTAAATTTCATAAGGCGCCATGGCCAAGTGGTAAGGCACAGGTCTGCAACACCTCTACTCCTCGGTTCAAATCCGAGTGGCGCCTCCAAGAACGAAGCATCTCATTCGAGATGCTTTTTTCGTTCTTGGAGCGTTCATTATGGATTTGACCGAGCTTTTCGATTTATCGAAAATTCGAGGTTCTAATCTGAAAGCTAAGCGAAAACGATTGATTATCGTTTTCGCAACGCTTTTCGCCACAAAGCAAG